>QFNN01000161.1 GCA_003240855.1 Sphingomonas sanxanigenens
CGCTTCAGAATGTCGGCGACGTCCGCAACTACGGCGTCGAGTTCACGATGCTTTACAAGTTCATGCCGGCGGTATCTTTCTTCACCTCCTACGCCTTCAATCACTCCGAATATCGGGATAATGTGATGGGCGTCGATCCGGTGACCAAGCTGCCGGTGATCGTCACCGCGACCAAGGGCAAGACCGTGGTCGACAGCCCCAAGCACATGCTGAAGGGCGAGCTGGTCTATGACGACGGCCACCTGCTGGCGCGCGCCGGTGTCGATTACATGACCAAGCGCTTCTTCACTTACACCAATGACAAGTCGGTGCCCGGCCGCGCGATCGTCGACGTAACGCTCGGCTATCGCTTCGGCGAAGAGGCGGGCTTCCTGAAGGGGTGGGCGATCGAAGGCAGCATCACCAACCTGACCGACAAGCGCTATGTCTCGACGATCGGCTCGAACGGCTTCACCGCCAGCGGCGACAACCAGACGCTGCTCGCCGGTGCGCCGCGCCAGTTGTTCGTGACGATCAAGCACGGTTTCTAAGCCTGGCCGCAGGCGCGAGGGGATCGCGCCCGGTCGTGGCGGGAGAGCAGGCGGAGCCGGACGGTCCCCCCGGTTCCGCCTGTCCCGCAGCCCCCCTCAGGGGTAAAAAGAAGCGCCGGTCTCCGAGGAGGCCGGCGCTTCTTCCGTCTCGGCCGCAATGGGATCAGGCGGCGACGCTGACGAAGCGCGCGCGGCGGCGCATGCCATAGCCGACGAGACCGAAGCCGATGACGAGCATCGCCCAGGTGGCAGGTTCGGGAACCGGCGCGCCGACGTTGAAGAAGGTCTGCAGACCGATCGAGGTCGGGATCTGCGCGCTGAAATCGGTCGCGCGGCTGTAGATTCCGGTCGCGCCGGTATCGGCGGCGAAGCTGCCGGCGAAGTTCGCGCCATAATTGCCGACCAGCCCGGTCACGCCGACGTTGAGCAGCAGGTTGCCCTTGGTCGGATCATAGTTGAACGGGGCGAAGTTGAAGGTCAGCATGTCGCCCTGGAGCTGGCCGATCAGGGCGCCCGAGAAGATCTGCTTCGCATCCGCGCCGATGTTGCTGGCGAAGTTCACGCCGTCGAGGTTGGTGAGCGACCGGCTCGAAGTCGACAGCGACAGGGTGAAGACGCCGTTTGCGACGGTGCCGGAAAGCCGTTTGAACGAGATGCTGCTGATCGAGATGGGCGTCGAACCGAACTTCGAGGCGGCATAGATTTGCTGATAGGTGGTCGGGTTGGGGAGGTAGCTGCCGCCGAAGGGGAAGCTGTTGTTGCTGCTGCCATTGCCGATGACGAGCGGCGTGGCGACGGCGGGCGCGGCCGCGGCGACGAGCATCGCTGCGGCGACGGCCACGTTCAGGATCTTCATGATGGTCTTGCTCCCTATTGCCGGATCATTCCGGGTTCGGGGCGATTACGAACGCCGCATTAACCTTTTTGGGCTGCTCTAGGTCATTCGGATGACAGCGCGTGCCCTGTCCCGCGCCGGGACAAGGGCAGGTTCAGCCGCAATCGCCGTAAAAGGCCATGCGCCGCGCGCGGTAATCGAGCAGCACCTTGAGTTTCATTTCGGCCATCAGCTTGTTGCCGATATTCGCCACCCTGGTCTTGCGCGAGCCTTGCTCGGCGTGGATCACCACCGTCTGGCCGGCAGGCAGCGAGAATGGCCCGAAGCCGACGGGGGCGGCAAGCCTGTAGCGCACTGTCCTGCTGTCGCCGCGCGCGCCGACATGCGTGACCGATCCGTTTTCCTGCAGGGCGGCCGCTACGCCGGGCAGTTCCCTGGCGCTTCCGAACAGCGCGATGCCGCCGTTGGAGCCCGTGTCGAACGTGACGGGAGCCTTCGCCGATCCGATGCGGAAGCCGGGAACGACCGGGAAGCTGTCGACGGTGCGCAGCGTCGTGGACCAGCGCGTGCGGCAGGTCCGCGTCATCGCCTTGGCCTCGCCCGCATTGGACAGGATGCCCAGCTTCTGGTCCGGATAGTCGATCAGCACGATCTTGTCGGTGACGAAACTGTAGCCGAGTATGCCGTCGATCCGGCCGCCATAGCCGTTGGAAATCGCGGTCGTGTCGGCCGCCAGTGCCTCGAAAGCGGGGAAACTCCTGTCCCCGATCGTCAGGCGATCGATCCGGCTGGGAAATACCGCTGCGCCCTTGCCGTCGCCGAAACCCGTCGCTTCGCCGCCGTCATGCCGGTCGACAGCGATCCCCAGCTCATCTGCGCGGCCAAGGTCGATCAGCGAGGGGTCGACGCCGGTATCGAGCAGCATATGGACGGGCCTGCCGCCGATCGACACGTCGAGCGCGATCGCCGATCGCGAAAAATCGAATGGCACGATCAGCGGAGCGGCGCCTGCCCCACTGGCCATGCCCGCGAGAACCAAGGATGCGGGAATCAGCGCGGCGGATCGTAACATGCCCAGAACAATAGAATGCGATTGTTACGGCACAAGCGGCGTCAGCGGATTTCCTCGTCGCCCTTATACTTCAATTCCAGATATTTGCCCCGCGTGGCGAGCGCATCGAGATCGCCGGCGGCGAGTTGCTCGGTCATGCGCTGCAATTCGCTATCGACCAGCCTCAGCCCCTCGATCAGTTGCGCGTCGGGGCTTGGTCCGTCGCGCGCTTCCCGGCGCAGCGAGGCGGGCACGCGCTGATAGCCCTTGACCAGCTCGGGCAGTTCTTCGCCCAGCAGGCGGCGCACCTCGGCGGCGGCGGGCTCGCGCGGATCGAGGCTCTGAAGCTGCCCGCCAAGCGCATCGAGCTTCACGCCGATCCCGTCTACCAGCCTTGCAGCGGGGGCGGGGAGGGCCGGGCGCTGACGCTCCAGCCATTCCTCGGTGCGGCCGGGAAGCATCGCGATGTCGCTTTGCACCAGCGCTTCGGTCGTCGGCTCGGGGGTTTGCGACATAAAGACTATCGCCGCCCAGGCGACGACCAGCGCCAGCGCGGTCACCATTACGCCTGTGTCGCCGATCGGCCCGAGGACCAGCCCCGCGACGATCGCGGCCAGGAAGATGCCCACCGTCGCCAGCACCAGCCGCTTGGCGATGCGCATGAACGCCTTGCGCCGCCGTTCGCGCGCACGCTTCGCCCGCGCCCGCCCCTCGGGCGAGACGCGGCGGAGGAAATCCTCGGCGTGGCGAATGATCTGCTCGCTATCCATTGGCGCGCATAGTGCCGCCGCCCCGATGCGAAGTCGAGGGCGGCCGTCCTTTCTTCTTTACTCGATCGCTGTGAACGGGTCGGCCGACGACGGCAGCGACTTCGCCTGCTCCGCGCCTTCCGCGCGCGCGATATAGCCCTTCGATTTCTCGACCTCGCTCGACAGCGCGTTGACCGTCGTTTTCATCGAATCGAGCGCCTTGAGCTTGAACGTGTCGATCGAATCCATCGTATCGTAGACATTCTGGAAAGCGCGCTGGAGCACGTCGAGCGGGATGGTCGCGGAGGCGGCCTGCTCATGGATCTGGGCGGTCTGTTCCTTCAGCATCTTGCCGGTGCCGTCGATGATGTTCGCGGTGGTGGTGTTGAGCTGGGTGATCTGCTCCAGCACCAGCTTCTGGTTGGTCAGCGCCTGCGCGACCGTCACTGCGGTGCGCAGCGCCGAAACGGTGGTGGTGGAGGCGCGGTCGACGCCCTTGATCAGCTCGACATTATTCTTCTTGACCAGGTCGAGCGCCAGATAGCCCTGCACGCTGACCGCCATCTGGGTCAGCAGATCCTGCGTGCGCTGGCGGACGTAGAAGAGCGCAGTCTCGCGCACGGCCTTGGCCTTGGCGGGATCAGTCGCGTCCAGCTCGGCCGCCTTGTCCTCGAGCTTGGCGTCGAGCGCCTTGGACATGTGGATCATCTGCTCGAGCCGGCCCATCGCCGCCCACAGCTTCTGCCGCTCGACCGCGATGGCGGCATTGTCCATCAGCAGCTCGTCCTTGCCCGAGGCGAGGCGCGTGAGGATCGTCGAGATATGGCTTTGCGCGGATTTGTAACTGTCGAAATAGTCGCGCATCTTCGACCCGAAGGGGATGATGCCGAACAGCTTCCTGGGGCCTAGCAGGCTGCCCCGCCGCGAGGGATCGAGATCCTCGATCGTCTGGCGAAGCTGGAGCAGATCATTGCCCACCCCCGATTCCTGATCCATCGCGCGCACTGGCCGGTCAAGGAAGCGATTGCTCTCCCCCGCCGCCGCGCGGATTTCCTTCTGGCCGAGCGCGGTGATCGAATCCACGCGCTTGCCGAATTCGGGGCTGTTCACGTCCTGCGCGATCAGTTCGTCGACGAAGGCGTCGACTTTCTGGTCGAGCGCGCTGCGCTGTCCTTCTTCCAGCGGCACCAGCCCAGCCGCCTTTTCGGGCGTGACCACCGGCACCGGATCCGGCGCGTTAAGGACCAGATCGGTTTCCTGGGTCGTGGTCGTGGTCGTCGCCATATCTGCTCCT
>QFNN01000162.1 GCA_003240855.1 Sphingomonas sanxanigenens
TGGCCTGCTTCAGGTCGCTCGGCCGCCCGCGCGCGCGATACAGTTCGGCCCGCGCATAGATGAGGTCGGTGGTCCAGCCCTCCGCGGCAAGCTGGCCGATCAGATATTCGGTCGCGCCGAAATCGTTGAGCTTGATCTGGTCGTCGATGAAACTCGCCCACAGGGGCGCCAGCGCGGCGCGATATTCGGCGCGGCCCAGCCTTGGCGTCCCCGCCACCTGCGCCTGCCCGGCCAGCGCCTTGAGCGTCGCCATGCGCTCCGCCGTCGGCGGGTGGGTGGCGAACATGCCGCCATTCTTGTCCTTGCGGCTCTTGGTCCCGCGCGCGGCCGCCGTCGCATCGGCTTCGTCGCGAATCTGCTCCCATATCTGCGAGGCCGCCATCGGATCATAGCCCGCCGCCGCGAGCAGCCCGATCGATCCGCTGTCCGCCGCCGCCTCGAAGTCGCGCGAATAGCTGTAGATGCTGGTCAGTTGCCCCATCGCCACCAGCCCGCCGACCAGGCCGAACAGCGACAGAAAGGTCGCCGAAGCCGTCTTGCTCTTCATGTCGCGCCAGATCCGGATCATGTGGCGATCGCGATAATGGACATATTCGTGCCCCAGCACCGCTGCGAGCTGCGCCTCGTTGCGCACCCGCAGGAACAGCCCCGACCAGATCTGGACCATGCCGTTGGGCGCGGCGCTTGCGTTAAAATAGGGCGTGCGCACGATGTAGAGGCGCATCGCCGCGCAATCGGGGCCGGCGATGCGGCAGAATACGCCGCGCACATAGGCGTTCAGCGCCGGATCGCGGATCACGAATTGGGAGGTTTTGAGCTGGCGCTCCTCCTCGTCCATCTCGAACCACAGCCCGCGCTCGTCCTTGTCCTGCGGCGCGAACCCCATGCCCGCGCGCGCGAAGGGCGCTGGCGCCCGGGTCGATGGCGGCGCGGCGCCCACCGTCAGCGCGGCGATCGTCAGCGCAGCGATGGCCCGGCGCAGTCTCATTTCGCGGCGGCGACCGCCGTTCCGGCGGCTGGCGCGCGCGCCGGCAGGCCTTCCAGCAATTGCGTCACGCGCTTGGCCGCGCCTTCGGACGTGCGGACATCGCCGCCCATCTGCGGATCGGCGTTAAGCCAGACGATGTCGCCCGTTTTCAGGTCGACCAGTCCGGCATAGCCCAGATGCAGCCCCGCCGGCATATAGACGCCCAGCAGCAGCCCCACGACCTGCGCGGTCTTGCGCCCCGCCGATCCATAGGCGTCGCGGGTGAACATGAAGAGCGCATAATCGGCCCCCGTCATCCGCCCCAGCCGCTCCACGCCGTCGCCCAGCGTCCAGTCAAAAAGCTTCTTCTTCGTCGGCAGGCGGCCGCCCGGGAACAGCTTATATTCCATGATCGATCCGGCGACGACCGAGAAGAGCGCGCGATACTGCGCCAGATAATCGGCGTCGTCGCCCTCCGGCTCCTCGGCGAAGATCAGCCTCGCGCCCGTCACCCTGCCGTCGGCCTTCAGCGCGTCGGCAAGCAGCCCGCGCGCTTCCGCCGTCCAGTCGGCATTGGGTTCCTCGATCCCGCCCGTGGTGAGCGAGCCGACATGCACGTCAGGCCGATAGACAATGATGACGGACTGGCGATCGGCCGGAAGAGCGAAGCCCGGCTTGACGGCAAAATGCTCCTGCGCCGGGGCGATCCCCGCAGTCAGCAGGCACAGCCCTGCGATCAGCGCACGAACAGGCGACTTCATCCCATCCCCCAGGGCGACGCCCCCGCGCCGCCCAAAAGGAATGATCCAGCACCCGCCCTCAGGCAAGCGCCTTTCGGAGCAGCTCGTTCACCACCTGCGGGTTGGCCTTGCCCCCCATCGCCTTCATCGTCTGGCCGACGAAGAAGCCGAACAGCGCTTCCTTGCCGCCCTTGTACTGCGCGACCTTGTCGGCGTTGGCGGAAAGGACGCCGGCGATCACTTCCTCGATCGCGCCGGTGTCGCTGGTCTGCTTCAGGCCGCGTTCCTCCACGATCGCCGCAGGATCGCCGCCCGTTTCCAGCATGATCTCGAACACCTGCTTGGCGAGCGTGCCCGAAAGCGTGCCGTCGGCGACGAGGCCGAGCAGCTCGGCGCCCTGCGTGGGAGTCACCGGGCTGGTCTCGATATCCTTGCCGAGCCGGTTGAGCGCGCCGAACAGTTCGGAAATCACCCAGTTGGCCGCAGCCTTGGGCTGCACCTTGTCGCCGCATGCCGCCATCAGCGCCTCGAACCAGCGCGCCGTCTCGGCCTCGGCGGTCAGCACCTGCGCATTATAGGCGCTCAGGTCGAGCGCGCTCTGATAGCGCGCGCGCTTGGCGTCGGGCAGCTCGGGCAGGCTGCTGCGGCACTCGGCGATGAAGGCGTCGTCCAGCTCCAGCGGCAGCAGGTCGGGGTCGGGGAAATAGCGATAGTCGTGCGCATCCTCCTTGGAGCGCATGGAGCGCGTCTCGCCCTTGTCGGGGTCGAAAAGACGCGTTTCCTGCACCACGCGACCGCCCGATTCGAGCACGTCGACCTGCCGGCTCGCCTCATATTCGATCGTCTGCATCACGAAGCGCACCGAGTTGACGTTCTTGGTCTCGGTCCGCGTGCCGAACGCCTCGCCCGGCTTGCGCACGCTGACGTTCACGTCGGCGCGCATCGATCCTTCTTCCATATTGCCGTCGCACGAGCCGACATAGCGCAGAATCGATCGCAGCTTCCGCACATAAGCCCCTGCTTCCGCAGGTGAACGCATGTCCGGCCGCGACACGATCTCCATCAGCGCCACGCCCGATCGGTTGAGGTCGACATAGGAACGCGTCGGATGCTGGTCGTGCATCAGCTTGCCGGCGTCCTGCTCGACATGGATGCGCTCGATCCCGACGACCTTCTCCTCGCCCTCGGCAGGTTCGATCGTGATCGATCCCTCGCCGACCAGCGGGTGATAAAGCTGCGAGATCTGATAGCCCTGGGGCAGATCGGCGTAGAAATAATTCTTGCGGTCGAAGCGCGACCAGCGGTTGATCACCGCGTCGATCGCCATGCCGGTGCGCACTGCCTGGCGGATGCACTCGCGGTTCGGCACCGGCAGCATCCCCGGCATCGCTGCGTCGACCAGCGAGACCTGCGTATTGGGTTCGGCGCCAAAGGCCGTCGCCGCGCCCGAAAAGAGCTTGGCGTTCGACGTGATCTGCGCGTGGACCTCCAGGCCGATCACGACCTCCCACTCGCCCGTTGCGCCCTGAATACGATAAGTGCTGCTGGTCATCTTCGATCCGCTATGGCTGATCGCAACCCCCTAGCCCCTGGCGAGCACATCCACAATCGTGCGCGCGCGCGCCGCCCAGCCATGGCGGTCGCGCACCAGCCGGGCCGCCAGCATCGTCGCGTCCCAGCCGGCGGGATCGGCGATGTCGGCGGCCAGCTTCTCGGCCAGGTCGCTGCCGTCGGGCGCGACTTCAAGGATGGCGTTACGCGGCAACAGCCGCTCGAACGCGCCGCTCTTGGGCAGCACGCCCAGCAAACGGCATCCCGCGGCCAGCCCCTCCAGATAGCGCATCACCAGCGGGCTGAACCCGCCCGTCCGTTCGGGATTGTCGAGATCGGGCGGCGTCACGACGAAATAGCGGCAGCGGCTGACGAAATGCCCCAGTTCCATCGGGTTGTCGAACATCGCGACTTTGCCGGTATAGGCGTATTTCAGCCCGGTCTGCTCGCTGATGTCGAGCAGCGCACGGTGCAGCGGCTCATAACGCCGGCCCATCCAGTAAATGTCGATATCGCGCTCCGGCGCATGGCTGTCGAACACCGTCGTATCCACGCCGAAGGGCAGCCAGTGATAACGCTCATCCTCTCCGTCGCGCGACAGTTCGGACCAGGCCTCGATATAGGGAATGAAGATGTGATCGAGGCGCTGGAGCCGCGCTCCGATCGAAATCTTGCCGAGCTGGGGCCGCCAGGGATCGACGACGAAGGCCGACCGCTGCACGAAACCGCGCATCGCTGAAATTGCGAGCAAGGGGAGTTCCGGCTTGGACGAAGCCTGAAACTGGAACATGTGCTTGACCGACCACGCCCGGCGCATCGCGCCCGCCAGGCCGCCGATCCTGCCGATGCTCAGCGGCGGCGGCGCGATCTCGACACTGTCGGTCAGCCGCGCGATCTCCCTGAACAGCGGCGGCGCAAGCGTGGTCCAGTTGATCCACGGCGACAGATTGGCGTTGGACAGAAGGCCGATGCGCCCGTCAAGGCGCGCGGCGACGCGATCACCCATCGGGCTTCGATCATCAGACGACACTATTGCATCCATAGAGCCCAACGCGCTCCGTCCCCCTCATGCGGAAGCTATTCCTCAGCCAGCCACGAACAACCCATTGCGTTGCAACGCAACATGTT
>QFNN01000163.1 GCA_003240855.1 Sphingomonas sanxanigenens
GTCGGTGTTCGACGGGGTCGAATTGTTGGTGGTGTTCTGCCCGACGGCGCTGGTGAAGCCGAGCGCATGGCCCATTTCATGGACGGCGACGCTGACGAAATCCGACGCCGGGTTGCTGGCGTCGAAGCCGTCGCGCGTGTCGAAATCGAACGCGCGCGCCGAATTGAAGGTGATCGTGGCGTCCACCGTGCTGGCGTTGCCGGTATAGAGGCCGAGCGCCTTCTGGACGGTATTGTTCAGGCGCACATTGGTCGCGCCCATCGTCGGCAGGTTGGCGACCACGCTGGCGTCGAGCGCGCTGGCGGCGTCAGCCGTGAGCGCGTTGCGCCACGCCACCTGCGTCTTGGTGCCCGATGCGCTGGAGGTTTGGCCAAGCGTGGTCGGCGCAAAGCCAGCCGAGGTGAAGCCGACGCGGAAATTGAGCGTCACATCGTTGGTGATCACCGATTCCCAATATTTGGCCGCCACGGCGAAAGCGAAATAGGCGTCGGTTCCCACTTCGACGCCGCCGGTGTTGATCAGATTGATGGTCAGCGCGTTGGCGCTGCTGGCCGAGCAAAGGCCAAGCAGAGCCGCCGACCCGACGGTCGTGAGTTTGAGCAGTTTCATTTTAGTCTCCCCAGTTGAGTTTGGCGCTTTCCCTCGCGCCGCCCTCTGGCGCTTATGGTTAGGGAAAACTTTACTCTTATCAATGGGATAGGCCGTCCCGATTTGAGAAACGCCCGAATTGTAACAAAATGTTGCTGGATGGCGTCATGGCGTCAGATTTACGCATGATCCGGGGAAAAATTGGCACGATCGACCGGCTCCGCGATCGTCGCATTGTCCCCGCAGCTCGCGCGACGGGCATGGGTGGAGCAAATGCCCCCTGCACGAACCTCAAAAGGGGCGGTGACGGGCACTGGCCGGAACACCCGTCGCGCGCGCTCTTCTCCCTGCCCTGATTGAGGCTTAATGGCGGGAAAGCGGCTTGATCCGCATGCCGATCCCTGCTTGACCCTCAAGCCTATGAAAGTCGACGGCAACAGGTTCAGACGGAAGCGATTCGGCACCTTCCTTTCGGTGGTCGATCGCGCGGGCGTTTCGGGGCGACCGGTGCGCATCCTCGATATCGGCGGCACCGCCAGCTACTGGAAAGCGTTCGAGCCTCTGTGGGAAAGCCGCGCCTTCGACATCACCATCATCAACCTCGGCGTCGAGCCGAGCGACGACGGCATCTATCATCTGCGCCCGGGCAATGCCTGCTCCATGCCCGAATATGCCGATGGCAGCTTCGACGTCGTCCATTCCAACAGCGTGATCGAACATGTCGGCCGCTGGCCCGAAATGGTGGCGATGGCCGGCGAGGTCCGCCGCATCGCGCCGCATTATTATCTGCAGACGCCCAATTTCTGGTTCCCGATCGAACCGCACTTCCGCTCCGCGCTGATCCACTGGCTGCCCGAGCAGACGCGCGCGGCGATGCTGATGGGCAGAAAGCGCGGCTTCCGCAGCGCGGCGAGCTTCGACGAGGCGATCCGGCAGGTGCAGGACATCAACCTGCTGACCATGCGCCAGATGGCCGAACTGTTCCCCGATGCGGAGCTGGAGCGCGAGCGCTTCGCGGGCATATTCACCAAATCGCTGATCGCCAAGCGCTGAGAGGCGCCTGGCGGGCGGCGCTGGCCCGCAAATGGCGCTTTTCCGCCATGTTGCGATGAGTCCGCACAACCATCCACAAGATATTGTGGGTGTATCCATATTTTTGAGCGCGGGGCTGCGCTTTTGGATGGCGTCGGATTCCGAAAAGGCATATCGTTAACGTCTGGGCCGAACGGGGGATCGGGAACCGGATTGTCGCGGTCATCGCCAATCGAGATTCCTGCCCGCGCTTGTCGCGGGGCCGCCGTCGCGCCCGATAGTGTCAACCGCGTCCAAGGATAGCCCGATGCCGCTTCTCCAAGCTTCCAAGACCTACAAGCCCTTTGAATATCCGTGGGCCTTTGAGTTCTGGAAGCGCCAGCAGCAGCTCCACTGGCTGCCCGAGGAAGTGCCGCTGGGCGAGGATTGCCGCGACTGGGCGCAGAAGCTGACCGACCATGAGCGCAACCTGCTGACCCAGATCTTCCGCTTCTTCACGCAGGCCGACGTCGAGGTGCAGGATTGCTACCACGAGAAATATGGCCGCGTGTTCAAGCCGACCGAAATCAAGATGATGCTGACCGCGTTCAGCAACATGGAGACGGTGCACATCGCGGCCTATTCACACCTGCTCGACACGATCGGCATGCCCGAGAGCGAATATTCGGCCTTCCTCCAATATAAGGAGATGAAGGACAAGCACGACTATCTGGCCACCTTCGGCGTCGATACCGACGAGGACATCGCCAAGACGCTCGCCATGTTCGGCGGCTTTACCGAGGGGCTTCAGCTCTTCGCCAGCTTCGCGATGCTGATGAACTTCCCGCGCTTCAACAAGATGAAGGGCATGGGGCAGATCGTAAGCTGGTCGGTGCGCGACGAGAGCCTGCACTGCGAAGGCATCATCCGCCTGTTCCATGCCTTCTGCAAGGAACGCGACTGCATGACCGCATCGGTGCGCGACGACATTATCGACATGTGCCAGAAAACGGTGCGGATCGAGGACGCCTTCATCGATCTGGTGTTCGAGATGGGGCCGGTGAACGGCATGGCGCCCAAGGACATCAAGAAATATGTCCGCTACATCGCCGACTGGCGGCTGGGCCAGTTGGGTCTGAAGCCGGTCTACATGATCGAGGAGCACCCCCTGCCCTGGCTGGCGCCGCTGCTCAACGGCGTCGAGCACGCCAACTTCTTCGAGACGCGCGCCACCGAATATTCCAAGGCCGCGACCAAGGGCAACTGGAGCGAAGTATGGGACAGCTTCGACCGCCGCAAATCCGCCAAGGAAAAGGCCGCCGCCAACGAGGATAACGGCGAAGGCGCCGACATGTTCGCCCGCGCGGGCGTGGCTGCGGAGTGATAAGACATGAGCGGGCTAACTGACGAGTTAATACACGTCGAGTTGACCCAGCCACCTCCCTTGGTGCGTCGGATTCCTGTTTCTAGGACGAGCTTCGCTCTTAGTGATCGCACCGCTTTCGACCAAGCCGTCAAATTGGCTGTATTATGGATAAAACGAACAAGTCAGTCCGCGCTTCCTGACGCAGCAGCGCGCGGCGAAGGGTTTGAATTTGGCAACTCTATGAGCATCGCCTCAGTTTCGGCGCTCAGAGTAGATAATGAAGATGGCCGCGTTTGGGCGGCTAAAGTAATTAACCGCGGCGACACCGCTGCCCGCCGCGATTGGATAACAGATTTATTTGTTGAACAACGCCTTGGGGTATTTGCGCGATTCGGCGCTCAGCTTACCTGTGATTGCTCAGATCGCGATCCAGGATTCGAACACAGTCGGCCACGTGTCGTAAATGACATACTACGTAAATTGGCAGGAGAAGCTGACGGCGAATCTCTTGATAATACCGTGCAATCGGTATCGATTGCCGATTTAGGTAATTTCACAAATCTTCTTTACAACCATGAACGCCGACTTCCGATCGTTTTAATATCCGTCGACGATGCGGGTGGCTCGCAAATAGATTTGGACAAGCTCGCAATTCGTCTATCTGGCACAGCCCATTTGCGCAGCATAGCTATAGAAGAAAGTTTCGAACTATCTCGACTTATTGGTCGCCCTATGTCGACTTACAATGGGGCAGTCCGGGTATATATGCCTGGCTTAGAGCAAGAGTCCGAAGATCCCTTCCAACACCCATTGTGGCTACCTCCTGCCAACGGACATAATCCTCGCCTCATAAATAGCATTGCAGCGAGAGTGCTCCCTCTTGGTTTCCGTGACGCTGATGGAGATGCCAGATTCTGGCGCGTCGGGCTCATTCGCCAAGCGATGTCACGAAAAGCAGCCGACGCCACGACGGGCACGCGTGAGCAGCAACTAGCCGCAGAGATAGAAGCGCTACGGTTCGAACGAGAGGAATTGAAAGAGTCTGCGGCGGCAGCCGAATCTTTAATGTACGAAGCCGCAGAAAAATTAAATGAGGCACAAGCCGATTCAGCTAAACTCGCCGATGAAAATTTCAAACTCCGAGAAAGATTGCGCTCGTGGAATACATCATCTGTTAAAAGCGATGTCTCTCTAGATGCCCAAGATATAAGAAGCGTTTTTGACCAAGATCCTACGCTAGAGACTACCTTACGCGTCATCGGAACCGCTTTTACAGATAGAGTGTGCATTCTAGGGTCAGGACTCACTGATCAGAGCCAGAAGATGACGGTAGCAGCGAGTGCGATGGCGGAGAAGAAGGCGGTCGGGCATCTGTCATAGCGTGTCGC
>QFNN01000164.1 GCA_003240855.1 Sphingomonas sanxanigenens
CGACACCCTATAGAATAATGTGAAGGACGTGGCGAAATGTTCCGCAGCTTTGCAGGACTACGCCGCGTTCCTCCGCATTACCGCTTCCTCGCGATAAGCAATCTTATGGCGAGCTGCGCATAACACGGCCCAACCATCGGCATAAGCGTTGTAAGTCTCGATCTGGGCCGGGGTCAGCGGATGAACGAGGGGATCATATTCAACGCCGCGGAATGTCAGCGCGCGCGCCGTGTAGAGCCCAAGGGCTTTCAAATCGCGCGCGACGATTTCCATCGCGGCGATCCCGCCCTTCTCGATGCCGCCCATGAAAGCGGCTCGATCATCGAACGACGTGCCCGCCCCCCAAAGGCCCAGGCGGATCGCGTAGCAAAGATTGGCGGGGTCGGTGGCGCCGGTCGCCGAAATGTAGAGGACGCGGGCGCGTGGGCGCAGGTTCTGAAGGCGAACGCCGGCCAGACCCTGCTCCGACCCCTTCTGGGTGCCGAACTTGGTTTCGGTGCCTGCGGCGTTGGCCATTTCGTGCGCTTCATCAAAGCAGATGACGCCTTCGAAACCATCTTCGAGCCAAGCCAGCAGCTGCGAAAGGCGCGAGGCCGTGTCATGGCGCTGGGACCGCAGCGTCGCATAGGTCAGAAAGATGATGCCGCTTTCCATCGAGATCGGCGCCCCGAATGGAATGGCGTCCAGCGGCTGGATGTCGATCGGCAGGCCGCCCAGCGCCGCCCAGTCACGGCGCGCATCCTCGATCAGTGCCGAGCTCTTGGATATCCATATCGCCTTGCGGCGACCGCGGCTCCACTGGTCCAGGATACAGGCTGCGACCTGCTGACCTTTGCCGACGCCAGTGCCGTCGCCGATGAAAAAGCCCATGCGATAGGCGCGCCCCGCACTGTCAGGCATAAGCATCGTGCCAGCTTCATTGGGCGCGTGGAGACCGGGCAGATCGCGCTCGAACGCCTGTCCCGCGTAGACAAGGGTTTCGAGCTGCGCGTCCGACATCGCGGTGACGGCGCAGCGGGGCAGCATCGGGACATAGGTCGGCGCGGGAGGAAGGATCGAGGACATTGCGATCGACTCGACGAGCTGGTCGGGATGCGGCTTTCCGCCCGGAATATCCATCCGCGAGAGACGCCAGGGCACATAGATGCCGATCTGCTCGTCGGCGGACCGCGGCGTTTCGCGAACAGCGTAAGCGAGCGGTTCTACCGTCGTATCCAACGCGGCGGTAGCGCGCGGCCTGAGCTTGCGTCCAATTGTGGTTGAAGGCAGCGCTATCAGCGGCGCATGGGTTCTGACAGGCATTCGCACCGGGATCCGTGCTTTAGTCGTTCCTGCCGGCTCACGCTGCGCGCTATCGAGCGATCCCAGCCTTGGCGGCATCGAAAGAATATGCGGCAGGGCCGCTCTTATGTCTGGCACGCAAATCCGTTCTTGCGCGCCGGTCCAGCCCTTGTCGTAGATCATCAGACGGACCGACACGCTGGTGCCATGCTTTGCAAACGGCCTGCCCTGGATCGTGATTTCCACGCGCGGCGGGACAAGGTCAGCGACAGCCCGGTAGCCTTTCTCCCCGCTTCCATCATGGGCAAATGCCGGCGACATGATCGCAACGCATCGGCCGCCGGGCGTCAGACGCGCGAGGGCGGAGCGAAGATGCCGGGCACCGGCATGCGCGTCGCGTCCCCGCTGTTCGCTGCGGGCGAAAGGTGGGTTGATAAGCACGACATTGGGCCGCACGGCTGTAGGTAAAAAGTCGTCGATGAACTCGGCATCGTAGCAGCTGACTTCGGCACCTAGGGCCTGCCCAAGAAGGCCGGCTCGCACGGGATCGCGTTCGTTCAAGAAAAGGCCCGCGCCCGCCAGTCGCGCAAAAATGGCCAGCAGCCCGGTACCAGCAGAGGGTTCAAGGATCAGATCGTCGGCCCCGATGACGGCAGCGCGTGCTACGAGATAGGCCAGTGGCAACGGCGTTGAAAATTGCTGCATGTCGACCTGGCGCTCCGATCGGACCGACTGGGTTGGCAGCCGCTCGGATCGCGCCAGCAGGTCAGCAAGGACAGCTTCGGGCGACGCCTCGTTCAGCGGATCTCGCATGAGCGCCAAGGCCTGAGCTGTCTCCAGCGCGTCGAACGCCTCGCGCAGCGACCAGACGCCCGTCGCGTCGCCAGCACCGAAATAGGCGGTCATCAGACGGGTGAGACGGTGCCGGCTGATCGGCTGACCGCTCGCTATGAGTTCGCAGAGGTCCTTCGCGACCGAAGTGAGAGTCCAGATTTTTTGATCGTGCGGCCCGGTGCCAGCGGTAACGGCGGCGAAATGATCTGAGGTCATGGCAAGCTCCTGATGCCCGTAGCCGAACGGCTCCAGGCGAGATTGTCGGACGGCAGGGCCTGCCCGACTTCGATGTTCGGAAAATTTGGGCGAGGCTCGCATGCGGCCCCGCCCACGATCGTTCAGGCCGCTTCGGGCAAGTCGCTCTGCTGATCAGCGGACGCAGGCTCGCCGTTGGGGGACTGCGGCTCGCTTTCCGGGGGAGCGAGATCCTCAAGCGGACCAAAGCGCATCGCGTCCGGTAGCCATTGCATCGCCCGATCCTTGATATCGGCCTCGACGATGATTTGGCCGCCAAAGAGCTTTTCGGCAGAAAGCGCGAGATCATGCTTCTTCAAGCCGCTGTACCGGCTGCGCAGTTCGGCCCCGCCAACCTCGTGGAAATGGTCCAGGATCGTTGGCTTGGCTACCCGATCGAAATAGCGTCGCGCGGTCGGACGCCACCATTGCGCAACATCGATGTCGAGCTTGGTCCCGAGGTGGTCGATGAGCATGGCCGAACGGTCACCTGCGGGCACCGCATGGAGGGTTCTGGCAACCGCCCAGCCAAGCCAGGCCGCCCGCGCCGTATCGGCGAGCGCACAGAAAGCGTCGTACCGTTCGCATATCCCGCCTGCATCGATCCAGCTGCGGTCGAGGCCCGCCTGCAATTCATCCCAACTTTCCGCGGCGGGCGTGTCGCTCTCGAAATTGCCGACGCGGGTACTGGGCACGGTGGCGCGCAGATCGCTCGGCATGTCGTAGCGATAGGCAACCGCCGCGTCGGCCATGATGAAAGCGCCGAGGTCGAGAGCAAAATGGGGATCGCTCGCGACATGGACCCGGAGGATTTCCGTCTTCATGAGAGCCAATTCTTCTGCCAGCTTCTGGCTTATCGGCGACCGTCCGGAAGCCTCATCGACCGGCTCATCGGCGCTCTCATCCTCCTCCTGGGATTGGGTATCGGCATCCTCGTCGACCTCCGGTTCAGGCTGCGGGATCGCGTAGATTTGTTCGTGAAGCCGGGGGGTGCCGTCATCGCCGATCACGAGATAGGCCAGCGACGTAGCCTTCTGGTCGGCACCGAGGACCGGCGGGCGCTCAGTCAGGCCCTGATATTCCGATTCCAGCCCCTCGATCCGTTCGATCTCTTCGTCGGAATAGCCATCTTCATCGGCATTCTCGGCAATTGTCTCCAGCTCGACCTCGATCGCGCGCTGCCGCTCTTCCTCCTCGGGAGTTAGCTCCGCCGGTTCACCCTCGATTGGATCCAGGCCGATGGTTTCCATGTACGGGACACGGCTGTGGCAGACGACGCGCAGTTCGCCAAAGCCCTCGGTTGATCTCAGCGCCGCGGCCGCTGCCTCCAGGCGTTCCTGCGCCAGCGTTTCGACTATGTCGCTGTCGATCCAGTTTTCGCTCGCATTGTCGGAGAAGAGATCACCGTCGATCCTGCCACCGGCGGCGAGGTAGGCGTCGCGCCCGACGAGCAGGGCCTTGGGATCATTGCCGCGATAGAAGCCGGAGATCAGGCGGCGCCGGATTTCCGCGCAGTTCGTGGCGTAGTAGCCGTCGGCAAGTTCTTCGAAGACGGCTGCCTGGCGGGCTGTGTCGGTGATGCTGCCATAGGCCTTCGCCACATCGAGCGTAATGGTCCCATCAGCGAGGGCGTCAAAGACGGGATCCGCAAGGCCAGCAAGTCGCAGACGCCCCAGCACGAAACGCTCGGTGAGCCCAAAACGTATGGCAACGTCGGCCGGGCTCTTCTTCTCGGTCTCCATGATCGTCTGGAACGCGCGGCATTCCTCTGCCGGCGACATTGCTTAGGTCATGTGTCAACTGTCCTTCGAAGCATTTTTTGGCAGATATCCGTCAGTTTCTGGTCTTGTTGTCGGGTGACACTGTCCTTCGAGCTTTGGTG
>QFNN01000017.1 GCA_003240855.1 Sphingomonas sanxanigenens
GGCGGGTAGCTGGCATGATAAAGGTCGATGGGCGCGCCGACGACGCGCGTCTCGAAGGCATGGAAGCGCGCAAGATCGTAGATCGCGCCCGCCTGCCCCGAAATGGCGAGCCGCGCCGCCGCCCAGAAGTTGAGGAAATCCTCGCCGAAAGGCTTGCCCGCGCCGTCAGTCAGCCCAAGCTGCGTCTGGCGCGCGAGATAGGCGGCGAGCAGCAGCCCCGCGACGCCGCACCAGACCAATGCGATGCGCCGCAGCCGAGCGGGGTCGATCGACCCGGCGATCGCGAAGGCGCGGGACAGCAGCATGGAGCCGCTCTATCCCGCAACGCTGAAGAACGGCTTAAGCGCCGGCCGTCGCGGCCGCAGCCCGACGGCGCTGGAGACCGGCCGCGCGCGGCGATCCGGTCCATGTCGCGCGCGCGGTTTTTCAGATCGGCACGCCGGGCCGGCGCACGATCGCCTTTAACGCGAAGCTGGAATTGATGTGCGCGACATTGGGGATCCGCGCCAGCTTGGTCACCAGCCCCTGATAATGATCGAGATCGCGCACCACGACGCGGACGAGATAGTCGAAACTGCCCGTCATCATGAAGCAGCTCGTCACTTCGTCGAGCAGCGCGATCTGCTCCTCGAAGGTGCCGAGCGTTTCTTCCGACTGCTTTTCGAGCGTCACCGAGACGAAGGCGCTGAGCGATCCCACCAGCCGCTGTTCGTCGAGCAGCGCAGTGTATCCCTCGATATAGCCCGACGCTTCCAGCCGGCGGACGCGGCGCAGCGTGGGGGTGAGCGAAAGTCCGATCCGGTCGGACAGGTCGCGCCAACTGATCCGCCCATCCCCCACCAGCGTGTGGAGGATCTTCATGTCATAGGCGTCGAGATCGCTGGGCTGCGCGGGCGCGTCGCTGCGCGGGGCCGGTGCGCGGTCGGCAATGGTCCGCACGGTCAAAGCACCGACAGGAGCTGTCCGTCCGCCATGCGGTAGAACACTCCCCCCTGCTTGTCGTCGACCAGGTTGAGCGTGCCGCGCAACACCAGCGGCCGCCCCGTTGTCTCGACCGGCTTGTCCGTCGTCACCTCGATGAAATGGGTCGGGCCAAGCGTCATGTGGAACAGGCAGTCCGGCGGGGATTGGAACAGGATGAAGCGTTTCTGCGTCGCGCTGCCTTCGTCGAGCGGCATCATGAAGCCCGCGATCGTTATCGGCTTTCCGCGCAGCTCCGCAACCTCAGACGAGAATTGCGGCTTGAGATGCTCCACCCCCGCCGCATCCTGCCAGGCGACGGCGTTGGACGATGCGAGCACATCCCACGACAGCCCCCCTTCGGGCGTCGGCGCGACGGGCGCATCGTCATGCGCATGGGCCACGCCCGCCAGCGCGACAGCGGCGAAAATCGCTACGGCGCGTGAGCCGAATCTGAACATCAACTGTCCCCTTGCTTCCCCGCAATATGGCTAGAACGAGCCGGACTTCTCAATGGAGCCTAGGCTGGCAGAAACGTGCGCACATGGAAAGATGATAGCTGAGTTTCGCATAAGCGCGACAATAAAATTGGCATGATTGCGCCAATTTTCAATCAAATATGCGGCAAAATTACTCAACCCCCTTCCGAATGGCGCACCGGCATGGCGCGCCATTGGCCGGACAATATCGGGAATCGATCAGGCCAGACTTTTCGACGCCTGTTCAAACACATCTTTGGAAAGCCCCGGCGTGGCGACGATGCGTTCCAGTTCGCCCTTCATCAGCGCAGCCCGCGCCGCATCGAAACGGCGCCAGCGGCCGAGCGGCGGCACCATCTTGGCCGCAGTCTGCGGATTGAGGCGATCGAGCGCGATGATCTGATCGGCAAGGAAGCGATAGCCGCTCCCGTCGGCGGCGTGGAAGGCGCGCTGGTTGACGGTGAAAGCGCCGATCAGCGCGCGCGCGCGATTGGGATTGGCGAGCGTGAAATCAGGATGCTTCGCCAGCGCCGCGACCAGCTCCGCCGCGTCGGGCCGCGTCGCCAGCGCCTGCGTGGTGAACCATTTATCAAGCACCAGATCGTTGCCCCGCCAGCGTTCGTAGAACTCGGCCAGAGCCTGCTCGCGCGCCTCGCCGCTGGTGTTGGCGAGCAACTGCAGCGCCGCCAGCCGATCGGTCATATTGTCGGCGTCGCGATACTGGTTGGCGGCGGCGGCGACCGGTTCTGCATCATGCTCGGCAAGCAGATAGCCCAGCGCGACATTCTTGAGGCGGCGGCGACCCTTGGCCGCAGGGTTGAGCTGGTAGCCATTGTCGCGATTGCCGGCCCACAGACCGCGCCAGCGCTCGCGCCCCACGCCGTGCAATATGGCCAGGCGCAGCGCATCGCGCGCCGCGCCGATCGCATCGGGATCGACCTGGCCTAGCTGATCGCCGATGAAGGATTCGCTCGGCAGCAGCAGCGCCTCCCCGACGAAGGCGGGATCGAGCGCCGGATCGTCGATCGTCGCGCGAACCGCCTCGATCACCGGGGTCGGATCGGCATCACCGCCCGTCACCGCCGCGATCAGCCGATCGAGCATCAGTTGCTGCATCGCCTCGTAACGCGCGAAGGGATCGTCGTCATGCGCCGACAGGAAGGCGAGATCGGCCGCCGAACGGTCGGTCTCGAGCACGATCGGGGCCGAAAAGCCCCGGTTGATCGACAGGATCGGACGTTCGCCTATGCCCTCGAACACAATCTCCGCACTCGCATCCTCGAGCACGATCAGCCGTTCCTCGCCGATCTGCGCGCCGCTCGCCTCGCCGAACAGCGCGACGCGCAGCGGCAGCGGCTGGGGCAGCTTCTCCGCCTGCCCTGGCGTCGACGGCACCGTCTGCGACAGCGACAGCACGGCGCGGCCGGTGGCCGGCGCATGAGTCAGCGACGCCTTGACGCGCGGCGTGCCCGCCTGCGCATACCAGCGGCGGAAGCGCGTCAGGTCGATCCCGCCGCCATCCTCGATCGCCTTGACGAAATCCTCGCAGGTCGCCGCCTCGCCGTCATGCCGGTCGAAATAGAGATCGGTGCCGGCGCGGAAACGCTCCTTGCCCAGCATCGTCGCCATCATGCGGATCAGCTCGGCGCCCTTGTTATAGACGGTCGCCGTGTAGAAGTTGGAAATCTCCATATAGCTTTCGGGACGCACCGGATGCGCGAGCGGCCCCGAATCCTCCGGGAACTGCGCGGCGCGAAGCAGGCGGACATCCTCGATCCGCTTGACCGCGCGCGATCCCTGATCTGCGCTGAACTCCTGGTCGCGAAAAACGGTGAAGCCTTCCTTCAGCGAAAGCTGGAACCAGTCGCGGCAGGTGACGCGATTGCCTGACCAGTTATGGAAATATTCATGCGCGACCACGCCGGCCACCGCATCGAAATCCATATCGGTCGCGGTTTCGGGATCGGCCAGAATATAGCGCGAATTGAAGATGTTGAGGCCTTTGTTTTCCATCGCGCCGAAATTGAAGTCGGCCACCGCCACGATGTTGAACACATCCAGATCATATTCGCGGCCATAGACGCGCTCGTCCCACGCCATCGCCGCCTTCAGCGCTTCCATGGCATGGCCGGTGCGCGGCAGATCGCCCGCCTTCACCCAGATGCCGAGATTGACCTTGCGCCCGCTCATCGTCGTGAAGCTGTCGGCATTGACCGCCAGATCGCCCGCGACGAGCGCGAAGAGATAGCAGGGCTTGGGGAAGGGATCGCGCCATTCGGCCCAGTGACGACCGCCCGCCAGATCGCCGCCGCCGACATGATCGCCATTGGCGAGCAGCACGGGAAAGCGCGCTTTGTCCGCGCTCATCCGCACCCGGTAGCGCGACAGCACGTCGGGCCGATCGGGGAAGAAAGTGATGCGGCGGAAACCCTCGGCCTCGCACTGGGTGCAGAGCAGCCCGCCCGAGGCGTAAAGCCCCATCAACTGAGTGTTGGTCTCCGGCGAAATCTCGACTTCGGTCTCGACCTGATGCGCCGCGCCCGTGAGCGGGATGACAAGCTGGCTGCCTTCCATCCGCCAGGCGGCGGGCTGGCCGTCGACGCGGACCGCAATGGGCATCTGCCCGCCGCCGTCGAGGCGCAGCGGCCCCTCCCCCGCGTTGCGCTCGACCGCCAGCGTCGCGCGCACATGCGTGCAGGCCGGATCGAGATCGAAATCGAGCGCGATATCCGGAACGCGCCATTCGGGCGGCTGATAATCCTCGCGACGGACGACATGCGGGGCGGCGGAACCGTTCTGGGCGTCAAGCATCCATCCGGCTTACGACGCCCACCCGCGCCTGACCAGCCCGGATGGGGGCGGCGGCCCATGCCGGTCGCGCCACCGCCCCGGCCCGACGCCCCTCCCCGTCATTACGAGCGCAGCGAAGCAATCCAGTCCGGCGCCCGACATCCACTGGATTGCTTCGCTGCGCTCGCAATGACGGGGATTATCGGCCGAACGCCTCGGCATAGAGATCGGGCTTGAAGCCCAGCAACCTGCGGTCGCCCAGATCGAGCAGCGGCCGCTTGATCATCGAAGGCTGCGCGACCATCAGCGCGATCGCCCTGGTCTCGTCCAGCCCTTCGCGATCCGCCTCGGGCAGCTTGCGGAAGGTCGTCCCCGCGCGGTTCAGCAGCTTGTCCCACCCCAGCTCGGCCGACCAGCGCGCAAGCGTCTCGGCATCGATCCCTTCCGCCTTGTAGTCGTGGAAGGCGTAAGCGACGCCATGCGCCTCAAGCCAGCTCCGCGCCTTCTTGATCGTGTCGCAGTTAACTATACCAAACATGGTTACCGTCATTCGAACCTCTAATTGTTACCTTGGAGCCATCGGCGCGGTCATTCTGGACCGTAGATATCGAGGTCAATCTGCAACCCTCGTTCCGCCAGCCTCAGAACCGTGCTTGCCTGCAACGTCAGTCCCTCATTACCTTCAGTAAGAAAGAGGCCGCAAAACACCCTGCCCCGATAGCGGCTCGCGAGCGTTCGCCATGCAGAAAAGTCATCTGCCATTCGATCCAGCAGCTCGTTAATCTGGCCGTCGAGATCACCCGGCGCCCGACGCTCTGCGATGAGCCGCCAAGAACCAATGGACGCCGTTTTCTCCGCGCCTCCTGAGGTCTGCCAAGTGCCTCCCTTCGAAACTCCTACGGTCGGCTCTGTGCCTAACAACCTAGTTAGCTCTGCCGGTTCAAGCTCATCACCGTAAAATCCGATCGACGCAGCAGATTTGCTCAAAATGCCCATCGTAACAACCTAACAGACGGAGCAGTCAACGACAGAAATCCGTCGGATTACAACGGCTGGCTCTCGCCGAGCATCTGCGCGCATTGAAAATAATTGCTCGCAATTCTTGATGCCGTACATGGTGATCATCACGTACCCTCGCCCGCCATGCCGAGGATCGTCGCCCATTCGTCGTCGGCGATCGGGGTGACGGAGAGGCGGAACTGGCGGAACATCGCCATGCCCTCAAGCTTCGGCTCCGCCTTCATCGCGGCGAGCGTGACGGGGTGGGCGACCTTGCGCACCGGGGCTACCGAAACTGCGGGGAAGCGGCCCTTGGGGTCGGTCGGGTCGATATAATGTTCCTTGACGATTCTGGCGATCCCAACGACCGCCAGACCCTCGTTGGAATGATAGAAGAAAATCTCCTCGCCCAGCTTCATGCTGCGCAGATAGATCGCCGCCTGATTGTTGCGGACGCCGTCCCACGTCGTCTCGCCGTCGCGGATCAGATCGTCGAAGCTGTATTTGAACGGCTCCGACTTCACTAGCCAATGCGCCATCGCCCTGCCCCTCAGAACGCGGCGGTGAGCGGATCGGGGCCGATGCGGTTGCCCGCGCCGTCGAGCGCGTCGATCGCCGCCAGGTCCTCCGCATCGAGCGCAAAGCCGAACACGTCGAAATTCTCGACGATGCGAGACGGCGTGACCGATTTGGGGATAACGATCAGCCCCTGATCGATGTGCCAGCGGATGATCGTCTGCGCCGGCGTGCGGCCATGCTTCGCCGCGATCCGCGCGATGACCGGATCGGCGAGCAGCTTGCCCTGCCCCAGCGGGCTCCAGCTCTCGGTGCGGATGCCAAGATCGTCGTGGAGCGAGCGCAGGGCGCGCTGCTGGAAATCGGGGTGAAGCTCGATCTGGTTGAGCGCCGGGGTCACGCCCGTCGCGTCGATGATGCGATCGAGATGCTCGGCCGCGAAGTTGGAAACGCCGATCGCGCCGACCCGGCCTTCCTCCTTCAGGCGCACCAGCGCCTTCCAGCTATCGACATAAAGGCCACGATGCGGCGACGGCCAGTGGATCAGATAGAGGTCGATCTTGTCGATCCCCAGCCGGCCCAGGCTCTCGTCGCAGGCCTTCAGCGCCGAATCATAGCCCTGATCGTCGTTCCACAATTTGGTCGTGACATGGATTTCATCGCGCGCGACGCCCGAAGCGCGCAGGCCTTCGCCTACGCCCTGTTCGTTCCGGTAGATGGCGGCGGTGTCGACATGGCGATAACCCGCCTCGATCGCCGCGCTCACGACGGCGACCGCGACGTCGTCGGGCGTCTGCCAGACGCCAAGGCCGATCTGCGGGATGGTGGAGCCGTCGACGAGGGAAATAAGGGGCTGGCCAGTCATGCCCCGCTTCTTAGGCGGCGGCGTGTTGCAGTGGCAAGGTGGCGTCGCCATCCGCCGCGTTTCGCGCCCGCGCGGCCAGCACCGCGGCGAAATTGGCCTCCGCCCATTCTACCAGCCCAAGCAGCGGCGCGGCGAAGCTCTCGCCGAGCGGGGTCAGCGAATAGGTGACGCTGGGCGGCGCCGTCGGCTGGACGTCACGGTGGACGAGCCCGTCGGTCTCCAGCCGGCGCAACGTCTGCGTCAGCATCCGTTTGGATATGTCGGGCACCGCGCGCGCCAGCGCGCTGAAGCGCCGCGGCCCGCCAGCCAGCGCTGCGATCAACAGCATCGACCAGCGATCGCCAATCTGGTCGAGCAGGTTGCGGACAGGGCATTTCCTCTCGTCGAGCCCGGCCGCAAGCCAGTTCTCGAACTTGGCGCCAAGCGTTGCGTGCGGTGCGGACATGGTATCTCCGGGGTAACCAGGTGACGGGAAAGTGCCGTCTTTCGCGGCCGCATATCGGTCTCTATCCTATACCTTATCAACATTCGAGACCGGATAAAGACCATGACCACCACCCCTCGCTTCTTCGTCACCGCCGCCGCCGGCCAGCTCGGCCGCCTTGCTGTCGCGGCGCTTGCGCAGCGCGTCGGCCCGGCCGGCGTAGCCGCTGTCGTCCGCGATCCGGCGCGCGCAGCCGGGCTGTTTCCCGAGGGCGTCGCCATCCGCGCAGGCGACTATGATCGGCCCGAGACGCTAGACGCCGCATTCGCCGGCGCCGAGCGCGTCCTGCTCATCTCGTCCAACGCCGTCGGCGCGCGCGTGCCCCAGCATCGCAACGCGATCGACGCGGCGAAGCGCGCCGGCGTGGCGCGCATCGCCTATACCAGCGTGCTTCACGCCGACACGTCCGCGCTCGGTCTGGCCGAGGACCATCGCCAGACTGAGGCGCTGATCGTCGGGAGCGGCCTGCCGCACTCGCTGCTGCGCAACGGCTGGTATAGCGAGAATTACACGGCGGCGATCCCCGCCGCGCTGGCGCATGGCGCGCTGATCGGCGGCGCGGGCGACGGGCTGATCTCCAGCGCCGCGCGGATCGATTATGCCGAAGCGGCGGCGATCGCGTTGATCGGGGACAACGCCCCGCGCGTCATCCACGAACTGGCTGGCGACGCCGCCTATACGCTCGCCGATTTCGCCGCCGAACTGTCGAAGCAGGCCGGCCGGGACATTCCCTATGCCAACCTGCCCGAGGCCGAGTATCGCGCCGCGCTTATCGGCGCCGGGCTTCCCGAACCGATCGCCGGCCTGCTCGCCAATTCGGACGCGGCGGCGGCGAAGGGCGCGTTGTTCGACGATGGCGGCGAACTGGGACGGCTGATCGGGCGGCCGACGACGCCGCTCGCCGCGAGCATCGCCGAAGCGCTCAAGGTCTGAGGCCGGCCGGGCGCCCCGTCGTCACGCCCCCCCGCCGCCGACAGAGGCGGTTCGGAAATCGCGATGGGCCGCAACCGTCGGCATCCTTTAGCATCCGACTCACCAGTCCATTCCTTGGGCGCCTGGAATGAGGGTTGTCGCCTGTCCCCGGACAGGCGGCAACCCTCACTCCCACTCAATTATCGGCTGAATGGCCTATCTAATTGAAGAACAAAGCAAAAAAATTTTTTCAAGAATGATTATACCGTCACCCTTACCGTCGAAAAGCTACCGCTTATGAAAACATTGGCTTTTTTCGGCTCATTGGCATGGGAAAGACTTCGCCATCTATCGCCGGTGACGAAGCCGATGCCATTTGAGCAGTACGAATGGCGAACATGCTCGCAACAACTTTATCGTATCGATTCATGAGCCGGTTTGCCATCCTCGTAGAAGGATTCCTTCTTAAGCGCTCTTGGCCCCCAAGCACGTCAAACCGCCGCTTCGATCTACCATTTCAACCCGCCGTTAAGCCGGCCCAACAGCAGCATCGTTTCAAATCTCCATATCTGACCGATATTGATCGATTGTCGTTCATATTTGACTACATGCCTAGCGCGAGCTCGGTCTCCGCGTTCATGAACGCCGGTTCGTAATCCCGCGCCAATGCACCTGACACGCCCACCTGACGCAGAGTCTCACGCCAGCCTTCCGATATGTGCCGTGCGGTATCGCGGATGATCTGCCCCGCTTCCTCGGGCGGGATCTCGAAAAACTCGCAGGCTTCAAGCGCGAGCGCGATGGACCGATCATGCGCGCCGCCCTCCAGGATAGCAGTTTCCAGGTGCGGATTTCGATCCGGTGCGGGGTTCACATCGAACACGGGCGACAACCGCCATTGGCCTCCTCCAACATAAAGGAAGCCATGGTTTTTCAGATGATCGTCCTTGTTGGACACGAGGATCGTGAAAATCAGGCGCACGAAAAGCTCGCGAAAATCGGCTTTGGGATCGGCGCCATAGGCACGGATAAAATCGACGATCTCCGTATAAGAGCCCAACTCCGTCCCGGTCTTCCCAAGTGCCGTGCGCGCCGAGATATAGGGAATCCGGGAACTGCCTCGCCGGTCGAACCGCTGGATCAGCGCGACCGGAAAGGGAGTGTCGGCGAGTTCCAGCCTGGCTGTAGGCGTGCGAATGCCGCAAGCCTGGGCTAGCCGGAGCGTCGCGACCTCGACCCTTTCGATCGGCTGCTGATCGTGGACCGAGGTGAATTTGGCCAACCATAGCGTATCGCCGTCCTGGACATTGGCCTTGGGCCGGGCGCCGCCCGAGCCGCCCGCGCCCGCCAATGCCTGCATCTCTTCAGCAGATATCTCCTTACCCTGCTCATAGGCGCGGGCTATGGCCGTTATCGCTTCCAGCTCGACGAGGCGGGGCACGGCGTCACCTGCTTTACCACGGATGATCTCTCCATCGTCCCCCTGGAATCGCAGTGCGCCCTGACGACAAGCGTCGTCGGACAGCGTCAGATACTCAAACTCGGTCAGACCATTGCCATAGGCACGTTCGAGAAGGCGCCGTCCCCAACTGTCCGGCGCGGCATCCGCAAAGACGCCTGCGAGCGCATCACGCGTGTTCCCTGGCTGGCCCGATGCATGAAAAGGGCCGCCTTCCAGGGGAAGATCCGGCTGCACGGCGAAGGCGCGGGGATTTTCGATCCAGGCAGCGTCATAGGCAAAGGTCGAGAACTGCCGCGGCCCCGCTGCTGTGAAACGCAGCTGACCGACGGGCACACGTCGGTCGCCAAGAACAACCTGGGCAGCAAACTCCGCCATCAGAACGACGCTCCGTCAGGATCGACCACGTCATCGAGCGCGCGCGTCGGATCCGACTTGGCCTTTTGCCTTCTGATCCTCGTCGTGAAAGACTTGCCTCGCTGCGGCAGGCGCTCGTTAGAAAGCGCAAGCCCCAGATCATCCTTGCGGACATCGATCAGATCGGCCAGCCGCTCGAGAAGCCCAAGGACCACCAGCACATCCGCAAGCGTCCCGATAGCAACGCCAGGGTCGCCTTTTTCGAGCCGCGCGATCGAACTGGCCGATGTTCCGGCGCGCATGGCCAGGTCCGCAACCGCAATACTGCGCCGTAGCCGCGCATTTCGAATGTCCTGGCCAAGCCTTTCGAGGGCTGGTCCGACCTTTGGCGAGCCCATGACAATGCCCCAAATCTGGTGAATTATGGTACCATATTTGTCATATTTGATGAGTTATGTCAAGGCTGTGGTGGCCATGTGAACGCGGAATAACCGGAAACATCCCTTACCCTTCTCCCGGTAGAAGGCAAAATCTGACTAGCGCCTGGCCAACCTCGGCTGGCCTCAGGATGATGGCGAGAACTATTCCTTCCGCCCCTGCGGGCTCTTTCCGGCATCCAGAAACATCGGGAAGAAGCTGCGCTGGGTCTTCACCTTGATGATGTCATTGACGCCGATCGTGTTCGCTTTGCGTCTCTCGCCACCGGCTGGCGTGATCACCTCAAGATCGGGGTTCTCGATGATCGCGGCATGGACGTCATCGGCATGCGCCGGCGTGACGTTGTAGATGCTCTCATAGAACTCCATCACCGACATGGCATCACCAGCTTCAGTCACGAGACGGGGCACGTCATCGAGAAGCTGGGTCTTGGCCGAGGCACGGCCATTGTCGTCGAAGAGATAGAGCATCCCCTCATCATGGCGCGGGTCATAGGACAACATGTTGAGGCCCGATCGGCCGAAGTGGGCCTGAAGGCTGGCATTGTCGTGGAGGATATTGTTGTAAACTTGCCGTGCCCGATAAGCGTTGGCGAAGTGGATCAGCCAATAGCGCCAGCCGCCAGGGTTGTTGATCGAGAACGGACTCACATAGGGCGCGCAAAGCCGGAAAGCGTCGAAGACGATCTTCTCTGCGGTTCCGAGCCAATCCTTCTGGCTCATCAACCCGTCCAGTGCCTGGACATCGCCGCTGGCGAGACCGAGATGATCGAGTTGCGCACGCAGGCGCTCCGGCTGGTCTTTCTGGAGGAACGCCAGCAACGAACTGATAACGAAGGTGTAGAAGATCTCGGCCGCAGGATACGAGTGCATGATGTCAAGAATCGTATTCCGCTCGACATGGCTGTGGCCGCACTGGTCCAGGTTGAAGATCACGCTGCGATAGCGCCCTTGCTCCAGGAAACGCTTGATTTTGGGATAGGCGGTTTCGAAAAACTCGTTGAGATACTCGACGCGCAGATGGAGCTTCGGGCAGGTCGCGACGATGTCGGCCTGGAGCGGCGCCACATGCGTTTTTAGAAGTTCGATCGCATCACGGCTGGCATCGTTGAAGACCAGCAGGCACTCGACCTCGATCGCGTTCAAGCCCTGTGCCGCGCGATGCGTGTTCACTGCCTCGGTGGCTCGCTTCAACTCTTCGATGAAAATCAACGGGGAGCCCGATGTCCCGCACTGGTAGCGGCCGCCCCCGGCGAAGCCATCGACGATGGCCAGCCGAAAACGTTCCTGCTGCGGCAGCTTGCAGCGAACGGTCAGGTAATCGAAGCAATATTCACGGAGAATCTTGTGCTTGCGCCGCGAATGCTCCTCAAGCTTTGCGCCGTCAGCCCACTCGTATCGCTTCTCAACCATAGCATCCCCCCAAGCCTATCTGACGATCACGCAAACGCTTGCGCCGCCGTGGGCATTTCATCCCAGGTCTGACCGCGATATTCGCGGCCGTTCGCCTTTTTCGATCGCTTCTTGTTGTCTTTGCCCCAGGTCCCCCACTGCTTGAAGAAAAAGGCCGTACCAGCCGACAGGCACTGGACATAAATCTCGTCGATCCATTCCTCCCGGATGGGACGGGCTGACTTCCCGCTTTCCCCGCCCACGATAGCCCAATGGATGCCGCGCAGATCGACGGTCCCCACAGACCCGATCAAGGGCTCAAACGATATGAAACGGATCGCGGCCGGCGCAGCACGGACGGCATCGATCCTGCCCACCACGTCCCCGTCTTCGATACTCGTGCCGAGCCAGACGTTCGGCAGCACCTCTCCGATCTTGGTGGCGACCAGTTCCGCCATGCGCTCGGGCCGCTTCGTCAGAATCTGATAATTATGGCGTGGCGTCTCACGCATTACCTTCCAGACATCGAGAATGAAGGCGTCCGTGACCTGCTCGTGGAACAGGTCGCTCATCGAATTGACGAAAATCTTGCGCGACTTGCGCCAAGCATAGGGAATCGCAAGCGCATCCCGATCCTCACGCACAACACCGTTCCAGACCGTTCTCTGCCCGCTCTTGCGGGTCAGGCCGGCATATTTCTGGATGTGCATGGCCTCAAGGCGCTTAGCCATCTCCATGGCATAGCAATGGGTGCAGCCGGCAGAGATGATCGAGCAGCCGGCAACAGGATTCCATGTGGCGTCCGTCCATTCTATTTGAGTTTCAGCCATTGCACCCTCCCGTGCGAATTTCGATCTTTCTAGGCATCATTTCGTCATTTCTCTCGGTTCATACGCGACCCTGCCAACGCTTTGCGCGAGCCATGTCGGAAGCTGCGGCGCGGCGGCGACCAGTTCGCCGAACGCACCAGGCGGCATACTCCGCTTCAATGTCTTGAGCGCGGCCTCTGCCTTTTCCGGGCCGAGCCAGGCCAGCGCCCGCACGGCCTCCCCTGCCGGCCGGTTGGCCAAGGCCAGTTGCCAGCGCGGCGCGTGCCGCAATTCCACGACCTGCTTGCCAAGGTGCATCTTTCGACTGCGCCCGGAGGTCAGATAGACCGAGCGGACGGGCACCTGCGTCGTCAAGCCAAGGGCGTTCGCCGCGGCGGCGCCGTTCGAGACGATGACCTCCCCCTTTTGAATGGCAAGGGCCTCTACAGCCTGCTCGACCGAAGGCGTGCGTGTGCCGAACCGGCCGGTGATGGGGCGCAGATAGACGCCACGACCGGCGCGGATGAGTTGCCCGCGCTCCGTCAGGCGCGACAACGCCTGATCCACGGCCGCCCGGTTTCCAAGGTGCAGCAGGCTCTTGGCGGACACAGGAGCGCCTTCGGGCAAGCCCGCCGCATGCGACAAAATCTGTTCGGTCAGCCGGGTCATGGTCTTTTCGTGTTAGAAAAATACGCAATTTTCTGACAGTTTTCAAGCAACCCTTCTGAAGGGACAGGACCGGATAAGGGGCGGAAGGCCTTCCCCTGCGGCCGAGCCAGGGTCTCGGCCCACCCCTTCTGCGGGGAGACCGCGCCGGTGCCCTGCGTCGTCGGCGACGCCAACAGCGACATCCTGGTCGACGAGGTGTCGCTGGTCGAGAACATGGAGCGCGCACCGCTGCATCCACTCGACCAGTTCCGCGCCTTCTTGGGGCTGCGCGACAAGGGCATGACCGAGGAAGCCATCGCCGCCGCCTTCTTCGTCGGTGTCAATGTCGTGAAGCAGCGCCTTCGCCTCGCCTCCGTCTCGCCGACTTTGCTCGATATCTATGCCGAGGATGGCATGACGCTCGAACAGCTCATGGCCTTCACCGTCAGCTCCGACCATGCCCGTCAGGAACAGGTCTGGGAGGCAGTCAAGGATAGCTGGCAGAAGGAGCCCTATCAGATCCGTCGGATGCTGACCGAGACCTCGGTACGCGCCTCCGACAAAAGGGCCGTCTTCATCGGCGTCGAGGCTTACGAGGCGGCCAGCGGCGTCGTGCTGCGCGACCTGTTCCAGTCGGACGATGGTGGCTGGCTGCAAGATCCGGCCCTGCTCGACCGCCTGGTGGCCGAGAAGCTGAAGACCACCGCCGACGAGATCGCAAGCGAAGGCTGGAAATGGGTCGAGGCCGCCTTGAGCTTTCCCTACGGCCACCAGCACGGACTTCGGGCGCTTGTTGGCGTAACGGTCGACCTGACCGAGGAGGAGAGCGCCACCCGCGAAGCGCTGCGCGACGAATACGACCGACTCGAAGCCGAATACGCCGAAGCCGACGAGTTGCCGGACGAGATCGACGCACGTCTCGGCGAGATTGAACAGGCGCTCGACGCCATCGAGCAGCGCCCGACGATCTACGATCCGGCCGACATCGCCTTGGCCGGCGTTTTCATCAGCCTCGATGCCGACGGCTCGCTGTCGGTGGATCGCGGCTATGTCCGTCCCGAGGATGAACGTCCCGTCGAGACCGATGGCAGCGATGCGCACGAGGTTGACGGTGAAGCGGGCCAGCAGGCCACGCCTGCCGTTCAACGCGCAGTCATCACCATCGGCGGCCAGCCCGCGGATCCGGAGGACGATGAGGAGGACGGCATCAAGCCGTTACCCGAGCGCCTCGTTATCGAGCTGACCGCGCATCGCACCTTGGCGCTGCGCAACGCGGTTGCGGAACATCCCGACGTCGCCTTGACCATGCTGCTGCACAAGCTGGTCAGCGACACCTTCCGGCGCACCGCACCTGCCGGCTGCCTTGAGGCCCGCGTCAATCATATCTTCTTCTCGGCACAGTCCGAGGAGTTGAAGGACAGCCCGCCCGCACGCGAGGTCGCCGAGCGACAGGAGCGCTGGGGCAATCACGTTCCCGACGACGACCAGGCTCTGTGGGACTGGCTCTCCCTGCTCGACCCCGGCACGCGCCTCGATCTGCTCGCCCATTGCGTCAGCTACGGTGTGAACGCCCTGTTCGAGCGGCCCAATCCCTACAGCGGATCGGGCGTCAGCCAGCATGGGCTGGACGTGCGCCTCTCGCAGGCTGACCGGCTGGCACGAGCCACCGGCCTCGACATGGTGGCGGCGGGCTGGAGGCCGACGGTCGGCAACTATCTCGGCCGCGTCACCAAGCCCCGCATCCTCGAAGCCGTGCGCGAAGGTGCGGGCGAGCGGGCTGCCCAGCTCATCGACCATCTGAAGAAGGGCGACATGGCCAAGGAGGCCGAGCGCCTGCTGGCCGACACCGGCTGGCTGCCGGAGCCGCTGCGCCTGGTCGACCTCGACGATGGGCAGACCATCGAACCTGGCACGGAGGCAGACGCCGGAGACGATGCCGCCTTGCCGGACTTCCTCAGCGGGGATGGCGACGACGAAACCGATGAGATCGAGGACGAAGACACCCTGACGATCGCGGCCGAATAGCTGCTTCAACGCGGGATGGCTCCGGCCGTCCCGCACATTCTCAGATCAACCGCAGCCCGGCCATCGCGCCGGGCTTGCTCGTTTCAGGAGCCTAACATGGCCGACTATTTCACCCATTTCTCGTGCCTGCTCGACGTCGGCACGCCCGAGAACGCCGCCCGCGCGCTCGATCTCTACAACCGCCTGTCCGAGGACGGCGCATCGGAGGAACCGCCCTCCGAAGGTTTCCTCCTCTCGATCCAGCCGGAGCATGGCGGCAGCCAGCTCTGGATGCGTGACGACGTGACCGGCGATCCCGAGCGTCTCATCCACTTCGTGAAGCACTGCGCCGCCGAGTTCGGCCTCAAAGGCAGATGGGGCTTCCAATACGCCAACACCTGCTCGAAGCCCCGGCTCGATGGATTCGGCGGGGGCGCGCATGTCCTCGACCTCACCACCGGCGAGACCGTGGACTGGATCTACACCGATGGCTGGCTCGATCAGACCATCTCCGGCGAGGGAGGCCCGCTATGAGCATCCCCTCCTACGCCCGGACCAATTTCCAGACCCTGCTGCGCGCGGCGGGCGACGGCAATCTCGCCCTCATGGAATGCCTCGACGCGGTGACGGGCAGCCCGCGCTACGTCATCTGCGTCGTGGGGCGGGACGATGGCGATTACGTCTTCACGCCCTTCGGCCATCTCGCCGACGGCAATCCCTATGACGCCTATCTACCGCCCGATCCCGGCGATCCCGAAGGCTTCGTGCGCCCCGAGCCGGGAGAGGCGCCATGACCGACATCGACGCCATCTTCGCGGCGGATCGCCAGCATCCGCCGCACGAACGGTCTCTGCCCTGGCCGGAAACCAGGGACGGCATCACCGTGGTCATCGAGCCCAAGCCGCACTGGGCCAACGACATGCGAGCCTTCCGATCCGAGGCTCGCGAATATTGCGCCTATGCCGATTGGGCCGAGAACGGCGCGCGCGCCAGGTTCTTCGGCCATGTCGACACCTGCGGCAATGACCTGATCCGCAAGGCCCGCGCGCTCGTCGCCTGCGAGATTGCGGACGGACACTGGAACTGATCCCCGGAAAAGCGCCCCACCTAACGGTCGGGCGCTTTTTCCATGCCGGCGTCCCGAGAGTGAGAGGGCGGCCGGAACGGGTTTGAGCCGGTGCGGTCGAGAGAGAGCGCCGCGCGGCTCGTCCGTTTCCGCTCTCCTTAAGGCTCACATCATGACCCTGATTTCCGCATCCGTGGCGGCGTCCGCCGCCGCGCCGCTTCCGCTCGGCTCCAATCCCGAACCCGCCGGCGCCATCTTCACGGCCGCCGGTCTGCTGCTGCCCCATCTCGAACGCGGCGAGCGCGTCGACGCCGCCGCCCTGCGTGTGGCGATGGAGACCGCCTTCGGCGCATCGGACGCCACCGGCGCCTGGGACTGGAAGACGGCCTATGACGCCTGCGAGGCGGCGACCGTCCTGTTCCTCCGCAAATACGGACGTGCGCTTTTCCGCAAAGCCGGGTCTCCGGCTGCGCGGCTGCGCGTCCACTATCTGCTCGAACCCGGCTGGAAAGCGGACGCCGCCATCCAGGGCCTCGGCCGCACGCACCGGACCAACCAGGCGCAGCCGCCGCTGTTCCGGCCCATCGCCACGGACGTCAAGGCGGAGAAACGCTTCCTCTCCACCATCGCCCGCCGCCTGGACACGCTGGGCGCTATCACCCGCGGCCAGCGCCAAACCGGCGGCCAGGGCCTGTTCCGCCCCGAGGACAATCTGGAAAGCCCCTACGCCCGCGATGCGCTGCGCCAGCTCTATCTCCTGCTGGTGCGCGGCAAGGTCGAAGGCTGCTCGCTCGACCGCTTCGAGTCCGCCACCGGCCTGAAGCTGATGGACGCGAACGGCATCAAGGACGAGCTGCCCCCGATCACCACCTTCCTCAACCGGCTGCTGGCGCTGACCATCGAGCTTCAGGGCGTGCTGTTTACCGCCTTCGAGCAGCTTCTCACCGCCAAGATCGAGGGCGCCATCGCCGCCGGCATCTACGATGTCGGACTGGAGACGCTGACAGCGGAAGGCTTCACCGTCACCGGCCGCCAGACGATCTACACCCATCCGGGCACGGGCGCGGAGACCCGGCTGCTCACCATCGCGCAGCGCACGCGCAACCGCCCGGTCACGCAGGACGACGCGCTCGCCTATCTCGGCGAACCCGGCGCCAGGCTGCTGATCAACGAACGCTCGGGCCGCTCTGCCGTCCAGATCCCCGCCACCTCGATCATGCTCGACGATGGTGAGATCGAACGCCGCGTCCGGCTGATCCGGCCGATGGAATCGCACACCGTTCCGGTAAAGATGATGGGTGAGACCCATTGGACCGACGCGGATGGCGACGCCTTCGCCACGGCCTGGGCTGCCGAGGTCGCGGACGTGCCGGAGTTCTCCGACAGCACGATCCATGTCGTCGCCGGTCTGTTGCTGCCGATCTGGAAGCGGCTGCCCAACGAGTCCAGCCGCTTGTGGCGCAGCCTGGCCGCTTCGCACGCTGATCGCGGTTTCAGAATGGCGGCGCGGCATCAGTCCCTCTCGGAGCGCGGACAGCTCGACCTGTTCCGGGCGCTCCCCGGCGATTTCGCGCCACGAGACGCGCAGGATCTCATGGCCTATCCGTTCTTCTCCCTCTCCAAATCCCATCGCGTCGCGCCGATCGACTTTTGCGCCGGCAAGATCGCGATCCGGGTCGAGGCTGTCCCCGATCACGGCATGGCGACCATATGGGACGCCGACATCCTGATCTGGGCGGCGAGTCAGATCGTCGAAGCCCGCGACGCGAGGCTTCGCACCTCACGGCTGATGGCCGCCACCCCGTATGAAATTCTCCGGTTCATCGGCCGCGGCACGAGCCTGCGCGATTATCAACGCCTGAAGGCGGCGCTCGATCGGCTCCAGTCCACCACCATTTCGACCACGATCCGCCAGCGCGCCGAGGGCCGACGGCATCGCTTCTCGTGGATCAACGAGTGGAAGGAACGCACCGATCGCAACGGGCGGCCTGACGGGATCGAACTGATCGTTCCCGACTGGTTCTACCAGGCCGTGCTCGACGACGCGCTCGTGCTGACCATCGACCGCGCTTATTTCGATCTCACCGGCGGCCTCGATCGCTGGCTATACCGCATCGTGCGCAAGCATGGCGGCCGGCAACGCAATGGTTGGCGTTTCGACTTCCGTCATCTGCACCAGAAGTCGGGTAGCCTGTCGCCCTTCAAGCGCTTTGCCTTCGAGCTGCGCGACATCATTCGACGCCAGCCACTGCCCGGCTACACGCTGTTTCTCGAAGCCGAAATCGGCGGGCGGATGCTGCTCGCCTTCGAGCCGATTCCGGCCTGTGGACAGACTGTGGATAGCGTCGTGCCATCGGGAACCGGCAGGCGCGTGCTATCGGGAACCACCCCCTCGTGCCATCGGGAACCTAAACAAGGCCTAACCCTCGGCACGAAAAGCGGAATTTGCTCCCCTAACTTAGAGTCTAACAGAGAATCTAACTCTGTAGAGCGGACGCGTGAGGTGGAAAATCTCATCCGCGGCGCCGCAAAGGCCCTTCGCGGTGCTCGCAAGCGGCCGACAGCGCCAACCGCCGAAACCCTGGTCGCGCCGTTGCTTCCCCTTCCGTCACCGGGGAAGAAGCCATGATCGTCGCGCTCCTCAACCAGAAGGGCGGCGTCGGCAAGACGACCCTGGCCCTGAATCTCGCCGGCGAATGGGCACGGCAAGGCAAGCGGGTCACTTTAATCGACGCCGACCCGCAGGGATCGGCGCTGGACTGGTCGCAGCAGCGGGCGCGCGAAGGACTGCCGCGTCTGTTCGGCGTCGTCGGCCTGGCGCGCGACACATTACACCGGGAAGCGCCGGAACTGGGGCGCACCGCCGACGTGATCGTGATCGATGGTCCGCCGCGTGTCGCAGCGCTGATGCGCTCGGCGCTCCTCGCCGCCGACCTGGTGCTGATTCCGGTGCAGCCGTCGCCACTCGATGGCTGGGCTTCCGCCGAGATGCTGACGCTTCTTGCGGAAGCGCGCATCTACCGACCGGATCTCACCGCCCGCTTCGTGCTGAACCGCTGCGGCGCGCGCACTGTGCTCGCCCGCGAAACGGCCGAGACGCTGGCCGATCACGATCCGCCGGTGCTCACCGCCACCATCAGTCAGCGCGTCGCCTTCGCGGTCGCCGCGCAATCGGGACGGCTGGTGTCCGAACTGGACGACGAAACGCCCGCCGCGCGCGAGATCGCGGTGCTGGTAGCGGCGATCGATGCACTCGACACAGGAAGGACGACGCCATGAGCGAACGCCCGACCCGTCGCGGATTCGCCTCACGCCCAGCCGATCCGGAGCAGTGGATCAAGGCGGCAGATAGTGCGCCGCGCGACAGCGACGCCGGCAGTTTTTACGCACGGCTCACCATCGACGTGACGCCAGAGCTGCGCGGCCGGATCAAGATCGCCGCCTTCCGGCGCGGCGTCACCGTCGCCGACATGCTGCGCGAGCTGCTCGCGCGTGAATTTCCCCTTGACCCCGATGGAGACCATCCATGACCGGCAACGCGGCTCCTCGCGTGCTCGGCGGCTCCGTGCCGATCGCACACGCATCCGACGACCTCACCCATGTCGAATTGACCTGGGTGGAAAAAAGAATCGAGAACTGGATCAGGTTCGGCCGCGAGGCGCGAGAAACCATCCTCGACCGCCGCCGCCGCGTGCTGTCGTTCCGGCCCGGCAGCACCTTCGCCTTCGTCCGTTGGGCGTCCAATGACTTCGGCACGATCATCTCGCGCATCGACATCGTGTGCGCCGTCAGACCCGGCGATGCCTATCAGACGCTGCCCTTCGTGCGCCCTGGCGGCGACATCCTGCTCAAGATCGAGGGCTGGCCGAATGTCCAACGGGTGCTCCGCCATATCGATGCGGTGGAAGCCGCTGGGATCGACCCTTGCGAGGTCGGCGCCGATCACTGGCGCCATGTCGCCAACCGTCTGAGCGCCGGACATGAGCCGCGTCCCTACACGGCCGAGCGCCATCAGGCGTGGCTCAAGCGGCGGGAGATCGAGCGATGACCCGCTTCGGCTATGTCATGGTGACGTATTTCTCTATCATGGGCGTCGCCATCGCGTCGTTCGTTCCGACGCCGCTACGCCTCGTGTGGAACGCCTCGGCCAGCGTGCCAATCGGCCTCTATGACCTCGATCCGCCCCGCCATCTGGCGGTCGGCGATCTGGTCGCCGTCATGCCGGACAAGCCGCTCGCCGATTTCATGGTCGAGCGCGGCTATATCGGGCGCGGCTTGCCGCTGATGAAGCGTGTCGCCGCACTTCCCGGTCAACAGGTCTGCCGCACCGGCGATGCCGTGACGGTCGATACCGTGCCGATCGGCGGCGCGCTCGACCGTGATAGACATGGCCGTCCGCTGCCGGTCTGGCAGGGCTGCCGCCGCATCGCGGATGGCGACATCTTCCTGATGAATCCGTCCGTCCCCGACAGCCTTGATGGCCGCTATTTCGGCCCGATGCCGGCACGCACCGTCATCGGCAAGGCGACGCCGATCTACACCGACGAGGCCGGCGATAGCCGTTTCGTTTGGCGGGCCCAAACCTCAACGACCACGCACTGACCCGCTTCCCATCGGCGGGAGCGGTGCTCGCCGATGGGTCTTCCAACGCCACCGCTAAGGAAACCACCATGCCACAGATCGGGACATTTACGCACGACGAAGACGGCATTGGCTTCGTCGGACATCTGACAACACTGATGCTGGCTCAGGACATTCTCATCGTCCCGGCCGAGCCATCAGACGCCGAGAACGCGCCCCAGTACCGCGTCCATATCGTCGATGGCGAGACCGGAGAAGCGGGCGCGGAGATCGGCGCCGGCTGGAAGCGCACCGGGGAGCGCGCGGGCGGATACATTGCTGTGGTGATCGACGATCCGGCACTGCCGCAGCCGGTCCGCGCCAACCTGTTCCGCAACGACGATGCCGGCAAGGACTGGTCATTGCATTGGAGCCGTCCCGCCAAGCGCGACGCGAAGGACTGACGCCATGCGCAGCACCGTCCTCCTCCTCCTTTCCGGCCTCGCGCTTGCTTGCGTTCAATCCGTGCCGTCGCTCGCCGATCCCGTCGCGACCGCCCGGCCAACGCCGCGCGATCCTTACGCCGATCATGTCGCGGAAGCGGCACAGCGCTTCGAGCTTCCGGCTGCATGGATCTGGGCGGTGCTGCGCGCGGAAAGCAATGGCGATCCGCGCGCCGTCTCGCCCAAGGGGGCGATCGGCCTGATGCAGATCATGCCACAGACCTGGGTGGGCCTGCGCGTCCGTCACCGTCTCGGCGCGGACCCATACGACCCGCACGACAACATCATCGCGGGCGCGGCCTATATCCGCGAGCTGTTCGACCGCTACGGCTCGCCTGGCTGGATCGCCGCCTACAATGCCGGTCCCGGTCGCTATGAGGCGTCGCTGAGCGGCCGTCCGTTGCCATCCGAAACCCGCGCCTATCTCGCCAATGTGGCACCAGCGCTGGACGGCAACGGTGCGACCAGACCTACCGTCGTGGCGGCCGTCGATCCGCTGGCGTGGACCCGTGCGCCGCTGTTCATCGGACAGCCGGATCGCCGCCCCGCTGCCGATCCTGTGCAGGCCGAGCGCTCCTCGACCGATACGGGACAGACGCCAGCAGTGCGCGACGTTTCTGCCATCGTGCCGCAATCCGGCGGGCTGTTCGTCGCCCGCGCTGATACGGGGACGATGCGATGAGCACCGTAGTTCCCGATCGCACGATAGCGGGCGCTGGCGTATTCCGGAGAGCGCAGAGGTGGAGCACAGGCAACACGACCGAAGGATGGCAGGATAAAAGGCCGCAATGTGCGGCTTTGGCCGGTCGTGTTGTTTCAAGGACTTATGAGGCGTTTTCGCGATGTGCGGCGTTGCTGCGCACCTCGCGGCCATGCCGATTTTCTCATCTGTTCCGGGGCTTGGCGAGATGTGCGGAGCCTCAGCCATGACAGACGAGATCAATTTCCGCATCCGTCCCGGCCGCATTCGCTCATCCGGCGCGCAGCGCGCACGGCCCTTCATCGCCCAGGCGCTCGCCGCCGCCAAAAAGGCCGGGGCCGGCGTCTCCCGCTCAGGGCGGATCGTCTCCGGTCATCGCTCCCGCTTCGGCCGGGGACAGCGCGCCAGCGTCCAGGCAAATCGGCTGATTACGGCCCGTACACGCGGCGCGGTTATCAAGGCGCGGGTGGTGCGTCATAGCGCCCGGTCGGCGCCGCTCGCCGCCCATCTCACCTATCTGCGCCGCGAGGGCGTGACCCGGGACGGGGAGAAGGCCCGGCTGTTCGGCCCCGGCGGGGAGGACGTCGATCCCAAAGCGTTCGCCGGACGCTGCGAAGGTGATCGCCACCATTTCCGGTTCATCGTGTCCCCGGACGACGCGACGGAGATGACGGACCTCAAATCCTTCGCCCGCGATCTCGTCGGTCAGATGGAGAAGGATCTTGGCACCCGTCTGGACTGGGTGGCCGTCGATCACTGGAACACCGAGCATCCGCACGTCCATCTGATCGTGCGCGGCGTCCGCGACGACGGCCAGGATCTCGTCATCTCCCGCGATTACATCAAGGACGGAATGCGCGACCGCGCCCGCGATCTCATCACTCAGGAGCTGGGGCCGAGAACCGATCTCGACATCCGCCGCGGGCTGGAACGCCAGGTCGATGCGGAGCGCTGGACGCAGCTCGATCGCCAGCTTGTCCGCGACGCACGAGACTCCGGTGTCATCGATCTGGCCCCACGACCGGGCGAGCAACCGGATGCGTATCACGCCCAGAAGGTCGGACGGCTGCGCAAACTCGAAGGGCTGGGTCTCGCCGCCGAAGTCGGTCCCGGCCAATGGACGATCGACGACAAGGCCGAGGCGGTGCTTCGAGAACTGGGTGAGCGCGGTGACATCATCAAGCGGATGCACCGCGCACTGACCGAGCGCGGCATCGAGCGTGGATCGGCGAGCTATGTGCTGGCCGCCGAGAGCCTTGACGTGCCCATCATAGGCCGGCTGGTGACGCGCGGTCTCGACGACGAGCTGAGCGGCACCGCTTACGCCGTGGTCGATGGTGTGGACGGGCGCACCCACCATATCAAGATGCCCGATCTCGATGCCGCCGGCGACAGCGCGCCCGGGTCGATCGTCGAGCTGCGTCGGTTCGATGACGCCAAGGGACAGCGCCGGGTCGCCATCGCCATCCGCTCTGATCTCGACATCGATCGCCAGATCACAGCATCGGGTGCGACCTGGCTCGACCGGCAGAACATCGCGCGCGAACCGGTCGCGCTGTCCGATGGCGGGTTCGGGGCCGAGGTCCGCCAGGCGCTCGACCGCCGAGCCGAGCATCTGGTCGAGCAGGGTTTCGCCGAACGCGGCGGCCAGCGCGTCATCTTCACCCGGAACCTGATCGACACGCTGCGTGCCCGGGAGCTGGAGGCGCTGGGGGAGAAGCTGGCGGCCGAGACCGGCCAGTCCTTCAACCGCGCCGCCAGCGGCGAATATGTCGCCGGCTCCTATCGCCAGCGCTTCACGCTCGCCTCCGGCCGCTTCGCCATGCTGGACGACGGCCTTGGCTTCCAACTCGTGCCCTGGACGCCCTCCCTCGAAAAGCACCTGGGCCGCCATGTCTCGGGCATCGCCCGCAGCGATGGCGGCATCGACTGGAGCTTCGGCCGCAAGCGCGGCCTCGGCCTTTGATCCCATGCAGAAAGACCCGACGATGTCCGCTACCAAAATACTCTGGGGCCAGATTCTTGTCGTCGCCGCCATTGTCCTGACCTGCGTCTGGGGCGCGACCGAATGGGTCGCCTGGCGTCTCGCCTTCCAGCCCGAATTGGGCGCACCGTGGTTCCGGCTGCTCGGTTTTCCCTTCTACCTGCCGCCGTCCTTCTTCTGGTGGTGGTACGCTTATGATGCCTATGCGCCACAGGTCTTCATTGAGGGCGCCTATATCGCCGCTTCGGGTGGATTGATCGGCGCCGCCGTCGCGATTCTCATGTCGGTCTGGCGGGCGCGCGAGGCCAAGAATGTCGAGACTTATGGGTCCGCGCGCTGGGCCGAGAAGGGGGAGGTTCAGGGCGCCGGCCTGCTCGGCGCCGATGGCGTGGTGCTCGGCCGCTATGATCGCGACTATCTTCGCCATGACGGGCCGGAGCATGTGCTGTGCTTCGCGCCGACCCGCTCCGGCAAGGGCGTCGGTCTGGTCGTGCCCTCGCTGCTGACCTGGCCGGGATCGGCTATTGTCCACGACATCAAGGGCGAGAACTGGCAGCTCACCGCCGGCTTCCGGTCGAAGCATGGCCGCGTGCTGCTGTTCGATCCGACCAACGCCAAATCCTCGGCCTATAATCCGCTGCTGGAAGTGCGCCGCGGCGAATGGGAAGTGCGCGACGTCCAGAACATCGCCGACATCCTGGTCGATCCCGAAGGCAGTCTTGAGAAGCGAAACCACTGGGAGAAAACCAGCCATGCCCTGCTGGTCGGCGCGATCCTGCATGTCCTCTATGCCGAATCCGACAAGACGCTGGCTGGCGTCGCCGCCTTCCTGTCCGATCCAAAGCGGCCGATCGAATCCACGCTCGCGGCGATGATGAAGACCGCGCATCTGGGCGAAGCAGGGCCACACCCCGTCATCGCCAGCGCCGCCCGCGAGCTGTTGAACAAATCGGAGAACGAACGATCGGGCGTGCTCTCAACCGCCATGTCGTTCCTCGGCCTCTACCGCGATCCCGTCGTCGCCGAGGTCACGCGCCGCTGCGACTGGCGGATCGGCGATATCGTGGGTGGGAAGCATTCCGCCACGCTTTACCTTGTCGTGCCGCCCTCCGACATCAACCGCACCAAGCCGCTGATCCGCCTGATCCTCAATCAGATCGGCCGCCGCCTGACCGAGGATCTGCAGGCGAAAGGCGGCCGCCATCGCCTGCTCTTGATGTTGGACGAGTTCCCGGCGCTCGGACGGCTCGACTTCTTCGAGAGCGCGCTGGCCTTCATGGCCGGTTACGGCCTCAAGAGCTTCCTGATCGCCCAGTCGCTGAACCAGATCGAGAAGGCGTATGGCGCCAACAATTCGATCCTCGACAACTGCCATGTCCGCGTCAGCTTCGCCACCAATGACGAGCGCACCGCCAAGCGGGTGTCGGACGCCCTCGGCACCGCCACCGAAATGAAGGCAATGCGGAACTATGCCGGGCACCGGCTTTCGCCCTGGCTCGGCCATCTGATGGTGTCGCGCTCGGAAACCGCCCGACCGCTGCTCACGCCCGGCGAGGTGATGCAGCTCCCGCCGACCGACGAGATCGTCATGGTCGCCGGCCTTGCCCCGATCCGGGCGAAGAAGGCGCGCTACTATGAGGACGCCAGGTTCAAGGAACGCATCCTGCCGCCGCCGGCACTTGCCGCGCCCAAAATTGCCCGGCCTGACGATTGGACCGCCTTGCCATTGCCACCCGGCCCGCAGATCGCCGAGGGGACGGCAGCCGCTGAAACCGGGGATGACGATCCCACCGAATCCGAACGCCGCCAGCAGCCGGAACTCAACCGGGTACTGTCGCCCGAGAAGAAGATGCCGATCGACAATCCGTTCGAGATCGACGCCGACCGCGACGAGACGGAGGACGATGCAGCGCGCAACAGCAGGATGAGCCGGTTGATGCAGGGCGTGGCGCGCCAGGTCTCGCTCGATCCCGGTGATGGAATGGAACTGTGAGGGACCGATGACGAAACCGCCCCGTAAGCAGCGCCTCTCCGTCTATCTCGATCCCTCCATCATGAGCCGCCTGGCGGAACATGCCGCGCGCCGCGACCATTCGCGCTCGCTGGTGGCGGAAGCGGCGATCGAATCCTTCCTCTCGCCCGATGCCGCCGAACGGCAGGAGGCCGTCATCGCCAAGCGCCTCGACCAGCTCGATCGACGCATGACGAGGCTGGAGCGCGATGTCGGCATCGCCGTGGAGAGCCTTGCCGTCTTCATCAAATACTGGGTCTCGACCACGCCGACCTTGCCGGAGCCAGCCGGCCAGGCGGCCCGCGCCAAGGCGGGCGAACGCTACGATCAGTTCGTCACGGCGCTCGGCCGCCGTCTCGCCAAAGGACCGAAGCTGCGGCAGGAAATCTCGGAGGACATAATGGGAAACGGGTCAGATTAAGTCTTCCTACGCACGACGTTAGCCCTCGCGGCACAAGGTGTCTAATCGCCTGACTTACTGACCCGTATCGGGGTTGAAACATGAAGCGGCTCGAAGTCCAGCGGTGTCGGGTCATCGCCTTGACCGTTCTCGAAAAGCAACTGGGCCAGTCCGCTCGTCAACATGCAGAGATGCGGACCGGGATTCTCGACGATGCCTTCGTGCAGAACCGGACCATGGGCAAACAGGATCCCCCCGGACGGCTGGACCCACCGGCCGATCTCGGCGGCTTCGCATTTCCATGGATCAACCCGATTTTGGATCAGAAGATCAAGGCCACTCCAGTCCGCCCAGAAGATGCCGACGCCCGCGCCGGTATCCTTGATGCGAACGAAGTAGACCTTCGTTTCGTCAGTGTGTCCGTAATCGCCCATCGCTGCCTCCTGGCGCAGTCACGTCGTGACGCTCCAATCTTTTAACAGATGTCTTGGCAAAAGAAAGCTGTCCTGATAGAGGAAGTTCGGAAAGGGGCGCTCGGCGATGCGGCGATTCGGATGGAAGACGGCGGTGATCGCTCTCCTGTCGTTTTTGCCAGCGGCTTGCGGCTCCAATGCAAGCACTCAGCATGAGAGCGCCAAACCAGATACGAATGCCGAGCAGGTGCAGGCATCGGCCGGGAAGCCCGCACAGTCGGGCGATTGCATCGTTTCCCCGGTGGCAGAAGCCGAGAGCATCGCGCTCGACGATATACGCTGGCAGCGCTTCGATTTCTGGGTCGATCGGATGCGCCGCGGCGTCGCGCGACCCGCCGACGCCGGCGACCGGTCCGGCATCGGGCATTTCTGCGGCAGTTGGCTGGTAACGGTGCGTCAGCCCGATGCCGATAGTCGTTCGGGGACCATCGGTCTGACGGTGATGCCTGACGGCAGCTATTTCGCGCTGGTCCGTGACGGGCTGGCGGACGATGGCTACGAGTTCCACATCGATCGCGGGCAACTGGCGGCGAGCGAGCGCGGTCTGCGCTTCGTTTCCGATCAGGGCTGGAACGACGAGGGACAATGGTTGCCGGTCAAGGGCGGTGGCATGGTCGCGATGATGCTACAGCGCATCCTGCTGTTTCAACCGATCGGGCCGATTGCCGGCCGACAGGTACGGACCGTGGCGGACAGCGTGGCGACGACGGGCAAGGACATGGCCTCCAACGTCGCGCTGGCGTTGGCCGTCGCGCACACCTGGTCGCCCGACGCCGAACTGCGCGCGCTGGAGGCGCGACCGCACGATGGCGATTTCACGAACCCGGTCATCGTCCCGTCCTTCTATTCGCCGCAGAAGAACGTGACGATGGTCATGCTGTTCGATCCCGCCAAGGGGCAACTGCCGTCCGGCCGGACCTATCCGGGCGATGCGACCGGCACGGCGCACGCCATCCCGGCCGCGGCGACAGGCCTGCCGGCGGTCGCGGGCGGCGGTCGCGACGACGGCCCTGCTGTCTTGCGCTGGTGGGGAGACGGAGACGCCGCGCGACTGTGGTGGGTGTTCGGGCGCCCGATGACCGCGAGTGGTCGCGGCGACATTTGCTATGATGTGAAGCAGGGCACGACGCGGGACTGCCGGGCGCTGTTCGGCGATGATGTCGCCGATTACGAACGGCGCGCTGCCCAAGTCAGACGCGCACGTGCGCGACCGCCTGCGCCGTCTCCGCTGCAAGAAGGGGAAGCGAACGGCTGGTTCCTACCCCCGTGTGCGCGGGGCGGATTCGCGCCCGGTGATCAATGCTGGGACGGCGGACCGAAGACCGTGGTGCAATGAAGTCAACCGGGACGTTGGAACCGTGGTGCGGGAAAGGCGATGATGGGGAAAGTATCGAGCGTGGCGGGCAATCTGCTCAAGGTCGGACTGATGGTCCTGTTGGTAGTTTGGGTCTGGGGCGCGCGCCGGCAGGCGGGCGACCGTCACTGCTATCCGGTGAAGGCGACCCAGGAAGAGGCGTTCGGTTTCTTCGACTGGATCGCGACCGGGTGGGACTGGCCGCTTCACTGGATCAACGGCACGCGCGCCGAACCGATCCCGTGCAAACCGGGCGTCATCGGCATCATGCAGGGCAAGGTCACGGTCGATATCTCCGACGACGTTTGGAGGGGGAGCGAGGCGTTTCGGAGCGAGGCGTTTCCCGGCGTCGGTGGCGTAGTGAAAAACGGGCACAACCCGCTCGACGCCATAACCAGCTCGCCGGTCGGGCATCGCTATCTCGATCGCTACCTGGCCGAGCATTCCGGCAACCGGGCCGCGACGCCGGGCGCCACACCGACCACCGCCACTGGCGACGAGGATCAGGGTCTCAGCCCCGAGGCGCGCGACCTGTTGGACCGGCGCCTGCAAGAGATGAATCGCTCGAACGTTCAGCGGTGACGCGCGCCATGCGCAGCGGATGGCGCGCGGCATGGCGGGCGAGCAGCATCGCCGCCGCCTGCGCGGTATCGCGTCGCATCCCGGTCATCACCGTCGCGACCACGGCGCTGTCCGGACGGCTCGCCATGCAAAGCCGCGATGCCTCGTTCCGTATCTTGACCACCACACACAGGCCGCGCGCGACGTCGCTATAGGCGACCGACCGGATCGGACCGACCCTCGCCAGCCAGCCCGACGGCAGGAAGCCGCGCAGGAACGCGCGATCGTCATCGCCTTGCGGTCCATCGCCCAGGCCGCGCGACAGCAGCGCCACCCGCCGCGCATCCTCTGCGGATCGGTAGAAGGTCAGCATCATGCGCGCGCCGTCGCTGCGTCCGACCCAGCGCCGCGCCCAGGGGCCGCGCGTATCGTCGGACGCGAAACGCTCGGCGCGTTCGGCGCCCCACGGCGCAAGCAGCGGCCGTGGTGAGGCGAGCAGAAGCGCCACCGGGAGCAGATACCTCACGCACCAAGCTCCATCATCGTCATTAGCCGCTCGAACGGCTGCGGCACCGCATCGGGGAACAGTTGATCGAGCAGTTCCGGCGGTGTCGCCGGATCGCGCGCCGCCGCCCGCGCGAGCAGCGCGATGGCGAGGTGATCCGGCGTCAGATGCAACGCGGCTGCCGTATCGCGAACGACGGGCACGGCGGCGACCTCGCGCACCAGCGCCGCCGCCGCCGGCGGCAGATGCGCGGGATCGCCGGAGCGCAGCGACAGCATCCCGTCCTGACGCCACAGCACCTGTCCGGCCGCCGACCGCAGACGGCGGCCGAGCAGCGGCAGGTTGAGCGGCCGTGTCCGTGGCAGCAGATGATCGCGCAGCCAGTTGCCAAGCCGGACGGTCCACGGCGCGCGGGCGTTGGGGGTCGGAAGCCTCGGCAATGTCCTGCCTCGCCGGCCGGGCTGGATGTCGCCACCATCATCCAGTGGCGGCGCTTCAATGACCGGTGAGACGGGTTCCGCGACCGGCGGCATCGCGGCGGGGACGGGCTGGACCTCGGCCGCCCGCGCATCGACCAGCGCGAGCTTGCGCATCGCGGGCAGGACGCCGGACGCCTCTCCCTCCGGGCCGACGAAGACGAGGCTGGTTTCCGTCGTCAGCAGATTGCCCTTCACCGCCAGGTCGCGCACCCGCGCGCGATCGACTTTGCCGCCGGCCGTGAGCAGCGCCGCGATTTCGGTCGCGCAATGCAGCGCCATTTCCGCGCGCACGTCGTCGGCCGAGCGATCGGTCAGCGCCCCCTTGAAGCCGGCTGGGACGACGACCTCCAGCATTATCGGCGACCCGTCGATCCGCTGCTTCGGCGGCAGATCGCGTCCGGCGGCGAGCACCCGGATCGCGTCGGCGCCCTCAATGGTCAGCGTGACCGGATGCGACACGCCGCTGTGGCGCGGCAGCAAATGATCGGGCAACGCCGGAACGGCGCGGTCCGGATCCACGCCCGGGCACAGCCGCAGCATCGCGCCGGTCTCCCCGATACCGATCACGCTTTCGAAACGCAGCGTGACCGACTCTCCCGGCCGGACGCCGGCGACCGACAGCGCCTGCCAGCCCTGCTTCAGTTCTTCCAGAAGGATCGCTCGGTTCCCGTCGATCGCACCGCCGTCATAGGTCCCTTCGGCGCGACGACGCGCGCGCGCGCGCGCGCTCCAGCGCTGGTCGCCGATGCTGACCGCCATGTCGTGGACGACGGCCCCGGCCAGCGCTGGTGGCATCGTCAACACCACCTCGATCGGCACGTGTTCTCGATTGGTAAACGTGCGCACGAGGATCAGCCGGGCGATCGGCGGCACAATGCGGAGCCGGATGTCGGTGGTATCGAGCAGCAACGGCGGGCGGGGTGTCGCCGCGGGCCGCAACAGCGGCAGCAGCGGATCGGTCAGCCCGGGGCCGGTCGGCTCGATCATCCCGCCCCCCCGGCCGCTGCGCGCCGGCGCGGCTTCGATGCCCCGCTGGACAGGGCGGACCGCAACCGCGCCTCCGTCCGCTCGACGATCTGATCGACCGCCGCATCACTGCCCAGAAGCTCGGGCGCGATGACCAGCGTCACGCCATCCACGACCGGAACGGGTACGCCTTCGCGGGCGTCGAGAAGCAACCGGATCGCCGCGTTGGGAAAGCCAAGATCCTTGAGGCGCTGGAACCGCCGGATCGCCTTGACATGCGCGTCACCGTAGCGGGCATAGGTCCGCCCGCCATCCGGCGAAGGAACGAAGCCCTCGCCGATCAGGAACCGGATCTGGCGAACCGTCGCGCCTGTCGCGGCGGCCAGGTCATCGAGTTTCATGGGATATCAGCATATCGACCTGTCCGTGGGCGACCCAGGAATTCCAGCATCGCCGTTGCTCCCTTTTAACACATGATTTGTGAAAAGCAATTCGGTCGGTGACGGTGCGCACATTCTCCCTTGCCGTATATCTCGCTTCTTGCGACAATATTCTTGTCAAAAGAGACAGGGGACGAGTCGGATGAATATGCGTCTAGCGCTGCTGACCATCGCGTTGCTGTCGGGATGCAATCGGCCATCGGACAGCTCGAACACCGCGACGCAGTTGGAAGGGGAGAACCGATCGCAGGAAACGACCGAACCTTTTGCCGCGACCAATGCCCTTGCAGGCGGCTTCGACGCCCGCGCCGATATCGACAGCTACAACCGCACGGTCGAGCTTGCGAAGGATGCGCTCGCGCTTGGCAATCTCTCCGGTGCCTCGGGCGTCAGGAAGGAAACGCCCGGAATGTCCGAGGGCGAGCGGGAGTTCACCGCACGCGCGCTCGCCAGCACCCTCCCGCCAGTCGGCAGCGGTGATGGACCCGAACGCGTGGTGCAGCACGAGGTCAATCTCGATCCGCCCCGGGATGCCAAATGGATCGCGCGGTCACGGGTCGTCTATGCGGGTGCAAGGCCGATCGAAGTCTATCTGTTCGATGACCCGGTTGTTCCCGCCAACGCCGCGCCCGAAGATGCGGCGTCGATGCTGGCGTGGAAATCCGACCGGCTCATCGACATGCCGATCGGAGAACTGGCGCGCACGAGCAGCACGGGCAAAGGCCCCGCGGCGTGGTGCATCGCGTTTCCGATAAAGGTGTCACGCGAGGGCATCTGCACCATGACCGCCAACAGCACGAAGCGGTTGCTGCTGACCACCTACATTCGCCGCGACGACAGCGAGCCTGTCGCCAACCGCGAGGCTCTCGGACGGCTTTTTGACGCACTAAGAGCAATGTATGCGAAGCGGTGAGCAGCAATCATCTGATTGCCCACATCGCTAAAAGGCCGATACCTGGTGGTCTATGGACGATCGCCAGGACAGGAAGGCGACAACTCCCTATGTTTATTTGGGTCTTGCTTCTCGCGTGGATCGGATCCGTTGTGATCGTCGTCCGCTCCTTTCCGAAGGCACCGGAGGTACGGCGTCGTCTGAATGCCTTATTGTTCATGATCATACCGTGGGGTCTCACGATTTTCTTGGGTCCTTTCGTGATAGACCATCATGCGGTCGGCACGCACATCCGGGAACGGATGATGATCGGCCAGTATGGGGCCATGGTCCTTCTTTGCTTCATTGCTGCTCTCGGCATCGTTCAGGCGCGTGGCGCGAGACGATGCGCATCGGCGATCAGCGTCGCTAACTTGATCCCAGTCTTTCTGCTGGTCTGCGTCAGCGTCATGATCCTTGACCCCGGCTCCTAAGCAACGCGCAACGTGCGTGAACCGAGTGCCGCCAACCGTCGCAGCCGCGCCGATCCGCTTGCGGCACGCGCCACGGCCGGCGAGCGCTACGATCAGTTCGTCACCGCGCTCGGCCGCCGTCTCGCCAAAGGACCGAATCTGCGGCAGGAAATCTCGGAGGACGTGCCGTCAAACGAGTCTGGGTAGGTATCAGGTCACATAGCGTCACGGACGCTTGAACCTTGCTCGCATGAGTTCCGCCTCTTCGCGGATCACACATCCAACGACGTGATCGTTGATGAGGCCCATCGCCTGCATGAATGCATAGACGGTGGTCGGGCCGACAAAGGCCCAGCCGCGTTTCTTGAGGTCTTTCGACAATGCGATGGAAGCGGCCGTGGTCGACGCCGTTTGCGGCGCAGCCAGTTCGTCCGCCTTCGGCTCGAAGCGCCAGATATAGGCGGCGATCGAGCCTTCCCGCTTCACCATCTCTTGCGCCCGCTTGGCATTGTTGATGACAGCGGCGATCTTGCCACGATGTCGGACAATGCCGGCGTCGGCGAGGAGGCGTTCGACATCCGCATCGGTGAAGCGTGCGATGCGGTTGAAATCGAACCCGTGAAACGCGGCACGGAAATTCTCGCGCTTCGCAAGGATGGTCCGCCAGCTCAGACCCGATTGGAACCCTTCGAGGCACAACTTCTCGAATAGACGGCGATCATCAGCGACCGGGAAGCCCCATTCGGTGTCATGATAGTGCAGGAACTCGGGCGCCGCCGCGCACCAGCGACAGCGCGGGCGATCGTCGGGACCGGGAATGGTTGCGTTCATAGCTCAAACCTTGAGGAAGGCGAGCCGGTCATCGGTGCGGCCGGGCGTGACGGCGAGGATATCGGCGCTGACCACGCCTTCGGCAACGAAGGGATCGTCGCGCACCCGCGTTTCGATCTCTTCGGCCGAAGCGTTGTGCGCGATGATCGCGCCGCCCATGTTCGGCAGGAGACTTCCAACCAGCAGGAAGACGCCATCGTCGAAGCCCTGCCTGATCCAGGCATTATGCCCGTCCATGAACTGCGGAGCCTTGGTCTTGTCGGCGAAGCGAAGGGTGATGATGAACATGCTGGCATCCTCAAGCGGGGTGGCGGGAATCGGCGGCTAAGGCGGCCGAACATTCTGTACGCAGCCACGCCTCAATGTCCGCGACCTCGCGGCGGATAAACTGTTCGTCCCGAAAGGCAGTGGCGAGTGTTGCGACGCCCTGGCTTCGCATCAAGAGATGAAGGGCCAGCGCATCCGCATCCGCATCACGCCCGAGCGCCGCGAACTGGCCCGCGAGCCAGTTGCGGAACAACGTGAGCAAGCCAGCGGCCTCATCCTTTGCCACATGATCGAGCTTGGCCAGCTCGTTGCACAGCGTTCCAACCGGGCAACCATACGCCATGATCTTCGTGCGGTTGGCGATCAGGATATGCACGAAGCTCAGGATGCGATCCGAAGGCGATTCCGTATCCTGCTCCCACGTTTCCAGCATGGCGCGGGTGTTCGAGATGCGCTGCGCGATCACCGCGGCGAGGATCTCGTCCTTGGTCTTGAAGTGATAATAGAAGTTGCCGCGTGACAGGCCGACATCCCTGGCGATGTCGGCAAACGACGACGCCTCGAAGCCATGCTCGTAAAAGAGACGGTCGGCGACATCGACGATCTGCCGGCGTGTATTGCTCGCACTCATATACGGCTTCCACGATCAGGGCGCAGAGACAAGCCAACCTGACCCGCGCCGTAGGACATTTGACCTAATTTTCTAGGTCGATTGTCCTACGGCGTCAAGAGCCTCGATTGAGGCACTATGTCTGCTCAGCGAATCGCCGACGGCGCATCACCGCGTTCTTCGTCAACCTCGAAGCTGTTGTCAGCAATAGGACATGGCGTTCCGCCGTTCTCCTGTATTTGCACGCTACACTACTACGACGCTGAATACTTGTTGTAACCGCCCAAAATCCGGCTCTTTTAATCAACCCCGCAAGGGGAAGGTCTGTCGATCCCCGCTGAACTCGGGGTGACATGAAGGCTTCACAACACAATCGAGAAGGTTTCGCACGCGGCGCGCGGATGCTGCGCACGGCGCTAGGGCCAGCGATTGCCCGGTTTCTGGAAGATGCGTCCGTCGTCGAGGTGATGCTGAACCCGGACGGGCGCATCTGGGTCGACCGGCCTTCCGAAGGACTGTCCGACACGGGCGAGCGGCTGTCGCCCGCCGATGGCGAGCGGATCGTCCGCCTGGTCGCCCACCATGTCGGCGCCGAGGTCCATGCCGGCGCCCCGCGCGTCTCGGCCGAGCTGCCCGAAACCGGAGAGCGGTTCGAGGGGCTGTTGCCACCCGTGGTCGCGGCCCCGGCCTTCGCCATCCGCAAGCCCGCCGTCGCCGTGTTCACGCTGGACGATTATGTCGCGGCGGGGATCATGTCGGCGGCCCAGGCCGATGCGCTGCGCGAGGGTGTCGCGTCCCGCGCCAACATCCTCGTCGCCGGCGGTACATCGACCGGCAAGACCACACTAACCAATGCGCTGTTGGCCGAAGTGGCGAAGACCTCCGATCGCGTCGTCATCATCGAGGATACCCGCGAACTGCAATGCGCTGCACCCAACCTCGTCGCCATGCGGACCAAGGATGGCGTCGCCTCGCTCTCCGATCTCGTCCGCTCCAGCTTACGCCTGCGCCCCGACCGCATCCCCATCGGTGAGGTGCGCGGCGCGGAAGCTCTCGACCTCCTGAAGGCATGGGGCACCGGCCATCCCGGCGGTGTCGGCACGATCCACGCCGGCAGCGCCATTGGCGCTTTGCGGCGGATGGAACAGCTCATTCAGGAAGCCGTCGTCACCGTACCCCGCGCGCTGATCGCCGAGACGATCGACCTGGTGGCCGTGCTGTCCGGCCGCGGTTCCGCGCGGCGCGTGTCCGAACTCGCCCGCGTCGCGGGCCTCGGCCCGGACGGGGATTACCGCATCGCGCCCGTCAACCATCACCCCCAGCCTGAAGGAGCCTCCCAATGATGCCTGTTGTCCACCGCCTGCGCCTGTCGCGCCGGCGCCTCGCCATGACCGTTTCGGTCGCCACGCTCAGCGTGATGGTGGCGGCGCCCGCCCATGCTTCCGGCTCATCGATGCCGTGGGAAGCGCCGCTGCAATCCATCCTCCAGTCGATCGAAGGACCCGTCGCCAAGATCATCGCCGTCATCATCATTATCACCACCGGCCTGACGCTGGCCTTCGGCGATACCAACGGTGGGTTCCGCCGACTGATCCAGATCGTCTTCGGCCTGTCGATCGCGTTCGCCGCGTCGAGTTTCTTCCTGTCGTTCTTCTCGTTCGGCGGCGGGGCGCTGGTCTGATGGGCGTCGTCGATCAGGGCGGAGAGGTGCCGGGCTACACCGTCCCGCTGCACCGGGCGCTCAGCGAACCCATCCTGCTCGGCGGCGCGCCGCGCGCCATCGCCATCATGAACGGTACGCTGGCCGGCGCGGTCGGGCTCGGCCTGCGGCTCTGGCTGGCCGGCATCCTCATCTGGGCGATCGGGCATTTCGCGGCGGTGTGGGCGGCGAAGCGCGATCCGCTCTTCGTCGAGGTCGGCCGCCGCCATCTACGCATCCCCGCGCACCTTTCGGTCTGAGGGGGCGCGGCCATGATGAACCTCGCCGAATATCGCGACAGACAAGCCCGGCTCGCCGATTTCCTGCCCTGGGTGGCGCTGGCGGCTCCCGGCATCGTGCTCAACAAGGACGGCAGCTTCCAGCGCACCGCGCGGTTTCGCGGTCCCGATCTGGATTCGGCCGTGCCGGCCGAGCTGGTGGCCGTCGCCGGCCGCCTCAATAACGCCTTCCGCCGTTTGGGTTCGGGCTGGGCGATCTTCGTCGAGGCGCAGCGCCATGCCGCCGCGACCTATCCGAACAGCACCTTCCCGGATTCGGCGTCGGCGCTGGTCGATGCGGAACGGAAAGCCGATTTCGAGGAAGCCGGATCGCATTTCGAGTCGGGCTATTTCCT
>QFNN01000165.1 GCA_003240855.1 Sphingomonas sanxanigenens
GGTCGACTATCCCGACTATGGCTACAAGCTAGCCAGCGCGATCGAGGAAGGCCAGGCCGTGCGCGGCATCGCACTGTGCGGATCGGGGATCGGCATCTCGATCGCGGTCAACCGCAACCCGGCGTGCCGCTGCGCGCTCGTCTCGGAGCCGCTGTCGGCCGCGCTCGCCCGCCAGCATAACGACGCCAACGTCGTCGCGATCGGCGCGCGGCTGACCGGCATCGACATGGCGAAGGCGTGCATCGACGCATTCCTCTCCACCCCGTTTGAAGGCGGCCGCCACGCCGGCCGCGTCGCCAAACTCTCCACCCCTGCCTTCGCGAAGGAGCCCGCATGAGCACCAACCCCCGCACGCTGCACGACGTCCAGCCCGACGGCTTCTTCACGCGCGGCCTCGCCGACGCCGACCCGGCGGTGTTCGCCGGCATCGGCCACGAACTGGCGCGCGAGCAGAACCAGATCGAGCTGATCGCATCGGAAAACATCGTCTCGCGCGCCGTGCTGCAGGCGCAGGGTTCGGTCTTTACCAACAAATATGCCGAGGGTTATCCGGGCAAGCGCTACTATCAGGGCTGCGCGCCTTCGGACGAGGTCGAGACGCTGGCGATCGAGCGCGCCAAGCAGTTGTTCGGCTGCGGCTTCGCCAACGTCCAGCCGCATTCGGGCGCGCAGGCCAATGGCGCGGTGATGCTCGCGCTCACCAAGCCGGGCGACACCATCCTCGGCATGTCGCTCGACGCCGGCGGCCACCTGACCCACGGCGCCAAGGCGGCGATGTCGGGCAAATGGTTCAACGCCGTGCAATATGGCGTGCGCGAGGACGACCATCTGATCGACTTCGATCAGGTCGAGGCTCTGGCGAAGGAGCACAAGCCGACCTTGATCATCGCGGGCGGTTCCGCCTACCCGCGTCATATCGACTTCGCGCGCTTCCGCGCGATCGCCGATGAAGTCGGCGCGCTGTTCATGGTCGACATGGCGCATTTCGCCGGCATCGTCGCGGCCGGGCTGCACCCCTCGCCCTTCGGCCACGCGCATGTCGTGACCACCACCACGCACAAGACGCTGCGCGGCCCGCGCGGCGGCATGGTGCTGACCGACGACGAGGCGATCGCCAAGAAGATCAACTCGGCGGTGTTCCCCGGCCTGCAGGGCGGACCGCTGATGCACGTCATCGCCGCCAAGGCCGTGGCGTTCGGCGAAGCGCTGCAGCCCAACTACAAGAGCTACATCGCGGCGGTGCTGGAGAATGCGAAGGTGCTCGCCAGCCGCCTCAAGGAGCGCGGCGCAGATCTGGTCGCCGGCGGCACCGACACGCATCTGGCGCTTGTCGACCTCCGCCCGCTGGGCGTGACCGGCCGTGACGCCGACGAAGCGCTCGAGCGGTCCGGCATCACCTGCAACAAGAACGGCATCCCGTTCGATCCGCTGCCCCCCGTCAAGACCAGCGGCATCCGCGTCGGTTCGCCCGCCGGCACCACGCGCGGCTTCGGCCCCGCCGAGTTCCGCGAGATCGGCGACATGATCGCCGACGTGCTCGACGCGCTCGCCGCCAAGGGCGAGCATGGCGACCCCGCGGTCGAGAAGGCGGTCAACGATCGCGTCCGCGCCCTTTGCGCGCGCTTCCCCATCTATCCGGAGGCGTGATGATCCGCTCGCGCGGTTACGGCGCCGGTCCGCTTCTCCGCGAGGAGCAATAAATGCGCTGCCCGTTCTGCGCGCATGAGGACAGCCAGGTGAAGGACAGCCGCCCCACCGAGGATGGGGCGGCGATCCGGCGGCGGCGGCAGTGCGAAGGCTGCGGCGCGCGCTTCACGACGTTCGAGCGCGTGCAGATCCGCGACCTGACCGTCGTCAAGAGCGAGGACCGGCGCGAACCCTTTGATCGCGAGAAGCTGGCGCGATCGATCGCGATCGCCTGTCGAAAGCGCCCGATCGATCCGGTGCGGATCGAGCGGCTCATCTCGGGCATCCAGCGCCAGTTGGAGACCACGGGTGACAGCGAAGTGCAGGCCAAGCAGATCGGCGAACTGGTGATGGAAGGGCTGCGCGCCATCGATCATGTCGCCTATATTCGCTTCGCCAGCGTCTATAAGGACTTCACCGAAGCGCGCGATTTCGAGGATTTCGCGGGCACCGTGGCGCAGGGTCCGGCCAGGGAATGAGCGGAACCCCGCCCGCGCCGCCGCCCGTCATCGTCCTCGTCCGCCCGCAACTGGGCGAAAATATCGGCAAGGCGGCGCGCGCGATGCTCAATTTCGGGCTGACCGAAATGCGCCTCGTCGCCCCGCGCGACGGCTGGCCCAATCCGTCCGCCGGCCCCGCCGCAAGCGGGGCGGATAGCGTGCTGGCGGAGGCGCGCGTCTTTGACAGCGTCGCCGAAGCGGTGGCCGATTGCGCGCATGTCTATGCGACGACGGTGCGGAAGCGCGGCGTCACCAAGCCGGTGGTGACGCCCGAGCAGGCCGCCCGCGCCATCCGCGCCTTCCCCGAGCGGACGGCGATCCTTTTCGGCCCCGAGCGATCGGGCCTGGAGACCGACGATGTCGCGCTGGCGCGCGAGATATTGACGGTGCCGATCAATCCCGAGTTCGGATCGCTCAATCTGGCGCAGGCCGTCATCCTCGTCGCCTATGAATGGTCAAAGGGCGAGACGCTGGCGAGCCCGCCCATCGTCGACCTCGAACCGCCCGCGCCGCAGGAAGAACTGGAGGACCTGATCCAGGATCTGACCGCGAAGCTCGACGAGGCCGGCTATTTCTTCCCGGCGGCCCGCGCGCCCGCGACGCGCAGGACGCTTCGCACCGTGCTCACCAAGACCGGCTGGTCATCGCTCGACGTGCGGACAATGCGCGGCGTGATCAACACGCTGACCCGCCCACGGCGGCGGTAATAAATCTATCGCGGCGCAACATGCTGCGCTATATATGTTGGTGAGTCGGCAATAGGACGATTGCGATCTTGCGTCGCGGTCGTGTTTGAGGTTCCCTTCACACGATGGGCAGCCTCGACCGGCGAGATTGACTCTTTTTGACGGGAATTATGTGATGCTGCTTGCGACCGCCTTGTTGCTTCTTGCGCCCGCCGCCGCCGAACAGCCGGCCGCTGCGCCGACCCCGGCTCCCGCCGAGAAGCTGATCTGCAAAAAGTCCCTCGAAACCGGTTCGCTGGTAAAGGCGCGGAAAACCTGCCTGACCGCGAAGCAGTGGCGGCTTGCCCAGGAAAGCGCGAGCAACACCGCGTTGCGCATGCAGTCCGAAAATAGCCGCCTCGAAGGCACCAACTGACCTGACATGATGTGCGCGGGCGGGGCGGCCCCGAAACGGCCCCACCGCCCGCGCATCGTCAAAAGTTCGGCACACCGATGCGTTGCGACGCCGGTTTAGGCGGCTTCACCGCTGGCTATGGCGACGAAGATTCGGGCCGATGATGGCCGCACGAAATAGCGCCGATCTCAAACGGGCGCCCGGCGTTCAGCCGCGCTGATCGAAAGCCTTCAGTTCATAGGCGATCGAGGCTTCGACCAACATTTCCCACAGATCTGCGGCGAGCCCCGCGGGAACGCCCTTTTCGGCGGCGTGGCGCTGAACATTGGCGATAACCTGCGCCTTGCGCGCTTCGTCGCGCACCAGATTGCGGTCGGGCTTGATCCGCGCGGCGGCGTCCATGAAGCGCATTCGCACGCCGAGCAGCGCGACCATCTGGCGGTCAATGCTATCGACGCCGGCGCGGACCTCGGCCATTGTCGTGCAGGATTCGGGCGGCAGGAAATTATCGTCTTGCATGGCGGCCTTCTAGCCATGCGCCTCGTCCTGTCCATGGCCGACGTGACGGCGCGGCCGCCCAAGGTTGACTCAAAGCCCGCATGCCGCTAACCGCGCGCCTTCGCAATCGGCTCCGCACCCCGGTGAAGCGGCGGCCCTGCCTCCCGATCTACGGACAAGCAGCGCGATGACCGGGACCGATCGTTCGCCATCCATGGCGACGGTCAATGTTGTTGGCAATTGCTAAGGAACTACACATGTCGAAGCGCAGCAGCGCCAAGTACAAGCTCGATCGCCGCATGGGCGAGAACATCTGGGGCCGCCCGAAGTCCCCGGTGAACAAGCGTGAATATGG
>QFNN01000166.1 GCA_003240855.1 Sphingomonas sanxanigenens
ACCACCCAATCCTATTATTCGGTCGCCGGCCGCGATCTGGAGCGCGAGATCGTGCCGATGGTGAAATCCGAAGGCCTCGGCATCCTCGTCTGGAGCCCGCTCGCCGGCGGCTATCTGTCGGGCAAATATCGCGATGGGGCGGGCGACGGCCGCCGCGACGTGCGGCCCTTCCCGCCGGTGGATGCGGCGATCGGCGCGCGCGTTCTCGACGCGCTCGATCCCATCGCCGCGGCGCGCGGCGTCTCGGTCGCGCAGATCGCGCTATCCTGGCTGCTGCACCAGCGCGCGGTGACCAGCGTGATCGTCGGCGCCAAGCGCATCGACCAGCTCGAGGACAATCTTGCCGCCGCCCGTATCGAACTGACCGCCGATGAACTGGCCAGCCTCGACGCCGCCGGTGCGCCCGCGCCCGAATATCCCGGCTGGATGCTCGCGGTGCAGGGCCAGTATCGCGCCGCGACGGCAAACCAGAAGCCGCATGGGGCATAGCGATCCTGCGGCGCCGGCCCGCTTCCCCACCCGAAACCAAATCTTGATTTGGCCGCAACAGGCGTCATTGCTGGCGCGATGACGCTTACCGGCCTGCTTGGCGGCTCCTTCAATCCTGCGCATCGCGGCCACCGCGCGATCAGCCTCCACGCGATCGACGCGCTCGGGCTCGACGAGCTGTGGTGGATGGTCTCGCCCGGCAATCCGCTCAAGGCCGGCGCGACCGACATGGCGCCTCTCGCCGCGCGCCTCGCTTCGGCGCGCGCGATGGCGCGGCGTTCGCGAATCCGCGCCACCGATATCGAGGCGCGGCTGGGCACGCGCTACACCGCCGATACGCTGCGCAAGCTCATCCGCCGCTATCCCAAGCGCCGCTTCGTATGGCTGATGGGCGCCGACAATCTCGACCAGTTTCACCTGTGGCGCGATTGGCGGAAGATCGCCCGCATGGTGCCGATTGCCGTAATCGCGCGTCCGGGTTATGATGCGCATGCTCACGCGGCGCCCGCGATGGGCTGGCTGCGTCGCTCCGTCCGGCCCGCAGCCGAGGTAAAGAGATGGACGAAGTGGAGAACGCCGGCGCTCGTGCTGTTGCGCTTTCGCCCCGATCCGACTTCAGCCACCCTGCTGCGGCGGCAGAATCCCGATTGGTCTTTACGCTTCCGGTCGGGTGCGCGTCGCCGGCTTCACCCCCCTATTTGAGGAACCCCATTGGCTTCACAGTCCCCGGTCCCGAAATCGCCCGACCCTGATTCGGTCGCGGCTCTGCATCAGCTCGTCCTTGCCTCGCTCGACGACGATCAGGCGGTGGACACGATCTCGATCCCGCTCGAAGGCAAGAGCAGCATCGCCGATCATATGGTGATCGCCAGCGGCCGTTCGACCCGGCAGGTCGCTTCGATGGCGCACAAGCTCGCCGATCGGATCAAGTCCGAGTTCGGCCGCAATGCGCGGATCGAAGGGCTGCCGACGGCTGACTGGGTGCTGATCGACGCGGGCGACGTGATCGTCCACCTCTTCCGCCCCGAAGTCCGCAGCTTCTACAATCTCGAGCGCATGTGGGCGTTCGGCGAAGCGCCGCCGGCCGGTTCACCCGCAGCCAGCGCCTGATCCGGGCTTGCTGCTGCACATCATCGCGCGCGGCAAGATCGGGCGTGGCCCGGAGGCCGATCTGGTCGATCGCTATATGAAGCGCGTCGCCTGGCCCTGGCGGATCACCGAGCTGCCCGATCAGGGCGGCAGGCTCCCCGCGCGCGAACCGGCTACAGCGCTCATCGTCCTGGACGAAAAGGGCCGCGATCTGCCTTCGACTGAGTTCGCCCGCATCCTCGAACGCTGGCGCGACGACGGCCGGCGCGAGGCGCGCTTCATGATCGGCGCGGCCGACGGGCATGACGGGGCGCTGCGCGACGAGGCCGATCTGCTCCTCGCCTTCGGCCGCGCGACCTGGCCGCACATGATGGCGCGCGCCATGCTGGCCGAACAGATCTGGCGCGCGACGAGCATCGTCGCCGGCCACCCCTATCACCGCGAGGGGTGATGGCGCGCGCGACCGCCCCCCTGCTGTCGGCGCTTGCGCTTGCCGCCATGCTCGCCGGTTTTTCTGCGGCGGCCGCGCAAAGCATCGCCGACGCGCGGCGCGAGCTCGATCGCGCACGCGCCGAATCGGCTGACGCCGCGGCGCGATCACAGGCCATGTCTGCAGAGGCCGGACGCCAGCTCGACGCCGCCGCCAGGGCGCGCGCGGAGGAAGCGGCGATCGCCGCGCGCATCCAGGCGTCCGAAGCCGATATCACCGCCGCCGAGGCGCAGGTCGCGATCGTCGAGCGGCTTCGCGCCGTCCAGCGCGAGCGCCTTGCCGCGCGGCAGGGGCCGATCGTCCGCCTCATCGCCGCGCTCCAGATGATGACGCGCCGCCCCGCAGCGCTCGCCGTCGTCCAGCCGGGGACGATCACCGATCTCGTCCATGTCCGCGCGGTGCTGGCGACGATGCTTCCGGTCATCGAGCAGCGCACCGCCGGGCTTCGCGCCGAGCTCGATCACGCCGCCCGCCTGCGCCGCCTTGCCGACCGGTTGGTCGCCGAGCTTCGCGCCGGGCAGCAGCGGCTGGTAGCCGAGCGCCAGCAACTCGCCGCAGCCGCCGTCGAGCATCGCCGCCGCTCGCAGACGCTGCGCAATGACGCCGCCTTCGAGGCCGACCGCGCGGTCGCACTTGGCGAGCAGGCGCGCGACCTCGCGGATCTGATGGACGAGCTGGGCGCTCAGGCCTCGCGGCGCGATGCGCTTGCGGCGCTTCCCGGCCCGCTGCTCCGGCCGCCGAGCCCGGGGGACGCGCCGATGCCCGTCGCCGCCGCGACGACCATGGCGGCTGGGGGCAAGGCGCCGCCCTACCGCCTGCCGGTCAATGGCCGCGTGCTGACCGGGCTCGGCGAAGTCTCGCGCACCGGCGTGCGCTCGCGCGGGTTGACGATCGCGACGGCGCCCGGCGCGCAGGTGATCGCACCCGCCGGTGGGCGCATCGTCTATTCAGGGGCCTATCGCGGCTATGGCCAGATCGTCATCATCGATCATGGCGGCGGCTGGACTTCGCTGCTCACCGGGCTCGACAGCCTTGCCGTCGCGGTCGGCGACACGGTGGTGCAGGGCAGCCCGCTCGGCCGCACGGGCGCGGAGCAGCGCGCGCTCACGGTCGAGCTGCGCCGCGGCAGCGATCCCGTCGATATCGCGCGGATGGCCGGATGACTCGCTGAAAATCGCCAACTCCCCGTTTGGGAATCGCGCGCAAACGCTGTAACGTCGCTTCAAGTTCGCCCAAGGACCGTCCATCAATGCCTAAGTCGTTGTTCCGTAGCCCCCTCTTCCGCGCTACCGCGCTTGTCTCCGCGATCGCGATGATCCCCGCCGCCACCGCCGGCTTCGCTGCGGTCGACAGCCAGACCTTCCGCGAGCTCGACGTGTTCATGGACGTGTTCCAGCGCGTGCGCGCCGATTATGTCGACAAGGTCGATGACAAGAAGCTGATAAAGGGCGCGATCGACGGGATGCTCGCCAGCCTCGATCCGCACAGCTCTTACCTGGATGCGTCGGATTTCGACAATATGCGCACCCAGACCGACGGCAATTACGGCGGCCTTGGCCTCACCGTCTCGATGGAGGACGGCGCGGTGAAGGTCATCGCCCCATCGGAGGATACCCCGGCCTATCGCGCGGGCATCAAGGCGGGTGACTATATCACGCACCTCAACGGCACGCTGCTCTATGGCGGCACGCTCGACGAGGCGGTCGGCCAGATGCGCGGCAAGCCCGGCACCACGGTCAAGCTCACCATCGTCCGGCCCGGCCGCGACAAGCCTTTCGACGTCACGCTGACCCGCGAGATCATCGAGCTCAAGCCGGTGAAGTGGGAAGTGAAGGACGGCGTGGGCTATATCAACATCAACAGCTTCTCGAAAAATACCGGCGCCGACGTCCGCGCCGCCCTGATGGGGATCGACAAGGCGCTTGGCCATCGCCCGATCGGCTATGTCGTCGATCTGCGCTCCAACCCCGGCGGCCT
>QFNN01000167.1 GCA_003240855.1 Sphingomonas sanxanigenens
TCACCGACGTTCGAAGGCGAGCCTAGCCCGTCTCCGGACACCCCCCTGGCACTCACTTTATCTGGAGTGAAATCATGGAAAACCGAAGGAAACCTGCGCTTCCCGCCGCCACGCTCGACATAAACTGCGACTGCAAAGAATACATCATCGATTACCTCGAGCGTGCCTTCCCGACCCGGCAGATGCGCGTCTTCAAGGATGATACCGGCACGCCGCGCTCACTTCCGATGGTGAATGACGACGGGCACCCGGTCTACAATCCCGAGGCCCAGGCCGCACGCGACGCGCTGATCGAGACGCTCTGCGCCATGCCCCCGATCATGTCGGCGCTCGATGCGCTGCTCGAGCATTTCGGCCATGACAATGTCGCCGAGGTCACCGGTCGCACCAAGCGGCTCATCACCGCAAGCGACGGGCGCCAGAAGCTCGAAAGCCGCTCGGCGCGGACCAGCCAGGCGGAGGCCGCGGCCTTCATGGCCGGCAAAAAGCGGATGCTGGTCTTCTCCGACGCCGGCGGTACGGGCCGCAGCTATCATGCCTCGCTCGACGTCATGAACCAGGAACAGCGCGTCCACCTGCTCCTCGAACCCGGTTGGCGCGCCGATCGCGCGATCCAGGGGCTCGGCCGAACCCACCGAACCCATCAGGCGACAACGCCGCTGTTCCGGCCGGTGACCACCGACTGCAAGGGCGAGCTGCGCTTCACCAGCACGATCGCGCGGCGCCTCGACAGCCTCGGGGCGCTGACGCGCGGCCAGCGGCAGACGGGCGGGCAGGGGCTCTTCGACCCGGCCGACAATCTCGAAAGCGAATATGCCTGCGCCGCGCTCCTCTCCTGGTTCGACCTGCTCGCGGCCGGCAAGCTCTCGAGCACCACGCTTGACGACTTCCAGCATCGCACCGGCCTGGAGCTCTGCGACAAGGATGGCGTCCTCAAGGACGAGATGCCGCCCATCCAGCGCTGGCTGAATCGCATCCTCGCCCTGCCGATCGCGCTGCAGAACAATATCTTCGACGAATTCCTGTCGCTGATCGAAACCCGCGTCTCGGCCGCGCGCGAAGCCGGCCGCCTCGATGTCGGCGTCGAGACGATCCTCGTCGACAAGGCCACGCTGATCGACGACGTGGTGCTGCGGACCGATCCCCGCACGGGCGCAACCTCGCATCTGCTCACCATCGAGATCGCGCGACGCCGCAACCCGGTCTCGCTCGAGCGCATCCTGCGGATCGCCGACGGCGATGCCAGTGCCGGCTTCATGATCAACCGCAAGTCGGGCAAGGTTGCGCTCAGGACACGGGCGCGTTCGCTCATGGAGGAAAAGGAGGGCACGCCGATCCCCCGCGTCGAGATGATGCGGCCCACGCGCAACGAATATATGCGCGAGGACGATCTCTACGAATCCTCCTGGGAGGAGGTGACGCGCGACGCCTTCACGGCAACCTGGTCGGACGAGGTGGAGGCCGCCCGGCAGACCGTCGACAGCGAGACGATCCGGCTCGCGACGGGCCTGCTTCTGCCGATCTGGTCGGCGCTGCCGAGCGATCATATGGCGGTGAACCGCATCGTCGATGGCGAAGGGCACTCCTGGCTCGGCCGTCTCGTGTTCGACGATCACGTGCCTCAGCTGTTCACCAAGCTCGGCATCGATCGTTCCGAGGCGCTGCCGGCGGACGCCGTCGCCAAGGCGGTCACGTCCGGGCGCAGCGTCGACGTCTCACATCCGTTCCCGCTCACCATCAAGCGCTCGGTCGTCAACGGCTCCCAGCGGATCGAACTCGTGGGTTGCCCGCACGACCGCTTGCCCTGGCTCAAGTCGATCGGCTGCTTCACCGAGGTGATCCAGTATCGCACGCGCATGTTCGTGCCGATGGCGACCGCGGAAGCCGTCCTCGGTCAGCTTCTCGCCTAGCGATGGAGCGGGGGGCTCGCAGTTGTAAACTCGTGTAAAATCACAAGAAATGGACGGCGCGATGTGGCGGATTGCCCGAAAATAACCTATCAGGCTCGTTGCGGGCAAATAACGATAGTGTAACAGGAAGATCATGCCGTGACGGACGTGGATTCCTCGTCTCGCGGCGAGGTACAGCCTTACATTCGCCCCGATAGCGAGATCGTTCGGGAGATGCGCGCACTAAGGGGATTCATCGACGAGGCCCGCTCCGCCCGCACCCTCGATCCGCTCTTCGGCTATCTCTATGACGCGATCGAGCGGCGAACGCCCGAGCAGGTTTGGACCGAAGCGGCATGCGGTCCGCGCTGTGCCTGGTGTTGCCACACCCGCGTCTCGGCGACAGCGCCGGAAATCCTCTTCCTCGCGCGAAATCTGCCCACCGGCGTGACGGATGGCATTCCGGCATTGGCCAGGCGGCGCCGTGAGGGCTGGGATAAACCGCTCCTGGAGAGTCTGGCGCCCTGCGCGGTCCTCGCCGATGGTCTCTGCACGGCGCATCCCAGCCGTCCGATCGTCTGCCGCACCACCATGTCGCTCGACGCGGACCAGTGCCGGCTCGCCTGCAGCCTTCCGGACGAAGCCGTCATCCCCTCTGCGCTCGCATCGGTCGCCCTGCGCGCAGCCTATGAAATCGCGCTTCAGGGAGCGCTCCTCAACGCCGGTTATTGCACCGACAGGTTCGATCTTGCGACCGCGCTTGCCGATGCGGTTTCGCATCCGGATGCGGAATCGGCGTGGCTCGCCGGCGGCGACGTCTTTCCCTCCGCGCTCCGGGTCGAACAGGACGGCTATCTCGACGAGCCGGTGAGACGCGCCCTCTACGAGGCAGCGTTTGATCCCGGCGTTAGCACGGTCTGAGCGCCGCCCCGGGGACCGCACCCAGACCTCCGGGCAGGCGCTATGCGAGCGCCTTCGTCCAGATCCTTCCCAATCGGGCGGCGAAACCGCGCGGATCGGCCGGAAGCTCACCATCGGCAATCCGCGCCTCGTCGAGAAGCAGCCGAGCCGAGTCCTCGCGCAGGTCCGCATCTGCAGCAAGGCCGGCAAGCTTCTGCACAAGATCGTGACGAGGGTTGATCTCCAACACGGGCCGTGCCGCCGTCCCGCCACGCCCAGAGGCTGCCAGCAGCTTCTCGAGCTGTCTGTCCATTCCGTGTTCGGGCGCAACCAGGCATGCCGCGCTTTCGGTGAGTCGCTCGGAGGCCCGCACGTCCGACACCTCGTCCTTGAGCACCTCCTTCACGAACTCGATGAAGCCGGAAACCTCATCGGACGTGGAGGCGGCCGGCGCATCGCCTTCGGTCAAAGGTATGAGCCCGAGATCGGCCGAGCCCTGCGTCACGGACTTGAAGGGCTTCCCTTCGAAGTCCAGTCCCGCGGTCACCCAGAAACTGTCCACCTGATCCGTCAGCAGCAGCACCTCTATCCCGCGAGCCCGGAAGCCCTCGAGCTGAGGCGAGGACGCCAGACGATCGAGATCGGGTCCGGTCGCATAGTAGATCGCCGTCTGGTTTTCCTTGATCGCCGCGACATAGTCCTTCAGCGAACGCCACTCGGTGCCGGAGGTCGTCGTCTTGAAGCGCGCCAGACCCAGCAGCGTTTCGCGCCGGCCATAGTCCTCGTACAGCCCCTCCTTCAGCACCGCCCCGAAATTCATCCAGAATTGCTGGTAAGCATCGGCGTCATTCGTCGAGAGCTTCTCGAGCTCCGACAGCAGCCGGTTCGCCACGCCCTTCTGGATCGCGGCCAGCACGGGGCTCTCCTGGATCATCTCCCGCGACACGTTCAGGGGAATGTCGCTGGAGTCGACGAGACCGCGCACGAACCGGAGGTAACGAGGCAGGATTTCGGCTCGAGTTGACATGGACCTCG
>QFNN01000168.1 GCA_003240855.1 Sphingomonas sanxanigenens
CGATGGCTGGGAAGGCGAGGATACGATTACGATCGAGGGCGGATGGGCGCTGACCGGCACGATCGACGTGCTGCGCGCCATCGCGGGGGGAACGGGGCCTGCGCGATGGTTGGCCGCGCTCGGCTATGCCGGCTGGTCGCCCGGCCAGCTCGACGAGGAACTGACGCGCCACGGCTGGTTCATCGCGCCTGCCAGCGATGCGCTGCTGTTCGATGCGAAGGTCGAAAGCCGCTGGCGGCAGGCCTTTCTCGCCGCCGGGATCGACAGCCGCATGCTTGTCGCCAGCCCGGGCGCAGCCTGATCCTCGTTAACCAATTATAGAAGAATGCGGCGCACCATCGGTCTGCTGGAGTTATCCGGCCGGGGGTGGGGCGATGCGGACTTTTTCGGGATTTGTGGCGGCTGCCGCGGCGCTGGCGATGGGCGCGACGCCGCTTCAGGCGCGCTGCTGGGACGAGGCGTCGGTCATCGCCGCCAAGACGCGCGAACTGGACACCATGCTGATGGTTTCGGCGCTGCGCTGCCGCAGGGACGCCGCCACGTTCCTCGCCGACTATAATCATTTCGTGCGGACGAGCCGCCCCGCGCTGCTCGAAGTCAACGCCAGACTGAAAACGCACTTCGACGAAGGCCGCGGCCAGCGCGCCACGCTGGACGCCTTCGATTCCTACATCACGGCTGTCGCCAACCGCTATGGCGCGGGCAGCGACGGGCTGTCGTGCGAGGATTTCGGCTGGATCGCCAAGGCGGCGGTGGGCGCCGCCGGCTCCGCCGCGCGGCTTGCCGAGATCGCCGAAATCTCGCGGATCGAGCCGGTGTTGCCCGAGGGGCGCTGCGGCGCTCCCGGATCGAGCATGACGATCGCCGCGCGGCGCTGACGCGGCGTCGCGGCCCACGCAAAATTACATATAAGGATATCTTTATATTTGCCTTGGCGCGTCGGGACGGCTAAGGGGCCGGCGCAACGGCCGCCATGATCGCGGTCAGGATTCCAAGGAGACCGCTAGTGGCTACCGCCCCCGCCGCGTCGTTCGACGACTATGTCGTGAAAGACATCAACCTCGCCGATTTCGGCCGCAAGGAAATCGAGATCGCCGAGACCGAGATGCCCGGCCTGATGGCGCTGCGCGCCGAATATGGCGCCGCCCAGCCCCTCAAGGGCGCGCGCATCACCGGTTCGCTCCACATGACGATCCAGACGGCGGTGCTGATCGAGACGCTGACCGCGCTCGGCGCCGAAGTCCGCTGGGCCTCGTGCAACATCTTCTCGACGCAGGATCACGCCGCCGCCGCGATCGCCGCCGGCGGCATCCCCGTTTTCGCCGTGAAGGGCGAAACGCTCGAGGAATATTGGGACTATGTCGTCCGCATCTTCGACTGGGGCCAGGACACGGTCTGCAACATGATCCTCGACGACGGCGGCGACGCCACCATGTTCGCGCTGTGGGGCGCGCGCGTCGAGGCGGGTGAAGAGCTGTTCACCCCGACCAACGAGGAAGAGGAAATCTTCGTCGCGACGCTGAAGAAGTTCCTCGCCGAGCGTCCGGGCTACCTCACCAAGACCGTCCAGACGATCAAGGGCGTTTCGGAAGAGACCACCACCGGCGTGCACCGCCTTTACGAACTCGCCAAGAAGGGCAAGCTGCCTTTCCCGGCGATCAACGTGAACGACAGCGTCACCAAGTCGAAGTTCGACAATCTCTACGGCTGCAAGGAATCGCTGGTCGACGCGATCCGTCGCGGCACCGACGTGATGCTGGCCGGCAAGGTCGCGGTCGTCGCCGGCTTCGGCGATGTCGGCAAGGGCTCGGCCGCCTCGCTCCGCAATGGCGGCGCGCGCGTGCTGGTCACCGAAGTCGATCCGATCTGCGCGCTGCAGGCGGCGATGGAAGGCTATGAAGTCGTGACGATGGAAGAAGCGGCGACCCGCGCCGACATCTTCGTCACCGCCACGGGCAATGCCGACATCATCACCGTCGATCACATGCGCGCGATGAAGAACATGGCGATCGTCTGCAACATCGGCCACTTCGACAGCGAGATCCAGATCGGCGCGCTGTCCAACTTCAAGTGGACCGAGATCAAGCCGCAGGTCGACGAGGTCGAGTTCCCCGATGGCAAGAAGATCATCGTGCTGTCGAAGGGCCGCCTGGTGAACCTCGGCAACGCCACCGGCCATCCGAGCTTCGTCATGTCGTCGAGCTTCACCAACCAGACGCTCGCCCAGATTGAACTGTGGACCAAGAACGGCGAATATCAGAACGAGGTCTATGTCCTCCCCAAGCATCTCGACGAGAAGGTGGCGGCGCTCCACCTCGAGAAGCTGGGCGTGAAGCTGACCACGCTGACCCAGAAGCAGGCCGACTATATCGGCGTGCCGGTCGAAGGCCCGTTCAAGCCCGATCATTATCGCTACTGATCGGCCTTTTCGGCTCTGAACGAAATGTGGCGCGCGCCCTCCGGGGTGCGCGCCATTTTTCTTGCCGCCGCCGCTGCGCAGGATTGACGCCGCCCGCCGCGCGCGCTCTTTCGTCGCGACCCGGACTCGGGGCGGTAGAGGGGCGACAATCATGCGTTATGCGGTGACGGCGGTTTTGGCGGCGGTGCTCGGGGCGACGGGGGCTGGCGCGCAGACCGCGCCGGCGAAGGACGCCAAGCCCGCCAGGTGGGACGTCAACGCGCCGCCCGGCCAGACCATCCGCGAAGTGAAGATCGATACCGACGAAGGCACCTGGATGGATGTCGACGTCAGCCCCGACGGCAAGACCATCGTCTTTGATCTGCTCGGCGACATCTACACCATGCCGATCGCGGGCGGCGCGCCCACCCGTATCGCCGATGGGCTTGAGTTCGACACCCATCCGCGCTGGTCGCCCGATGGGCGGCGCATCGCTTTCACCTCGGATCGCGGCGGGGGCGACAATATCTGGGTGATGAACGCCGACGGGTCGGACAAACGGCAGGTGACGAAGGAGGATTTCCGCCTTCTCAACCAGCCGAGCTGGAGCCCCGACGGCCGCTTCATCGTCGCCAAGAAGCATTTCACCACGGGCCGTTCGCTCGGCACGGGCGAAGTCTGGCTCTATCATGTCTCGGGCGGCGGCGGCGTGGCGCTGGTCAAGCGCGCGAACGAGCAGAACCAGAAAGAGCTTGGCGAACCGACCTTCGCGCCCGACGGCAAGCATATCTATTATACGCGCAACATCACGCCCGGCCCGATCTTTGAATATGCGCAGGATTCCAACACCGCGCTGTTCGCGATCGAAAGCTATGACATCGATACGGGCGAGGTCGCGACGATCGCGGACGGCCCCGGCGGCGCGGTGCGCCCCGCGCCGTCGCCGGACGGCAGGAAGATCGCATTCGTCCGCCGCGAACGCGCCAAGTCCAAGCTCTATGTGAAGGATCTGGCGAGCGGCGAGGAACGCAAGGTCTATGACGCGCTCGATCAGGACATGCAGGAAACCTGGGCGGTGCAGGGCGTCTATCCGAACATGTCGTGGACGCCCGATTCGCGCAGCATCATATTTTGGGCGGGGGGCAAGATCCGCCGCGTGAATGCGGACGGCACAGGCGCCGCCGAAATCCCCTTCCACATCAGCGATACGCGC
>QFNN01000018.1 GCA_003240855.1 Sphingomonas sanxanigenens
GTGTGGGGGGAAGCTACGTCCGGGCTACGCCCGGCCTCCGCTTCCCCCCACACGTCATCTACGATGTCGCTGACCCTTCAACTGCGATGTCGCTGTGCAGTGAAAGCGTGGATGGGCATCAGTTCGAGCGCGGTGACGCCGAGGCGCTTCATATGGTCGATCACTTTGGGATGCGCGAGCGCGGCGAATGTACCACGTTCCTGTGCTGGCGCAGCCTCCAGGAGCTTGGTCAGGCCCTTGCTATGGGCCTCGTAGATGATGGTCTGCGACCAGGGAATATTGGGGCGTATATCGCGGGACCAGTCAAAGCTGTCATGTGTCACTACGGCCTTGGGCATGGCGCGTGCGCTGTCCCGGCGATCAAAACCCAGATCCTCTTGCCTGCCGCGGACCCGATAACCATGCAGCACGTCATTCCATCGAATATTGCCCGACAGGCGGCGGGCATAGGGATCGAGCAGCAACTTGTTGGGATTGAAACGATGGCCCTCCTTTGGCGCGTAGCGACCGTGCACACGATAGCCGTAAAGCAGACCCGGGCGCGCATCTGGCAGGTAGCCATGCCATACTTCATCCGTGCATTCAGGAAGGGTAAGGCGCGCCATTTCCTTTCGCCCGCCAGGATCAAACAGGCATAATTCTATCCGGTCGGCATTGGCGGAGAAAATGGCGAAATTGACGCCAAGGCCATCGAAGCTGGCGCCGAGGGGATAGGGCGACCCGCCCTCGAGACGATCAGCATAAAGGCTCAAGGGCGGTGTTGTCCTGTAGCTAAGTCAGGCAAAGGGTTTCAGCCCCGGGCTTTGGTTGATCTCTTTCCGGTAAGCGCTTGGGCTGCAGCGCCGCTTGCCAGGGGGTTTGGCAGTTGAACTGCCGCTTGTGCCTGGGCAATTTCGGCTTCCGCCTGGCGCCAATGTTCGGTTGCCAGGCCTTCAGGGTGACCCTGCGCTTCCCAGATGGCATGCGCGCGCTGGCGAACTCTCGCTTCATTTTCCTCTGTCATGATGGCTTCCTGGTTCGGGATCTGGAACAAAACCCAAATGCATCAGAGGAAGTTTGGATGCGCCTACTGATGTAGATCAGGCAGTTTGCGAGGCTGTACCGAAATAGGCTCAAGCGGTGGGGAACGCTGGAGCCATGGGGATGCTGGCATGTCGATGAGGTGGGGAGGCGATGACAGGTCAGTGCGGCGGACATGGTCGTGTCGAACAAGGCTCTCGGTTCATGCGGACGATAGGCTTCGCGCGGGCGGCCCGCCCATACGGCCCGGCCGCATCTTCCTCTTGTTTTTCTCACTGCATTTTGCCGCGCTGCCTATTGATTAAGGTAGGCCGCGACAGCCGCGACATCATCGCCTACTGCATCGACAGCCTCTTCCAACTGCACTTGATCAACGCCGAAATGGCTGGTCCAATATTGGATCTGGTCTTCGTTGCCCAAAGCAACATGATCTCGATCCACTGGATAAGCACGGTTGTCGTTCTCAGGCATGCATGACCCTCCATGGAGATGAAGGTCAACGCTGGTCCATGAACAATGTTGCGAGATCAGGGAAGGCTACCGATTTTGGATACAGCATCCAGGAGGGAAGCTTTGGCCTTAGCCCGGATGAAATTCCAAAAGCCGCGTTATCATCCAGGTGAAAAGGTGATGCGTGCATCGCAGTGCCACGAGAAGGTGATTTAATGCGACGCAGAGGCGCATGGTTGCCGCTGCGCGCAAAAAATTAGCCGGACTGGGCAGCCCGCTACATTCAGGCTGCGACTGCACCCGGAAAGGTTTGGAGAAGCATTTCGCGCGCCGCCTTGAGGCAAAGTTCGAATGTGGGGGCACCAATATGTGTTTGCGAGCCATCGAGATGTCGGACGCTTAGTTCCCACAAGCTGTTCGACCGTACCGCGCATCGGCGCATGTCGGCATCAACAAATGAAATCGGTTCCTGGATATGTTCGCGATGCAGCAGGTATCGCTCCACGCTTATGGCGCTTTCCCGGTGCGCATTATGCCAGAGCCGGAAATTTTCGGTGTTCGACGACAGCCATTCCAGTATCCGGCAATCTGACATCCCAGTCTCCACGAAATGCAACTTTTTTACGCCAGTTGCTGCTGGGAGACGCGCTGAAGTCATCAATGTTCCGGAAAAAATCCATAGATTAACCTGGCTCAATAAGAAAGCTCCGGACTTCGTCCGGAATGTGACGGCGGAGGAAAATCGCGGCGAGGTGCTCGACTTTGGACCTGGCTCGATCGAGCCGCAATTGTCAGCCTGAACCAACCATCACGTCTTGAATGTGGGATCGATGCGGTGAAGCCCCGGCCGTCAGGCGCGTGTTGGCGACGGCAACGCGAAAAGCTGGTGCTGTTCGGGCAACCGCGGCCCGTGCTGACCGTTTAGCGGCTGCTTCAATCTCTTGAGGAACCGCCATGTCGCAACGCACCCTGCTTCAATTCTTCCACTGGTATTATCCGGCAGGGGGCGGATTATGGAATGATGTGGCCGAGCAGGCTCGGCATCTTGCCGAGCTCGGCATTACCGATGTCTGGTTGCCTCCTGCATATAAAGGGGCGTCGGGAGGATTGTCTGTAGGCTATGACAGCTATGATCTTTTTGATCTGGGCGAGTTCGATCAAAAAGGAGGCGTCGCGACCAAATATGGAGATCGGGCTGCGCTCGAACGCGCCACCACCATGTTACGAAATGAGGGGCTGCGAATAATCCATGATGTCGTCTTCAATCACAAGATTGGAGCTGACGAGACAGAGTCGGTATCCGTGCGCCGGGCAAATCCAGACGATCGCACCCAATTGGATGACCAGATCATCAAGGCCAGGGCCTGGACGAAATTCACATTCCCCGGACGACGGGGGAAACATTCCCGTTTCATCTGGGATGCCCGCTGCTTCACCGGCATCGACCATATTGAGGATCCAGTGGAAGATGGCGTGTTTCGCATCGCAAATGAATATGGCGAAGGCGAATGGCACGATGAGGTCGATGATGAACTTGGTAACTACGACTATCTCATGGGTGCCGATGTCGAGTTTCGAAATCATGCAGTGTATGAGGAACTGAAATATTGGGGAAGATGGCTGGCAGATCAGGTCGCCTGCGATGGATTCCGCCTCGACGCTGCCAAACATATACCCGCCTGGTTCTTCCGAGACTGGGTTGGTCATATGCGCGATACGGTCAGGCAGGATCTGTTCGTAGTCGCTGAATATTGGCACCCCGATATGGATAACCTGCATCGCTATCTCGACCAGGTCGACAAGCAGCTGATGCTCTTTGATGTTGCACTGTGCCACCGCTTCCATGAGGCTTCCCTAGCCGGTGAGAGTTTCGACTTGCGCACGCTGTTCGACGAGACGCTGGTCGCGCATTCCCCCGATCATGCCGTGACCCTTGTCGGCAACCATGACACTCAGCCTCTACAGGCGCTGGAAGCTCCTGTAGAAGACTGGTTCAAACCGCTGGCCTACGCGCTGATCCTCATCCGCGAGCAGGGCGTTCCATGCATATTCCATCCGGACCTTTACGGGGCTTCATACACCGACACTGGTGGTGATGGTGACGAACATCAGATCGACATTTCCCCGGTAAAATGCCTGCCTCGATTGATCGAAGCGCGTCAGCGCTTTGCTCACGGCGCCCAATCAGATCTGTTTGACGATCCTCATTGCATTGCAGTGGTGCGTCACGGAACGGAAGATCATCCCGGCGCAATCCTTGTGCTTTCAAACGCAACAGCCACAGAAAAGAAGGTGGCTCTGGGAAAGGAACATTCAGGCGCATGTTTTCGCGACTTCCTGGGACATGTCGAAGGTGAAATCTTTGCTGACGAAGAGGGTAATGTTGAGGTTGCTTCACCCGCCGGATCCCTTAGCCTCTGGGTAAGGTCAGACAGTTTGTGAGCCCTGGATCTCGCTGCCGAGAGAGGGCGCAACACGCCGGGCGCGGACATTTGACAAGCGCTTTCCCAGCCAGGACGGGAGATGTTCGAGCATGGTCGTTTTCCCGGTTCCCCCGGCAGAAGCGCTGCATTGCATGAAGCCGTTCGCTCACGGAGAGGGACGTGCGCAAAGAAAAGTCGCGCATAGCTGTTATGGAATGATGCCCTTGTTGCGGGACAAGCGCAGCTGCCTGATCGAGGTCGGACGGGTCTTCAAGGGTAGCCCGGCCGAGGCTTATCTGATCCGCCTGTCCACGCCATGAAGATCGCAACCTACAACGTCAATGGTATCAACGGGCGGCTTGCGGTGCTGTTGCGCTGGCTCGCGCTTGCCGAGCCGGACCTGGTATGTTTGCAGGAGCTCAAGGCACCTGATGAGCGCTTCCCCGAAGCCGCCCTCCGCGACCTTGGCTATGAGGCGATCTGGCTAGGGCAGAAGAGCTGGAATGGGGTGGCGATTTTGAGCCGCGTCGGCGAGATCCACGAGACGCGCCGGGGGCTTCCGGGGGAGCCGGCGGATGTGCAGAGCCGCTACATCGAGGCTGCAGTAAACGGTGTGCTGATCGCCGGCCTCTATCTTCCCAACGGCAACCCGAGACCCGGCCCCAAGTTCGATTACAAGCTGCGATGGTTCGACAGGCTGCATGATCATCTTTCGACGCTTCTGGCTCTCGATGCGCCGGTGGTGATCGCTGGCGACTTCAACGTCATGCCGACCGATCTCGACGTCTATGTCCCTGACCGCTGGCGCGACGATGCGCTGTTCGCGCCGGAAGTTCGCGAGGCTTATGCGCGGCTGCTCGAGCTGGGCTGGACCGATGCCCTGCGGCATCTTCACCCTGACGAGCGCGTCTACACCTTTTGGAAATATTGGCGCAATTCGTTCGAGCGCAACGCGGGCCTGCGGATCGACCATATCCTTTTGAACGACAGGGCCGTAGCGCGGCTGATTTCGGCCGAGGTCGATCGCCGTCCGCGCGGCTGGGACAGGACCAGCGACCATGCCCCGGTTGTCGTGGAATTGGTCGACAAGCTCAAGCGCAAGCGAATGCCCTAGCCCTCCCCTTCAGGAAGGCCGGCATACCATTGTGCATAGGGGCCTGTGCGCGCGAGATGGCGATTAAGGTCGGGTGCGCCATCGCACCACCAGGCCGAGCCACGTTCGCCAAGCGCCACCTTGGCGCGATGGACCGCATCATGCGCGATTGCCTCGGCGGCAGCATCGGCTGCGCGCCGCGCCGCGCCGACGGCACGGCGAGCGTCCATCAGTTCCTTCACCAGGCGTTCACGCTCGTCAGGCTCGAGAGCAGGGTTGCTCATGCGCCAGAGCCGCCCGCGCACCGCGAAATACCGTCCGTCCGGCGTGATGGGATAGGAGCGGCTGCTCACAGCGTTCGGACCTTGTCAGAAATGCTGCGGAAGGTGATCGACCAGCGCGGCACCTCGATAGGGGCAATGCTATGTTCCCAAGCGTGACGTACTTCACCAGACAAATGATAGATGGAGCGCGGTGGCAGCGAGACTTTGGCGCGATCGAACCCGGCGGTCGTTCGACGGCGCAGGCGCAGAACAGCGTCATTGCCAAGCGAAATGCCCACGACATGCTCGAACACCGGCCTGTCCTTGTGCCAGCCGATGCCGGCACCTGGATCGTAGCGGATCAGCAGAGCCTGAGCGAGTTCGTCTGCTGTAAGCCCGGAAAAAGCAGCAGCGCGGCTTCGCACTTCGAGGAGCCAGTCCGGCATTGGTTCGGCTGGCGCGAAGCGGAGATGCTCGAAGTCATAGTTCCAGCCATAGCTATGGGTCAGGCGCTTCCCAGTCCATTGCTGGAACCGAAAGGGGGTGAGATTACTGCCATTGATATTAGCGATGAGCTCAGCTTCCTCCATTTTGGTCAGCAGATCGTCCCGCGCCGCAAGGCCAGGAACCACCGGCATGTCGAATAAATCTGACATCATCGTCATCCAGGCCATCGCGTGGTGGTGCATGAGGCGGTTGGGCTCATTTTGCTGATTGCGATATAGGATCGCTGGTTGCCGATTACAGTGGCGCAGCTATTTGCGACAGGCCACCGGTCCGAACGTGGCGAACACCCCCGCGGTGGGCAGCGTTCATCCCCATGGCGCGCGCCGATTTCCTGATCCAATGCAGTCACTGGCTGTCATTCGTGATCGGTCCCGCTGATTTCGCCTTGATCCTGTCTAATGAACGGAGAGGTTCCGCTCGTTGCTGCGCCCGGCTGGCTGTTCGAATTGCAGATATATGAGGAGAAATGACGATGCACCGTCAAGACGATGCCGCCTATTTTCGCAGGCGTGAGATTCAGGAGCTTGCCACGGCCGAGAAAATCGCAGGCCCTCTCGCCAAGCGGCTCCATTGTGAAATGGCGCAGCAATATGCGATGCGGGCGCGTTTGTCCGAGGACATGCCCCGCGCTCAGGGACCGCTATCGCAAAATGAGTAGGAAAGATCCGCCGATCGCTGCGGGGTTAACTCGACGACAGTTCCTACGGTAATATGGGGCCATGGAGGTCCATGTCGACGTCGCATTCGGGACGTTCGATTATATCATGGCTTTTGACTGTAGGATGGGCCGGTATGCGCGGTGGCGGCATTGTTGCCCGCTGCCTGATCTTCATTCATCTCCTCTGCTTGCCAGAAATTGTGGCACATGAAGATCGATAGTAAGAGAGAAATCACGATTCCCGCTATCAGCAAGACGGCCCTTCCCTTCTTGCGCGGCGACGAGGGGGCGGCCATCCATATCAAATCCTTCGGAAATGGCCTTTCTGCTCAAGCCCGTCCCTTGGTAACAGCCTGAGCTTTGTGCGCAGCACGCTTGCTTGTGTTCGTCTTGACAATGAATTGCGGGTTATCGCGGGAGGCTGCTACCTTGTGACCCTTGATATGGGTTGGGACCGTAACTTTCTTCGCCACAGTGCCATGCGCATCACCGCCAGGGCTTTTCCATGAAACCGCATCTCCAGCCTTCAGGGGCTTTTTCACCACGCCACCCGTGGATGCGATGATGATGAGATGTCCCGCTTGGCCATTGCCTCGATGACGGCCCGCATGAAGGGGGAAGCATTTTCGATCTCCTTCCCGGAGGCCGCCTCCCAAGTGTCGATCAGTTCCTTGTCAGTCATGAGCCCGACATCGTCCTCGTGCGTCTTTCGTACCGTGTCCGTCATGTTCCAATCCTTAGCTTCGCCTGGCTGTCAGCCGTCGTCCATGATGGCCCCGCCATCCTGTTCCTCTTCGAGCAGGATGGCGGAATCGGCATTAGCCGACAGGCGCACCTGATCGTTTTCCACCGCAGCCACCAGGCCGGTCGAGATGAAGTGATGATGGTCACCATGAGAACCGCTATCGGCCTTCACCATTTTGATCCTGTGACCTTCAAGCCGGTGCACGGTCCCGATGTGGACGCCATCAGCGCCGATTATGTTCATACGCTCAACTATGGCGGTCAGATCTGCCATGATCGTCTCCTGCATTTCAGATGTGCAAAGCGGTTTTGCCGGGGGCAACCGCGGCTGCGCGTGCGCTTAAACCTTCGGGTACCAACCTGCTAACGACGCGACTGTTCCGATAAAATCGGTTCAGGTGCCTCCCGCTTAACTTGTGTTGGATGGATTCGCCCTATTTTGCTTTTCGATCATCCTGAATTGGGGGCATCTCAATCGGGGCGCGCACCCATGCAGGCTAACCAGGGGCAATCGATCACCGGCAGAAGCAAGCGCCATTTCTCCGCCCGGGAACGCCTTTGTGCCAGCATGGTTGAGAAGGAAAGATATCAGGAGAGTATGATGGCAACGCACAGCTATTTGTCACCACTCGCCAAAACATCGAAACCCATATGCGGGGCGAGGAGCATGATCTCTTTCCTCGTCTCGAGTTGGCCCTAAAAAAAGGCAGATGGCGATGATCCTATGCGCCAGATGTATCGGGAAAGGCTCAAGCTGGCCTGACCCAGGCGGAGATTCTCTCGCTGGCGCCAGGTCGGTTCTTCAACTGCTATTTCTGCACAGCAAAAGGCGAAACTCGAGGACGTGGCGATGACACAGTGGATTACCGAGCTTGTTGGCCGGCTTGGTTATTTGGCTATCGCTCTATTGATGATGTTGGAAAATATCTTTCCACCGATACCATCCGAGGTGATCATGCCGCTTGCGGGATATTCGGCGGCAGACGGCAAACTCAATATCATTTTCGTCATCCTCTCTGGCACGGTCGGCACAAGCGCCGGCGCTTTCTTTTGGTGGTGGATAGCCAGCAAATTGGGCGAGCGGAGATTGAAAGGCTGGGCCGGCAGTCATGGTCGTTGGCTCACGCTCTCACCGGCAGAAATCGATCATATTGACGGGTGGTTCGAGCGACATCGTATCTGGGCGATCCCGATTGCCCATGTCATTCCGGGTTTTCGCACCCTCATATCCATACCTGCTGGCCTGTTCGGCACAAAATTGCCGCGTTTCCTGATGCTGACGATCATTGGCGCAACCGCGTGGAACAGCGTGCTTGCTGGGATGGGATATTGGCTTGAAGGCAAATCGGGAGCCGTAGATCAGTATCTGGGGACCGCCGGCATGGTAATCATGGGGGGTATCCTCCTCTACTATCTCTACCGCGTCTTCACTTTCCAGGCTCGAACCGACAATGCTTGAAGACGATCTCATGACGACGCTCGCAAGGCTCGGCCTGGCCACTGCACTGGGTCTGGCACTCGGTTTCGAGCGTGAGCGCCGCGGCCATGATGCCGGTCTTCGCACGCACGGGCTGGTTTCGCTCAGCTCCAGCATGCTGACCTTGTCGGCGCTCGAACTAGTGGAAAATCACGGTGAAGGTGACCCCGTAAGGGTGATACAGGGGCTTGCTCAGGCGATCGGCTTTATCGCCGGCGGCCTCATATTCGTGCGCGGCGGCGATGTCCGGAACATGACGACAGCCGCGAGTTTGTGGATGGCAGCAGCCATAGGAATCACTGCAGGTGCAGGTCAGTATCTCCTCGTGCTGGCTGGGACGGTTCTGGCCCTTTTGTTGCTCGTAGCAGCAACCCTGGTTGAACGCCTGTTTCCCCATCGCGACCCGGTGCCAGATCACGCTGACGATGACATTCAGATGCCCAACCGTCGTGGCACTGTTTCGCGCGGCAAAGCTCGGGACCCCCGCGACGCACGAGACAAGGCCAACAGCGCGGAGTAATCGGCGCTTCATGCGTCATGCAATTCAGCGGCTGCGTAGCAGGGTCGAGCTTGGCGGCGATGCATCTGGCCGAAAGAAGCTTAAGGCCGATAATGGCGATCGCGTGGATAGGCGCGGCAAACGCGCGATCAGCTATTGTCTCCCCATCCAATTTCTTAGTGAAGCAGATCAGTGATGCGCTGCTTCATGGCTTCCATCGAAAAGGGCTTGGTGAGGATGTGCATACCGGGATCAAGATGCCCATGGCTTAATACCGCATTCTCCGCATAACCGGTGATGAAGAGGATTTTAAGGTCCGGCCTTTTCACGCGGGCTGCGTCTGCCACCTGCCTGCCGTTCATTCCACCAGGCAAGCCGACATCCGTGATGAGCAGGTCCACTCGTGCATCGCTCTCCAGAATTTTTAGTCCTGCCGCGCCGTCTACGGCTTCAATCGCACCATAGCCAAGACCTTCCAGAATCTCGACGACCAGCATCCGCACGGTGGGTTCGTCGTCAATCACCAGAACGGTTTCGCCTTCCCGTGCTTGAAGCGCCAGCGCCGGCTCGGCTTCCGGTGTTACAGGGCTGCCCGCTTCCCCCAGATGGCGTGGAAGGTAGAGGCATACCGTCGAGCCGCGACCGAGCTCGGAATAGATCCGGGTTTGCCCACCGGACTGGCGCGTGAATCCATAGATCATCGAGAGGCCGAGCCCCGTTCCCATCCCTATGGGTTTCGTCGTGAAAAATGGATCGAAAGCCTTGGAGATTGTCTCCTTGCTCATCCCTGTGCCGGTTTCCGATACGCAGAGGGATACATTTTGCCCTGGCTCCATGTCCCGCTCGACAGCAGTCCGGCGATCCAGCCATCGGTTTCCTGTTTCGATCGTGATCTTCCCGCCATCGGGCATGGCGTCACGCGCATTGATGCACAGATTGAGAAGAGCATTCTCCAGCTGGCTCGGATCCACAAGGACCGGCCAAAGCCCTACGCCGTTGACCGCCTCCACCTCAATGGAGGGCCCCACGGTGCGCATGACGAGGTCGGCCATGCCATTCACGAGGTCGACAACGCAGGTTGGTTTTGGCGCGAGAGTCTGGCGGCGGGAAAAGGCCAACAGCCTGTGTGTCAGCGCGGCCGCGCGACGCGCGGCACCTTGCGCTGCGTATACATAGCGGTCCACATCCTCATGCCGACCCTGCGCCCGACGCATCTGGATCATCTCGAGCCCGCCCGTGATCCCGGTGAGCAGGTTGTTGAAGTCATGCGCCAGTCCACCCGTCAACTGCCCGACCGCCTCCATTTTTTGCGATGGGCGCAACGCTTCTCCGGCGGCTATCAGGTCTCGCGTTCTCTGCTCGACCTGTTGCTCGAGTGAGGCCGCCAGCTCGCGAAGTTCGATTTCAGCCCGTCGCCGTTCGGTAGCGATTCGGGTTCGTTCCGCGACTTCCCGGACGAAAGCGATCTCGTCGTCGAGCCATTCGCGCGCGGTGGCATGGTTAAGGTAGAGCAACGCGACGAGGCCGCCCTGCTCGGTGAGCGGCATATTGACCACTGCCTGCGCGCTTATGGCCTTGAGTGCATCAGCCCCCTCCACCGACCGCGGATCAAGGTCAGCGTCGGCGATGATGACGTCTTTTCCGCGCTTGAGATCCTCGATGTAGGATCCATAGTCCCGGAACTGCAGCACCCCGGCCAGGGACGATATGCCCTCGGCATTCCAATCGCGCTTGATCGTGATCGTCTCAAGAGCCGGATCAATGACGCCATAGCCTGCCCTGCTGACTTCCAGTGCCTCGCCCAATATCCGGGCTGCCGCAAAGGAGATGTCTGCAGGGTCCTGCACGTCGCGCACGACATCGCTCAGTGCGACCAGCGCGATGCGCATTCGCTCAGCGCGCCTCTGCTCTGTAACATCGGAAGATATGCCTGCAAGCCGCAAGGGTTTGCCGTCGGCGTTGAGAAACGGCTGACCGCGAGACGTCAGCCAGCGAATTTCACCCTCCGGGGTAACGATCCGGTAGGTGACGTCGAAATCCCCTCCCGTACGCCGTGTCAGGTCGATCGCATCGATGTTAGCCGCGCGATCGGCGGAATGAATGGCCGCGAGGCGGTCATCAAATGTAAACGGCTTTTCCGTGTCTACGCCAAACAGCGCCCGGCACGCAGGAGAGGTTGTGAGCTCTCCGGTTTCGAAATTGATACTCCAAGTCCCGAACTTTCCGGCGCGAAGGGCAAAATCGAGCTCGCGTTCCTGCTCGTTCTGGCGTTGGAGCCGGCTGGTGATTTCAGCCATGAGGGCAGCGTTCGAATTTTCGAGCCCCTCAAGGCGTTGGCGCTCCAGCGTCACGTCGACCTGGCTGGCGAAGAAATATGCGAGCGTTCCTGCTTCGTCGAATACGGGGGCAAGAAGGAGCCGGTTCCAAAATGGCTCCCCGGACTTACGATGATTGCGAATGTCGATCTCGATAGGGCGTATCGCCTCCACCGCATCGTGAATGGCCTGGACATCCGCCCGATCCGTCTCTGGTCCCTGTAAAAATCGGCAGTTGCGACCCAGAATTTCTTCGCGCTCGTAACCCGTCAGCCGACAGAAGGAGTCATTGGCGAACACCACCGGATTATCGTGCAGACGCGGATTGGTTATGATCATCGGCATGCGCGTGGCCCGCACCGCAGCTACGAAGGGATCCGTCCCTTTGTCGAGGCCCAGAACTTCAGCTTCAATCCTTTGCGCGTCGGCGGTGCCGTGTCCATTCGTCACTGTCTCGCTCATTCTTATGTCGATCCCGCCTACGCTTTTCGTTTTTGCCAGAAGCGAGGGAAGTAGAGTGCGGTTCCATCTCCATGGCATTGGAAAGCTTGAGGGCGTGACAGATTGAGGCGCTCGTAATCCCTGCAGGCAGCGCCTTTGGCTTTTCCTCTATCGAGATGGGTTGCGGTGGAGTGGCCCTTTTTGGAAGAAACGCTGGCACGCTGATTTCATAGTTAAGCGCATACGGTCGAACATAGGCAAAATTGTCGTTCACCACTGTATAGATCGGCGGTCGCTTATTGCCCGTCAGCTTGGTCAGGAACCCCATGACTGCGTCAATGGGCACACAACTGGAACTTAGCGCGCCGGAGCTCCATTTAGGATATGGAGGTCAAGGCGATGGCAAATGGTTGGGCGCCCGATGGCGCAGTGCAAGGCCAGATTGACGATACGATCAAGGACGCGGTGCAGCGTGCGCGGACGATGATGCCTGCCGGCGAGAGCGCGGTATATTGCGATGATTGCGGCGAGGAGATTCCCGAGCGACGCCGGCAGGCCTTACCTGGCACCCGGACCTGTGTTGCGTGCCAGTCCAAACGTGATAGGGCTGCCCGTTCTGTCGGGATCAATCGCCGTGGCAGCAAGGACAGTCAGCTGAAATAATTCACCGCAGACTTTGTCAGCCAGACAGTGGTTCAAGTGCAGATGAGTCGGAACACAGGGGGCACGCCCTGGCACATCATGACTTTGCGGTTCGGCATCGAACCTTCTTGTCGCCAAGCTCGACCCACACCGGCGCATGGTCGCTCGATATCTCCCAACCCCGCATATGAGCATCAACCGGCGCATCAATGCGCTGAGGATCGCGAAGCTCTTCTGGCCATGCCAGATGGAAGGATAGCCAAGATCGCAAAGCGCGCTCTGCAGGAACCTCTCCTCCGGCGCCTTGAGTTCCTGGAGCATGACGATGGCTGGCCCAGCTTCTGCTAGTCAGCGAAGCGGGACCGGCAAACGGCCGTTCACGCCTTTTACATTGCAGGTGGCGATCTTCACAAATCTGGCAGGACCTGGTCGGCACGGCCCCATTGCGCGAGTGCCTTGGACCGTGCTCGCTTCACCATCTCCATGGCATCGCCGATATGCCAGTGGGCCGGACTGTCCAGATCGCGCAACTCCTCCCAGCTGAGCGGCACGGCGATCGGCGCAAAGGGGCGCGAACGCGCGCTGTACGGCATGACGGCCGTGGCGCCGCGCTGGTTGCGAAGATAGTCGATGAAGATGCGTCCGGTACGCTTGGCCTTGGCCAGGGCCGCAGTGAACCGGTCGGGATCGGCCTGCGCAAGGGCCATGGCAAAGCGGTGCGCAAAATCCTTGACCACTGGCCATTGGGCGGTCGGCGTGAGCGGCGCGATGACATGAACTCCCTTGCCGCCGGTCACCATCGGGAAAGTTGCGAGACCCATCTGACCCAGCACGTCCTGAAGATGGGCAGCCGCCGAGACCACATCCTTGAACTCCACCCCCTCGTCGGGGTCGAGATCGAACACCAGTCGGTCGGCCATCTCGACGTCCTCGATCCGAGCGCCCCAGCCATGGAACTCGATCGTGCCCATCTGGACGCAGGTCAGAAGTCCGGCAGGCGTGTCCACGAACAGATAGGGCTCGTCATGCCCATCCTTCTCGCGGATCGCGACATGCCTGACTGCATCGCCGAAGCTGCCTGCATCATGTTTCTGGAAAAAGCATTTCTTGTCTCGGCCTTGCGGGCAGCGCACCAGGCTGAGCGGCCGGCTGCCGCTCCAGGGCAGCATGATCTCCGCAACAGCTTCATAATATTCGGCGAGCTGCCCCTTGGTGAGCTTGCCCTCGGGAAAGATGACGCGGTCGCGATTGCTGATCTTGACGGCACTGGTAGCGCCCGGAGCGGTGAGTTCGCCGACCAGCGCTTCGGTTTCGACCACCACCGCTTCGGGCTTTTTGTCCTCTCGAAGCCCCAAATAACTCGAATGGCGCAGCACGCCTTCGTCGGTGAATTCGATGAAGGCGACCTCGGCGACGAGTTTGGGCTTGATCCAGTGAGCGCCGCGCACGGCTGCTCGCGGTGCCTCCACCGTCGCAGTCTTCTGTTCTAGCGGCGCCATCAACGCCATCAGGCGCTCGATCTCGTCACCGGTGAACCCGGTCCCAACCTTGCCTGCGTATCGCAGCACGCCCTTCTCGTTCACCCCCAGCAGCAAGGCGCGAAAGCCCCGCTGCTTGTCGGAGGGGGTCCATCCGACGACGACAAACTCCTGCCGACGGATGCACTTGGTCTTCACCCAGCCCCCTGAGCGCGAGCCTGAATAGCGTGCGTCGATGCGCTTTGAGATGACCCCCTCCAGCCCCGCGTCGCAGAATCTGTCGAAGAGCTGCTCGCCGCGCCCGACGATATGGTCGGAATAGCGCAAATGCCCCCGACCCTCGCCAATCAACGCGGAGAGAAGCGCCTTGCGCTCCAGCAAGGGCCGTTGCGTCAGATCTTCCCCGTCAAGTTCGAGCAAATCAAATGCGAAATAATCGATCGCGTTTGGGTCGTCCTTGAGCGCTGCCTGCAAAGCCTGGAAACTGGTCCTGCCGTCGGGCAACACCACGACCGCTTCACCGTCGATCAGGGCGCTTTCAGCATCAAGCGTGACGGCGTCGCCGATCAGTCCGGCGAACCGGTCCGACCAGTCCAACCCCGAGCGCGTATAGGCGCGGCCTTCGCCATTTCCGATCGCCAGCAGCGTGCGGTATCCGTCATATTTGAGCTCGTGCAGCCAGCGATCACCCGGCGGCACATGGTCGACAAGAGTCGCCAGCTGCACGGGCTGGAACGGCGGCAGGATACGGGCTGCTTTCCTACGCTTCGTTGCCCTGGCAGGCTTCCTGGCTTGCGCCTCTACTGAGGCTGAGGCCGACGGCGATGCCTTGGACTTCAATCTTGCAATCGGTTTGCCCGCAGCGATCTCCTCCATCGTGCGCCCGCTATCTATGCTGGTCAGGTGGAGCCCGACCAGATCGTCCGAGCCGCCGGCAAAGGCATCCTTTACCTTGCGCAATATCCAATTCTCCCCCTTTCCCCTGCCGCGCGGTTTCATGCGAAAAAGGATCCATTCGCCCTGCATCCGGCGCCCATGAAGGATGAAATGGAGATGGCCTTCGGTCAGGGTCGCGCGCGGATCCTTGCCCGCGATCGGTTCCCACGTTCCGTTGTCCCACAGCATGACGGTTCCGCCACCATATTCACCCTTGGGGATGGTGCCCTCGAACCGGGCATAGTCGAGCGGATGGTCCTCGGTCCGCACAGCCAGCCTCTTGTCATCCGGGTTGGTACTGGGCCCGCGCGTGACGGCCCAGCTGAGAAGAACACCGTCCAGCTCCAGTCTGAAATCATAGTGTAGACGGGACGCGGCATGTTTCTGGACGACAAAGCCATTACCGGCGGCGGGCTGTGTCGCCCCGGAGGGTTCGGCGGTGCGCGCGAAATCACGCTTGGCGCGATAGGTGGCGAGCCTGTCCTCCTTCCTGGTCTGTACGTTCGGCATGTCGATTCCGGATCCCTTCGCTCCCTTAATCCCCGGATGCCATGACTCGTTCCTGCGCGGCTCAGGTCTGACAAGCGCGGCGAAACCGGACAGCGATCATTAGCGGTCGATTGACCGCGCGAACCGGTAGCTGGTCTGCTCGAACTTCAACGTGCGAAAGAAATTGTGGGCATTCCTCACCTCGATGTCGCTCATCGCTTCAAGCCGCGTGCAACCTGCCTTGCGGAGCGACTTCACGGCCTCATCGACCAGAGCGGTGGCAATGCCCTTTCTTCGGTATGCTTGCGCAACGAGGAGCAACGTCAGTCTGCCGACCAGCCCGTGCTGGATCGTGGGTATGACGGCCCAGGCGCAGCAACCGACGACTTCTCCGAATTCAGCGACAGCCATGTCGGCCTCCGCCTTGAGCGCTGCTTTCAGATTCCGGGCGACACCGAGTTCGTCCAGCTTTACTCTGGACAGCTGTCGCACCAACGGGACAAGCGCTTCCGCGTCGGCTGCCTTTGCGGGGCGGATGAGCAGTTTCGGTTGGGGCACCGGCGCAGGGTCGGAGCTGCGGTCGTTTGGACGCGATGCTGACCTGACAGTCGCAGCCGCTTTGGCCTCGTGTTTGCACCGATCTATTGGCGGTCCTTCGGCTTTTTTGCGACCTTGCGAATATCCTCTGTCGGGATTTTTTGGCTGTTTCTTAGACCTGCGTGTCGAGCGCGGCCGAATGGCCGATTCCATATCCTGGCCGTCGTCGTTATTGCTGCCTGCGGGTCGGGCTGTCGATACTGGTCTGGCCGGGGTGCTTTCCGCCGATGCCTTCCAGGTGCTGGCGGCACCGGCCCGCAGATAGGCCTCGATATCTTGCGCCGTCGCTTCCAGCCCTTGTGCGCCAATGCCGAACAACGGATTGCCGGCTGCATCGGTAAGCCCGAACTTGCCATAGTCGCCGACACCCGGTTTGCGCCTGCGTGATTTCACGAGCTTGAGGCCACGATGCTCGGCCATGTCGCGCAGTTTTTGGTCGATCGCCTCTTCTGCCATCTTGAGATAACCCTTGAGCCGGCGCCCGGTTCACGGGGCCCCGCCCCCGTCTGGGCGAGACCATCATCCGGCCTTGTTTCTGATTCGGCTCGTCGGCCGGCAGGGAACGCGACATCGGTAATTTCGCTGATTGCTGATGCGCGCCTGCCGTTTCAAAAACTCTTCGATGATCGAGCGGGTCACGTTCGATGATGAGGAGCACACGCTTTACATCTCGTTCCGTCAGACCGGCAAATATCTCTACTATCACGTGCCTGCCATCATCTTCGACGAGCTGTGCAAGGCCGGCTCGGCGGGAGCCTTTTTCAACGAAAGGATCAAGGGTCACTTCGCGTGCCGTCGCGACCCCGAGCGCCGACGTTTCGGGCCGACAGATTAAGGGCGCTCAAGCCTCTCCGAGCACCCGGTAGACCGACATCAGATGCTGTCCTGCAATGGCGCGCGCGCGAGGCGATCGCACAGTTTCCTCATTGGTTTCGTGGAGCATCGTCAGCATGTCGAGAACCTCCTGGCGCGGCATACCAGTTTCGAGCAAATGCGTGCCGATCAGCGCCAGCAAATTGCTCCAGAGTGTGATGGCACCCTCCGCGAAAGCATCATCACCGTCATCGTCGCTGCCGGATGCGTTTGGGTCTTTACCGGGCATGAGGTCACGCCCGCTTGCGCGTCGTCTTCGCTGGAGCCTTCACTGCTGGCTTCTTATCGGCGCTCTTCGCTGCCGTTTTGGCTGGCGCCTTCTTCCCAGCAGGCTTGGAATCGCCACTGCCCAGCGATTTTTTAAGTGCGGCCATCAAATCGACGACGTTGCTGCCGCGCGGGTCGCCTTCGCTATCGTCCGCATCGATATTGAGGGTCTTTCCTTTCTTCTTGCGTTCGATCAGATCCTTGAGCGCATCGACATAGCGGTCATGAAAATCGCTGGCATCGAACTTGCCGGTTTTCTTGTCGATCAGGGTCGTGGCAAGATCGAGGAGTTCATCATCAGGATCGCCATCGCCGATTTCGCGGAAATAGCTCGCTGCCTTGTTGACCTCATCGGCATAACGCAGGGTTTCCATGACCATTCCGCGACCGCAGGCCTTGATGCTGACGACATATTCCCGCCCGCGCATCGCTAGCTGGCCAAGTCCGATCTTTCGGCTGCGGCGGAGCGCCTCCCGCAGCACGATGAAGGCTTCCTCGGCCAGGTCGTCGGCCGGCACGACATAATAGGGCTTTTCGAAATAGATCGCGTCGATCTCGTGGCTATCGACAAACTGCGTCAGTTCGAGAGTTTTCTTGCTCTCGAGCTTGACGCCCTCGATCTCCTTCTCATCGAGCAGGACATATTCGCCCTTGGCATATTCAAAGCCTTTGACGATCTCATCCAGATCTACCGGGCCGATGCCGGGCACGACTTTCTCATATTTGATGCGCTTTCCCGACGGCTCATGAATTTGATTGAATGCAATGGTCGCGCCGCTCTTGGTCGCCGAATAGATTTCGACAGGGATCGAAACCAAGGCCAGTCTTATCTGGCCTTTCCAATAAGGTCGTGCAGCCATGATCGTCTCCAACTCGTTCTTCCGATAACTTTCTCCGATGGAGAGCGTTCCCACGCTCGAGGGCGACTTCGTTTACCGCCGTCAACGTCGAGTTTTGGTCGATGAAAGTCTTGCGGACTGGGACTGACTGACATTGCAGGAGTTCCTATACCTCGCTCGCCTTCCGCCCTCGTCTAAGCGGCCTGCTCGGCCTTACACTGTCTGGCATCACTCCGGCCCTTTGGCGGGCTTCTCGTCGCTTTTAACATCCCTTGCCGAAATGTCAGTGCAGCATTCGGCGCAAGGTGGGCACTAGCCGCCGAACGAGGTCGGACTTTGAAATCAGGGGCGCGGCAGGATGCGCGTGGACGGCTTGATGATCGAATGCGCCCGCGCAGAAAACATAGGGGATGTCATACAGATCCAGGTCATCCGCCAGTAAACCGGAGTCGCCTTCACCAAGCCGCACATCGAGCACCGCGCCGTCGGGCATCTCATCCGCTACTGCGCTAATGCCATCGGCCAGAGTGGTGTGGGGGCCGTCGACGACATAATGCGCGTCTTCCAGGAGTTCAGCGATCATCGCCGCGACGGCCGGGTCGTCCTCGACCAGTAAGATTTTGCGGTCCTCGGGATATTTCTCGGGCATGTCGCCTTACTCTATTCCAAAATAGGCGCGGTAGCGCTCGAAGCAGCGTGCTCCGCATCGCAATCGGATCAGCGCGCCCTCGGCCATGGCCGTGGCGCGCCGGGGTTCTTCTGCGACCAGAGGCGCGATCGCTTCATCATTCCAATCTCGGCTATGCTTAATGTCGAGTACGGCATGAAGGTCGAAATAGCGCCGCTCACTTCCTGAAAGCCCAATCCTCCGCAGGCCGCGGGCGGTAAGGGCCGAGCGGTCGGGCGCGGTCAGTTCGATAACGCCCAAGGCTCCTACGCTATGCCATGTATAGGCACGTAAAGACGCCATGGCAGTCATGGCGTTCGCCAACGCTAGGCTTTCCCAAACCGTGCTCTCGATGCGCGTATCAAGGTCGAGAATTTCGACCAGTTGGTCAAGCATGGGTCCATGCATGCCCTTGGCATTACCCCGGCCCATCTCATCCCAATAATTACGGGCCAATTCCAGCTTCGCGCGCGCGGGCAATTTCACCTGCGTCATCGCTACGAGGTCGTCGAAACCAGCCTCTCCAGCGGCTTCCTGTGACAGGAACCAACGCAACTGATTCCGATCTGCCTTATCCGCAAGCCAAGGGAAAAGGCGATCCTGCTGCCCGGGCCCGATCGCCTTGAGTTGCTCGAACCACCCGATAAAGCCGTCGGGATCGGTTGGCGCATCCGCGGCTTCATCGATCACCTCAGCCCGCAGTTTTTCCAGAAAGGCTTGCTGCAGCCGTTGCATGGTCATATCGTCGCCAAACGACGCTACAGACACATCCTGTGGAAATGCCGGCGCCAGCCGCCGTCTATTCCAGCGGCTCAGTTCTTCCTGAAAGTCTTGATCGAGAAATTGCGGGACATGATGTTTAAGCTGGGTAGCCACGAGGATGCCTTCCGATAGGATATCCCATAGAAAGCCGAGAACCTGACATCCGTTCCAGAAAATCCCATTGATCAAGATTAAGCCAGGCCCTTGGTATCGGCACTGGCTTCCAGAATTCTTCTGTGGATATCGCCGACCTCAAGTAAGCATCGCCCCTTCTCGGACTCTCAGCTGCAAATTTCCCGTTCCCAGGTGCGGCCCGTCCGCTTTGCCGATCAGGACGCTCGAGACCGGCCGTTAGTGGAATGTCCGCTTCGGTGCCGCGTTGCGGCTATAGCTGAATCTCATCCGGCATGGCGCACCGACCAGATCACGTCGTTCCGAACGTGTATCGGAACGGTCCAGTTAGGCGAGAGCATTTCAATCGCTGCGTTTTTGATTGTCTACACCTTCAACTGCGGTTCGGGATTCTAGCGTCAAAGGCCATCATGGCTATCACGGCCGCAATCGCGGGCTCATCTTCCGTCCCCTAGTAGCCAAGCGGCCTAAGCTCGCGGATCAAATCGACCAGCAGCCGCAGACCCGTCGGCACGTTCCTGCGCGATGAATAATACAGGTGGAACGCTGGCCCGGTCGATGCCCAATCCGGCAGCGCGATCTCAAGTTGCCCCGCCGCGACCAAAGGCCTGACCAGTGGTTCGGAAAGATAGGTAAGGCCCGCGCCGGCCAGGACGGCGGGCAGCGCAGCGTCGGCATTGTTCACGGTGATCATGCCAGGCACGTCGATCGCCACGCTCTCGTCGGCCTTGTCCAGTTCCCACTTGTAGATGCTGTCGTCCCCCAGCCTGATGCGCAGGCAGCGATGTTCGGCGAGGTCGTTGGGATGCTGGGGTCTTCCGAACCGTTCAAAATAGGACGGAGCACCAACGATCACCCAGTCTATTTCGCCTGATAGTCGTTGCGCTATCATGTCCTCAGGAACAGTCCCGCCATACCTGATACCCGCATCAAAGCCGCTGTCGATGACATCGACGATGTGATTGTCGACCGAGATTTCGAGTTCGACGTCCGGGTAGCGCTCCATGAATACCGGCAGGATCGGGCTGACGAGAAGGGCGGCCGCATCCGCCATCATATTGATCCTGATGCGACCTGCCGGGGCGTCACGGAACCGGTTGAGAGTCTCGAAGGCATCGCCGATCACGTTGACCGGATCCGAGATGGCTTGCAGCAGTTGTTCGCCCGCGGCTGTGAGCGTCACCGATCGGTTCGTCCGGTTGAGAAGGCGCAGGCCCAAACGAGATGGGGTGGTTGCCGCCCTCCCCAGACGGCATCGAGATGTGCCAGGATAGTGGAGTTAGGGCCACTGAGCGGAAAGGACGGCAACCGTGTCAAAGGATACAATGATCGGGGTGGACTTGGCAAAGTCCGTATTTCAGCTCCACGCCGCGTCAATGACGGGCCAACCCAAGTTTCGGAAGAAGATGCCGCGTTCAGCCTTCACAGCGTTTATGGCAGCGCAACCGCCGGCGGTGATAGTGATGGAAGCATGTGGCAGTGCACATTACTGGGCACGGGAAATGATCCGACTTGGCCACGAGGTCAAGCTGATCGCACCACATTACGTTAGGCCTTTCGTGAAGCGCCAGAAAAATGATGCCGCTGATGCTGAAGCCATCGTGATTGCGGCTCAACGACCAGAGATGCGGTTTGTTGACCCGAAGTCAGAAGAGCAGCAAAGCAGCGCGATTTTGTTTCGCGGAAGGGAACGGCTCGTTCATCAGCGCACGGAGCTGGTCAATGCTGTAAGGGCGGCACTCTATGAATATGGTCATGTTGTCCCGCAAGGCATAAATCAGCTCTCTCGGATTGCGGATATTCTTGACGAGAAACACAGCGATTTGCCCACTTTGATGCGGGATGAATGCCGAGATCTGCTGGCACAGATCGCCGAGAAAACTGAGCGCATCAATATGCGGACAAAGAAGATCAAAGCGCTGGCGGCTGAAACTGATGCGGCTAGGCGGCTACAGACGATCCCGGGAGTTGGCCCTTTAACAGCCTTGGCGGTCCAGGCCTTCGCTCCATCAATGGAGAGCTTCCGATGTGGGCGGGACTTCGCGGCCTGGCTCGGTCTTGTCCCGCGGCAATTCTCCTCAGGTGGAAGGGAGCGCCTTGGACGTATCTCTAAAGCTGGTCAGGCAGATATTCGCAGATTGCTTATTATAGGTGCGATGTCCCGTCTGAATTGGATGGGTCGTAAATCGATTCCAGAAAATTCGTGGCTAGCAGATATGCTTGCCAGGAAACCGAGAATGCTTGTGGCAATTGCCCTCGCCAACAAGATGGCCAGAACAATTTGGGCGCTTATAAAAAATGGGAATGACTACAGAATTCCGGCGCACGCAGCAGTTGCATGATCAGCATGCCAACAGGCTTGCCGAACGTCGGATGATGGGGGTGTGAGAAGGCGACGACCCGAATGGGCGAAATGAGCGAACAGATCTGGTCCGGGAAAACCAGTTACGAGGCGTGAGCATCTCAGCTCGGAAACGAGATTTGGACTCGAACCGCAGATCACCATACCGGCCAGCGGCTTCTGAAACGCCGCAACCAAAGGCCTGACAGAAGACCGCACTCGATCACTCGCTATTCGGATCAGAAACTTCTTGCATCACGGGCGGCAACCACAGAAGTCTCGAAGGCTTTTAGCGCATGGCTCAGCGCCGAGGAACTTACGCCAAGTTCCAAACCCGCCCGCCGGAAACTGCGGTGGCGAGCAATAGCGATGAAATACGCGCAGTCCGCCAGATCGGATCGATTGATTTGCACAGTGGGCTGCCGACCTCCAATTTACCGTCGAAAAGCCCTGCTGTTGTCTCGCCGGACCGACGAGCATCGAAACGTCGGTGTGAGCGGAGCTGCAGGGCACGGCAAACCTTACGCCACGTGCAGCCGCTTTGACGATGAGAATTTCTCACGTTGGCATCGCGAGATCCACCCCTAATCCTTTTTCGGTTCGTGCGTTAAATCCACCATGACGATGCGACGGCCGTGAGAGGCCAAGTCCCATCGCTGGCAACATCGCAGAGACAGGTAGCGCGCCGTGCTTCGTGGGCGCGGGCGGTCGTCTGCGCGCGTCGGGAGACGGTCAATGGACGACACGCAGAACGCAGGTATCGACGGCGCGACAGCGTCGGCGCTCAGCACCCCAAAGCTTACGATTGTGTCGGCAACTTCAGCTTTGCTTTTGACGAGCTTGCTCCTGGCGCTCGCCTCAAGCCTGTCCGCACTAGCGCCCTATCCCTATGCGCTGAACGCGTCCGCCCCGGTCCTGTTTGGCAGCATCTCGCTGGCGCTCCTGATCGGCGCAGGCGTCGCAATCGCACTAAGGAACTCGGTCGGCACCCCGATGATCGCGATTACCAGCGCGGTGTTGAGCGTCATCGCAGTCGTCATCGTCAACGGCAACCCGCAGTGGGGTCTTGCTGGCCTGTTTCTGCTTGTTTTGCTCTCAGGATTGGCATTCCTCTCCGGCGCACTTCGCGCGCTGGAAGCGTCGGCGTTAAACTCACTGATTGGTATGTTCCTCCCGCTGATAATTGCGGCGGCGGCCTTCACGGTCATCGCCCCTATTGCCGCGAAATCGAACGCGCTTGCCCTTTGTAGCGTCGCCACCTCCGCTCTTTCTGTGGTCACGGCTGCATTCACACTGCGTGTCCGTCATCGCGCCGTTCAAGACGGCTGAGGCAAATGTATCAAGAACATCAAGTGCTCGGCGCCGGAGGCGTGTTTGCCGCCAACGCCAGCGAGCAAAACACTAGATGGGGCGCTGTTTACGCGGTCGCTTTGAGTGTCGCCGGCATCATCACGGCTGAGCTTCTGCCAGCCAGCCTGCTCACCCCGATTGCGTCAGACCTCGCAATTAGCGCGGGTATGGCAGGTCAGTCGATCAGTGCAACCGCTGTGGCCGCGTTGTTTGCCAGCCTGTTCACCTCAAGGGTGATAGCGAAGGTCGATCGCCGGGTCGTGTTGTTATCCTTCTCTGTCCTTATGGCCCTGTCGAGCGCGCTGACGGCGATAGCCACCAGCTTTGCTGTGCTGATGATCGCTCGCGTAATATTAGGTGTCGCGCTGGGTGGATTCTGGTCGATGGCCGCAGCCGTCGCAGCACGGCTAGTCCCACCACAGGCGTTGCCGAAAGCGCTGTCGATCATCTTCGGCGGGGTCTCTGTCGCCCTCGTCGCATCAGCGCCGCTTGGTAGCTTTCTTGGCGGTATGCTTGGCTGGAGGGCTATATTCGCTGCTGCCGCAGTTCTTGGCAGCTTGTGCTGGCTCTGGCAGTGGGCGGCACTTCCACAGATGCTGCCAGGTGAGCAGGCTCAGAACAGCAGCATCGTCGCCGTGGCAAAGCGCCCACAGGTCGGCACGGCGCTCCTCGCTATCACGACAGTGTTCGCCGCGCAGTTCGCCTTCTTCACCTACATGCGACCGTTTTTTGAGGGCGTGACCCATCTCAGCCACACGTCGTTGTCCGCGATCCTATTGCTTTTCGGACTGGGCAATCTGGCCGGGACAGCCGCGTCTGGGCCGGCACTTTCCCGTAGCCTCAGGGGAACGCTGCTGTTTGCGCCAATAGCGCTGTCGCTATCCGCGGCGGGCTTGATCCTCCTGGGTGCCGCAGCCGTGGAAGCCAGCATACTCACGGCGATTTGGGGCTTCGCATTCGGCATGGTCCCAGTCGCTTGGTCGACCTGGATTGCGCGCAATCTCCCCGACGCCTCGGAGGCCGCAGGTGGCCTTCAGGTCGCGGTGATCCAACTCGCAAACACGGGCGGCGCTGTCGCGGGAGGGATGCTGCTCGATCGCAGTGGCCCGCTGGCCCCGCTCATCGTCTCCGCCACGCTTTTCGCCCTTACCGCATTGATCGTCGGACTGGGCCTCTACCGGACGCCACGTCCGGCAACCGCCAAAGGAATCTTGTAAGTGTTCTCGTTCAAGGATCAGGTTGCAATCGTCACCGGTGCAGCGTCTGGCATCGGCCTACAAACTGCACGCGCTTTCGCGGAGGCTGGAGCCAGCGTCACTATCGCCGATCTGGACGGTCAGGCGGCTGAACGCGCCGCTGCTGAACTTCGGCAAAACGGCCACAACGCGATCGGCATAGCTTGCGACGTTTCGGACGAGGCCTCCGTCGAGACGATGGTGCAGGCTAACCAACAGGCGTTTGGTCGCTTGGACTTCGCCTTCAATAATGCCGGCATCCACGTCGGGATTGCTGAGACGGCCGATTTGGAGGCCGTGGATTTCGACCGCATCATCGGCGTGAACCTGCGCGGCGTGTTCAACTGCATGAAGCATGAGCTTCGTCAGATGCGCGAACAGGGAAGCGGCGCGATCGTGAATTGCTCTTCGCAGAGCGGCACGGTCGGCATTCCTGGCCTGAGCGCATATACGGCGTCAAAGCATGGTGTGATCGGGCTGACGCGCGCGGCTGCGCTGGAATATGCCCCTAAGGGCATCCGCATCAATGCGATCTGCCCCGGCACCACGGAGACACCTCTGGTGCAGGGCTTGATGGAGCGCGAGCCGGGTCGGCTTGATGCAGTGATCGCGGACATTCCCGTTGGCCGCATGGGCAGCCAGGCCGAGATTTCCTCCGCCGTCCTTTGGCTGTGCAGCCCCGGCGCCGGTTTCATGATCGGCCAGATCGTCGCGCCCGACGGTGGTTACACCGCGCGCTGATCGCTTCCCACAATCTCATCTCAGAAGGAACTCGCCATGAATGATCAGCCTCATCTTCGCCTGAACACAGGCGCCAACATGCCAGCGCTTGGCTTCGGCACGTTCGCGATCAAACCAGAAGATACACGCGCTGCCGTGCGGACCGCTATCGAGACCGGCTACCGGCTGATCGACACCGCTGCCAACTACAAGAACGAGGCCGAGGTCGGCCAAGCCATCGCCGACAGCGGCCTTGATCGTGGCGAGCTTTTTGTGACCACGAAGCTCTGGATTGAGGATTATGGTCACGAACATGCGCTGCGCGGGTTCGAGGCGAGCATGGAGGCGCTGAGCCTCGAATACATCGACCTGTATCTTCTGCACTGGCCGCTTCCGATGGATTTTGAGCGGACGATTGCCGCTTTCAACGCGCTTGAGCCTGCGCTCATCAGTGGGCGCATCCGCGCGCTCGGGGTGAGCAATTTCAACCCTGAGCATCTCGACGAGCTATCGCATCACACGGACGTGGTGCCGGCGGTAAACCAGGTCGAGCTAAGCCCTCTGCTGAGCCAGCGCGTGGTCAAGGCTGCAAATGCTTCGCGCGGCATCATCACGGAGGCCTGGTCGCCTATCGGCGGTCAGAAGCGCGTCGGTGATGTGCTGAGAAACTCATCGATAGCGTCGATCGCCGAGAAGCATGGCAAGACACCCATTCAGGTCGTGCTCCGCTGGCACATTCAGCAGGGCAACGTCGTCATCCCCCGCTCGATCAATCCCGACCATATCGCCAGCAACTTCGACGTCTTTGGGTTCGCACTCACTGACAGCGAGATGCGCGCGATCGACGGCATGAACATCAACGAGCGTGGCGGCCCTGACCCCGAGACGTTCGACGTGGCAGCCTACCAGAAGATCCTCGCAAGCCGATCGTAAGCGCTGAAGTTCGACCAACCGGTCGCCTCTCCAAACGTAATCAAGAAGCGGAGTTCCCATGACCACGAGACGCAGCTTTTTGGCCGCCGCAACCGCGGCCTCCCTCACTCCCGCTATCTTGTCGGCACAGGCCCGGCATGGCCAGTCTCAGGGTGCGAATGGCACAGTTCCGCTGGTCACGCTCAACAACGGCGTGAAGATGCCGATCCTGGGTTTCGGCACCTTCCACGTAAAGCCGGTAGAGGCGGCGCAGATGGTTCAAACCGCCATGGGTGCGGGCTTTCGGCTGATCGACACGGCAAAAAACTACGGCAACGAGGCTGAGGTTGGCGACGGCATCGCTCGCAGCGGCGTCGCCCGCAACGAACTCTTCATCACCACCAAGCTCTGGATCGAGGACTTTGGCTACGATCAGGCGATGCGGGCATTCGACCTCAGCATAAGCAAGCTGAAGCTCGACTACCTCGATCTTTATCTACTGCATTGGCCCGTGCCGATGGATTTCGGCAAGACGATTGCCGCCTATAAGGCGCTCGAGAAGCTGAATGCGGACGGTTGCATCCGGGCAATCGGCGTGAGCAATTTCAACGAAAACCACCTCGACAACCTGAAGGCGGCGACCTCTGTGGTCCCGGCAGTCAATCAGATCGAAATCAATCCGTCGCTCAGCCAACAGCCTATGCGAGCCGCTAATGCCCGGCGCGGCATCGCGACCGAAAGCTGGTCGCCACTGGGCGGCGAAAAGAATGTCGGTCGGCATATTGCGAACTCGACCATCCGTGAGATCGCAACGAAGCACGGAAAGTCTCCCGTTCAGGTCATCATCCGCTGGCATATCGAACGTGGCCTGATCGTCATCCCACGTTCCACGAATCCTTCTCATATCGCTGAGAATTTCGACGTTCTCGATTTCACGCTCAGCGAGAGCGAGTTGGCGTCCATCGATCGGATCAACGTTAACGAGCGCAGTGGTCCCAATCCCGACACGTTCGACGTGGAAGCCTATCGGAAACTCATCGCAGGTCGCGCGCAACAGGCTCGCTGAACATCAATTTGAAAGCCGGAGATCATCTCATGCCAAAAGCAATAGGCGCGGTGCTCATTTCGTTGGGACTTCTGACGGCTGGTAATGCCGCAGCAAAAGGGCGTTCGGAAATGCAGATCAATCGAAAGTTAGAGATGCAGGCGACGAGCGCGCCTGCTCAGAACTTCACCGGGACGGTGACCATCACGGGACAGTTCAAGCGGGATCAACCCTCTCGCATCACCGGCGCGGTCGTCGAGTTCAAGCCGGGTGCCCGAACCGCGTGGCACTCCCACCCGCTTGGCCAAACCCTGATAGTTACCGAGGGTGTGGGCTGGACGCAGGTTGAAGGTGAGCCAATCGTCGAATTTCAGGCGGGAGACATCCTGCTTTGCCCGGCCGATAAGAAGCACTGGCATGGTGCAACGCCGACGCAAGGGATGACCCATGTCGCTGTTCAGGAAGCGCTCGACGGGAAAAATGTGACCTGGATGGAGAAGGTGACGGACGCTCAGTACCTGATCGGGCCGCCGAACGGCTGAGGCGTAGCCTCTCGGGCCTTCGCTCTTTACGATCTTGGCAGGCATGCTCGACGACATGATACTGCATGATTGATCTCGTAGCGGCGCGACGAGGCATCATCCCATGAGTTTCCGGCTGCAGCTGCGGATTTTCCCGGAAGCTGCCATTTATTGCGATCGACAGATTGCGCCTGCTGGTAGACCTACCCCTGCTGGATGAAGGTGACGACCTCGCTGATCGGCGGGCGCGCCACCGAGAGATCGGCCTCGACTCCCGCAGATTGGCGACGTTCTTCGTTCTAGCAGAAATCTGCGAGAATGTATCGAAGCTACAAGACCTTCAGCCCGCATGCTGCTACTCACCCCCAAAGGGAGGCCGCAAAAAGGTCTGCCAAAGGCTTATGAGGGTTTCCCGTGACGCAACATCTTCCCCGCCTTTCGACCGGGATCTCGGGTTTGGATACCATCTTCGGAGGCGGGTTTGTCGAGGGCTCATCTTATATTGTCCAAGGGCAGCCGGGCGCTGGTAAGACAATCCTGGGCAACCAAATCGCCTTTGCGTGCGCGAAGGAAGGCAAGAAGGTGCTTTACATCACGCTGCTTGCCGAAACGCATGACCGATTGTTCCAATCGCTATCCACGCTGACCTTTTTTGAGAAGGAACAGCTGGGCGGCAATGTCGTCTATCTGAGTGTCTTCCAGACTTTGAAGAATGAAGGGCTGGACGCGGTGGTCGACCTGTTGCGCAAGGAGACCAAGCGTCACGGCGCCTCGCTCATTGTTTTCGACGGCCTCCTCAATGCGCGAGATCGCGCCGAGTCTCAGCTCGACGTCAAGACTTTCGTCGCGGAGGTGCAGAGCCAGGCGGCCTTTGTCGGTTGCACGGTCCTTTTTCTTACGAGCGCGCGAGTTGAGGACGACAGCCCCGAGCATACGATGGTCGATGGCGTTCTTGAGCTGCATGAGGAGCTGGTCGGTGTTCGCACGGTCCGACGTGCCCGCTTGCGCAAAAGCCGTGGTAGTGCCGCGCTAGGTGGCTATCACCAATATGAGATAACCGACATCGGGCTCTCGGTATTCCCGCGGCTCGAGGCGGCGTTCCGCACACCGTCGGTCATAGATAGCCCAAACCCACAGCCGCTGTCATCCGGCGTCGAAGGGCTCGATCCGCTGACCGGGGGTGGCTTACCTCGCGGTTCGACCACCTTGTTGATAGGCCCTTCCGGGTCAGGGAAGACGTCTTTTGGCATCAACTTCCTTGCACAATCGACTGAGGCAGAGCCAGGCCTTCATTTTGGTTTCTATGAGACGCCCGATCGTCTCTTGCTCAAGGCCAAAGCACTAGGGCTTGATCTCAAGGCCAAAACCGAGGCCGGGCAAGTCGAAATCTTGTGGCAACCGCTCACCGAAAATCTGCTCGACAAGCTTGCTTACCGCCTCCTCGACGCCGTCACCGCACGGGGCGTGAAACGCCTTTTCCTCGACTCACTAGGCGGGTTCGAGCGTGCCGCGATCCAACGCGCGCGCTTGGTGGAATTTTTTGCGGCCCTGACGAACGAACTTAGGGCTTTGGGCGTTACAACGATCGGTACGTGGGAATTGCGTGACCTTTTCGCCTCCGAGGTAGCAGCCCCCGGACCCGAGATATCCAGTCTGCTCGATAATCTGATCATGATGCGACAAGTCGAAATCCGGTCCGAGTATAAGCGGGTCCTTTCCGTTCTGAAGATTCGCGACCAGTCCTATGAGGCGGCGCCGCAGGAGGTGATCATCGACGGGCATGGCCTGGCCATTAAAGGCCCGTTCGAGCTTGCTACCGGCATCTCGACCGGCCTCGCACGGCCACTCGAGGTTTGACCCATTTCCTCAATCTGAGCCGATTGGGGCGCAATTCATGAAAATTGTGGTAGCCGAAGACGAATTCCTGATCGCCGACATGCTGGTCGTATGCCTCGAGGACGCGGGTCATGAGGTGCGTGACGCGGCTCATGGAGCAGCCGCTCTGGAGCTCGTGCGACAGCAACGTCCCGATCTTATCATCACCGACTTCATGATGCCGTTGATGACCGGCCTTGAGCTCGCCGAGGTCGTACGCGCCGACGAAGCGCTACGTCGCATTCCCATATTGCTGGTGAGCGGCGCGCAAGGCGCTATCGCGCGTGATCGGACCGACCTGTTCGACCTCGTGCTCGACAAGCCCTATGATATTGAGCGACTGCTAGAAGCGGTGGAACAACTCGGCAGCTGTTAGGCTGGTCGCACTATAGGGACGCCGCTTTATGACGCTGAACGCCAAAATCTCAGAAGACGAGGTTCCATCGGCCGCGGCCAGCAGACTCGTTGCCATCGTAGAATCATCCTCTGACGCGATCATCGGCAAGACCCTCGAGGGCGTGATCACAAACTGGAATGCCGCTGCTGAGCGCATCTTCGGCTATTCGGCGGAGGAGATTATTGGCAAATCCATTCTCACCCTCATTCCGGACGATCGCCGCGCGGAAGAGGACGAGATCATCAGCCGCCTTAAAAGAGGCGAGCGGCTCGAGCATTTCGAAACGGTGCGGCGGCGCAAGGATGGGACTCTTTTCCATATCTCACTCACCGTCTCGCCGATCAAGGACGCCGACGGGACCGTGGTAGGCGCTTCGAAAATCGCCCGGGACATCACCGATCGCAAGGCGGCGGAAGCGCTAATCGCTCGCCAAGCGGAACGCCTCGAGACGCTTAACCGCGTAGCAAATGTCATTGCCCGGGACCTTGATCTCGATCGCATTGTCGAAGAGGTCACCGATATCGCCACTGAACTGACCGGTGCGAAATTCGGAGCCTTCTTCTACAACGTTATTAACGCTGCTGGAGAAGCCTACTATCTCTACACCCTATCCGGGGCGCCCCGCGAAGCTTTCGAAACGTTCGGCATGCCGCGTAATACGGCGGTCTTTGCGCCGACCTTCGCCGGCGAGGGCGTCGTGCGCTCCGATGACATCCGCCAAGATCCACGATACGGCCACAGTGCCCCGCATCACGGCATGCCTGCTGGGCATTTGCCTGTAGTGAGCTATCTGGCAGTGCCGGTCACCTCCGTTTCTGGCGAGGTGCTGGGCGGGCTCTTCTTCGCTCACGATCAGCCGGGCAAGTTTTCGGGCGACGCTGAGACTCTCGTCTCGGCTATAGCGGCCCAGACGGCCGTCGCCATGGACAATGCCCGCCTACACAAGGCCGCGCAACTGGAAATCGAACAGCGCCGACGTGCCGAAGACGCCAAAGAGCTGTTGCTTCATGAGCTCAAGCATCGCGTAAAGAACACGCTCGCCACGATCCAGGCCATCGCTGTGCAAACCTTCCGAGAGGCCCCGCCGGCTGAAGTGCGGGCATTTGTTTCGCGTTTGCTGGCGCTATCGGGCGCACACGATCTGCTCACCCAGCAGAACTGGGAGTTGGTCGATGTAGGGCATGTCGTGCACCGTGCGCTAAGTCCGTTCATCGAGGGCGATCGTCCCCGCATCACAATCGCCGGGCCCGAGGTCGCGGTATCGTCTGACAAGGCTCTGCAACTGGCGATGGTTCTTCACGAACTAGGGACCAACGCAGTCAAATATGGCGCCCTTTCCAACGAGGCTGGCAAGATTGATGTTGCTTGGTCGCGCACGGCCGAAAGTTCAGATAAGGCGATCATATTAGTTTGGTCGGAAGTGGGGGGACCGCCTACCTCAGCACCAGCCCGAAAAGGATTCGGTTCCCGAATGATCGACCGAGCGTTGCGCGGTGAAAGTAGCGGCGCTGACTTCGATTTCAGGCCCGAGGGACTGAAAGTGACGTTGCGTTTGGCGCTAGATGACATATTCGGTGCGAAACAGTGACGCTGAACCGGCTTCGACCCAGCCAAGAGCATCCATGGGAGTACAAGCACTGCGTATTAGGACCGAACGGGTCCCCAACCGTCGGACCCGTTCAACGGACCTGTAGCATGTCAGCGCGGTTAGTTTTTGTCGCTCCGGTTAAAACGACGGTGGGTTCAACGGGTGGCGGCAACACAAGCTTGAAAACGCTCAGCGGGCGTTTGATATTCGAGCGTTTTCCTTGGCCGTTCGTTGAGTTGGCGAGCGACGGCACTCAGCTTGGCCTGGCTGTATAGCGACAGATCGGTTCCTCTGGGGAAATATTGTCGCAGCAGGCGATTGGTGTTTTCGTTGGAGCCTCGCTGCCAGGGCGATTGCGGATCACAGAAATAGATTTCGACATCGGTAGCCAGCGATAGGCGCGGATGATCGGCCAGTTCCTTGCCGCGGTCCCACGTAAGCGACTTGTAGAGTTCGCGCGGCAGGCGCTGCGTCTGCCTGATCAGCGCCGACACGACGCTTCTTGTATCCTTGTTGGCGACCTTGATCAGCATCACATAACGCGAATGCCGTTCGACCAGCGTGGCGATGTAGCTGTTCTTCGTGCCGCCGATCAGATCGCCTTCCCAGTGGCCGGGAATGGCGCGATCCTCGACCGACGCGGGACGCTCGCTGATCGACACGGCATCCTTGATCTGTCCGAGGCCATTGCGCTTGAGGCTGGCGTGCCGCGACCTGCGAATGGTGCGTCGGGCGCGCAGATGCTCCAGCAGTTCCTTCTTCAGAACCCCGCGCGCCTGTATGTACAAACTTCTGTAGATGGTCTCGTGCGACACCTGCCTGTGCGGCTCCTTGGGAAAGCTGCGCCTGAGCCACCCCGCAATCTGTTCCGGTGACCATTTGCGACGCAGCTTGGCCGATACTGCCCGGGCCAGTGGCTGCGAGCAAGCCAGCTTGCAGGGCTTGGGCCGCAAGGCACGATCCCATGCCGCCTGATCGGACGCGGTCGCCCGATACCGTGCAATACCGCCGTTACGCCTAACTTCCCGACTGATCGTCGAGGGCGCGCGGCCCAGCCGACGGGCTATCGCACGCAACGGTTCGCTGACGCTCAGACCCCGCGATATCTCCTCCCGCTCCGCAAGGCTCAGCGCACGGCTGCCGCGCTTGCGATCGGCAGGCCGGATGCCCCCGGTCGGCGCGATCACCGAAAATACCGACGATGACGCTCGATCAAACCTGCGCCCAATCGAACTCATCGACTCCCCGCGCTGCCAACGATCCCATATCTCCGCTCGCTGGCTGGCCGTGTAATATATCCGACGACGCTGCTTCATCGCGACACTCCATCTTCCTCAAAAGATTAAAGTGTTGTCGCCACCCGTTGAACCCACCGTCGATGGGCGACAGACAGCTATCTCCGCCTGCGGTCGTGTCGACTGCCCGAAAGAGGTCCGGCGGCTATCGCCGGTTACCCGCCGGTAAGCCGACATTCCGAAGTCGGCCAGTCTGGTGCGTTTCTAGAGCGATCTTCGAGGCTTAGGGAATGGCGGGTGTTGGGATGGAACCCGCCAGTCCCGGCCAGGACGGCGTGATCTGCCCCCCGCTGAGTGGCCCAGATACTATCATAGTCTGGACCACGAAGGGACATTGAATGCCAAGCCAGAAGCACAAGTCGGAAGAGATTATCGGCAGGCTGCGAGAAGTTGAGATCGTGCTGGCGCAGGAGCCCTCGACGGCCGAGGCATGTCGACGGATCGCGGTCAGCGAGCAGACCTATTATCTCTATGGACGGCTCTCCCTTTGCAAGCGGCATTGAAACGTTCTGCGTGGATCAGTTGCAAACATCTATCCGGCGTCAGCTGGTTGTCCAGAG
>QFNN01000169.1 GCA_003240855.1 Sphingomonas sanxanigenens
CGCGCCTGCCCCTTCCAGGGACGAGACGGGATTGATGAGGCCGGAGAACTGAATGGCGGGCAGAATCGTGCCAATTGCAGTCGCAAAGACCGCGGCGATCTGGCTGCGCATGAACACCGAAAAAAGAAGGCCGAGCGCCGTGGATGACAGCGTGTAGAGAAGCGCGCCAAGCGTCATCGCGCTTATGCTGCCGCTGATAGGTACATGGAAGATCGTGACTGCCAGCAGAACCAGCAGCGCATAGTTGAACATCGCCAGCACGACATAGGGCAATTGCTTGCCCAGCAGGAACTCGGCGCTCCGGACCGGTGTGACATAGAAGTTGATGATCGATCCCAGCTCCTTTTCTCGAACCACGCTCAGGGCGGTCAGCATCGCCGGCAACAGGAGCAGCAGGATCGGGATGACTGCGGGCACGATTGCGACCAGACTTTTGACATCGGGGTTATAGCGATAGCGGATTTCGATGTTGACCAGTCCGGAGGACGGACGCACGCCCAGTTCCTGTACGCTCAACTCGCTCAGCCATTGGGCGTGCAATGCCTGAATATACCCCTGGACCGTCTCCGCGCGCATCGGCATCGCGCCGTCGATCCACACGCCGACCTGCACGGGAGCGCCACGACGCATGTCTCGTGCAAAATTGGGCGGAATCTCAACGGCGACGCTGAGCTCGCCAGATCGCATCCGCCGGTCGAGCTGCGCATAATCGGTGATTGGCGGTCGTTCGATGAAATAGCGGGATCCGGCAAGGTTGAGCGCATAGTTCTGGCTGGTCGTTGTGCCGTCGCGATCCAGCACGGCGAAGGGCAGATTTTCGACATCCAGACTGATGCCGTAACCAATGATGAACATCAGCATGACGCTGCCCAGCAATGCGAGCATGCCACGGATCGGGTCGCGCTGAAGCTCCAGTTGCTCGCGCTGCGTATAGGCCAGCATGCGGCGGATGGAGAAGAATCGGGAAAACTGCGTTCCGGCGGTTTCAGCGGAAGGCGTATTCGCAGCGCTGCGACCGGTCTGGGATGCCGCAGATTTCGCGGGCGTTGAGGCATCTCCCGATGCGTCCTCCAGATAGGCGATGAAAGCCTGCTCCAGATTGGCCGCCCCTTTCGCCTGGACGATGCTGGCGGGCGTGTCGCTGACTAGCACCTTGCCGGCATGCATCAGCGATATGCGGTCGCAGCGTTCGGCCTCGTTCATGAAATGCGTGGAGATGAAGATGGTGACCTTGTCGTTCCGCGACAGGTCGATCAGCATCTGCCAAAATTGGTCGCGCGCGATCGGATCGACACCGGATGTCGGTTCGTCAAGGATCAGCATTTCCGGCTTGTGGATCATCGCCACGGCGAGGCTCAGGCGCTGGCGCTGGCCGAGCGGCAGGGCGTCGGGCAGCGTGTCCAATATGTCCACGATGCCGAAGCGTTCAGCCATTTCCATGACGCGCGCGCCTATTTCGTGCGGCGGCACGTGAAACAGCTTTGCATGCAATTCCAGATTTTGCCGGACTGTAAGTTCGGCATAGAGGGAAAAGGCCTGCGACATATAGCCAACCCGCCGACGTGTGGCGATGTCCTGGCTGTCGACTTTCTGACCGAACAACCATGCCTCGCCTTCGCTGGCGGGAAGCAGGCCCGTCAACAATTTCATCGTCGTCGATTTGCCGCAGCCATTCGAGCCGAGGAAACCGAAAATCTCGCCGCGCTCGATGCGGAAGTCGACATGATCGACCGCTGTGAAATCGCCGAAGCGCATCGTCAAGTTCGTCGCCTGGATGGCGATTTCCGTATCGCGTTCTTTCTCGCGCGGGGGAATATGAACCGGTTTGTGGGCGCGCCGGCGCTCTTCGGGAAGCAGCGCGATAAAGGCCTCTTCAAGCGTCGTGGCGCCCGTGCGCTCGAAGAAATCGGCGGAAGTGCCGGTAGCAAGTATCTTGCCGGCGTCCATGGCGACCAGCCAGTCGAAGCGCGCGGCCTCCTCCATGTAGGCGGTGGCGACAAGCACGCTCATATTCGGGCGTTCCTGGCGGATATGGTCGATCAGATCCCAGAATTGCGCGCGCGAAAGCGGATCAACGCCGGTGGTCGGTTCGTCCAGCAGCAAGAAGTCAGGATCGTGGATGAGGGCGCAGCACAGGCCAAGCTTTTGCTTCATGCCTCCGGACAATTTGCCCGCGGGGCGCTTGCGAAAGGGCGCAAGGCCGGTGCTTTCGGTAAGTTCGCTGATACGTCTTTCGCGCTCGGCCGCGTCCTGGCCGAACAGCCGGCCAAAAAACCCCAGATTTTCATCGATCGACAAAGTGGGGTACAGGTTTTTGCCCAGTCCCTGGGGCATATAGGCTATGCGAGGACATACCGCTTCGCGATGCGCGCGGTTCGCCATATCCCCGCCCAGAACTTCGACGCGCCCCTCCTGGATGACGTGAGCGCCGGCAATTAACGAGAAGAGACTGGACTTGCCGACCCCGTCTGGCCCGATCAGCGCTATCATCTTTCCGGCGGGAAGCGTGACGTCAATCCCGTCGAGCGCCCGCACCTTCCCATATTGAAGGCTGACTCCGGACAGGCTCGCCGCAGGCGACGGGGCGTCGATCATGGCTTGACGTTCACCGTATATTTCGCCGGCCACTCCGTCTGCGGGTTGACCCTGACATAGGCCATGCCCGGCAGGCCCGTCTTGACCTGCGTGATATAACGCTCGAGCAATTTGCGATCGATGCGCGCCTTGACCCGGAACATGAGCTTCTGCCGTTCGCTCTGCGTTTCGACGGTCTTGGGAGTGAACTGAGCGACATCCGCAACGAAACTCACGCGGGCAGGAATGACGTAGTTGGGCGCGGCATCGAGGACCAGCCGCACCTCAGCACCCAGAGCGACCTTGCCGGCCACCGTTTCGGGCAGGAAAAACGTCATATAGACGTCGCTCAGATCGACGAGGTTGAGGACTCGCCCACCGCCCGCGACGACTTCACCGGGCTGGGCGATACGATATTGGATGCGGCCATTGGCAGGCGCGCGCAAATCGCTGTCGAGGATGTCGGCCTCGATGCGCTGTATGGTTGCACGCACCGCATCAACATTCGACCGGGCGCCGATCACCTGGCTTTGCGCGGTTCCAACAGACGCATCGACGGCGGCGAGTTGCGCCTTGGCGGCTGCAACGGCCGCGGTGGCGCCTTCCACCTGAGCCTGATCGTCATCCCGTTCCTGGACAGCAGTGGCCCCTTCTCGCGCCAGTGTCGAAGATCGCGAGAACCGTTTCCGCGCGACATTGAGCTCCGCTTCGCGCTGTCGCACCGATGCCAGCGCCGCCGCACGCTCGCTCTGACGCTGCGCGACCTGACTTTGCGCAGTCTGGATTGCGGCTTGCGCCTGCGCGAGCTGGGCTTCGGCTTCCGCCTTCTGCGCATTCAGCACATCGGTATCCATATGGGCGACAAGCTGGCCCGCCTTCACGAACGCCCCCTCGTCGACCAGAATGTCGCGAATGCGGCCGGGTGACTTGGCGGATATATCCATCTCGACAGCCTCGATCCGGCCATTGCCGCTGACAATGCCGTCGGGCAGGCCGCCA
>QFNN01000170.1 GCA_003240855.1 Sphingomonas sanxanigenens
GATCGAGGCCGCCGGACTAGATCCCGACAATCTCCCCAAGGGCGATTACAAGACGATGGATTTCGGATCGGGCGGGAATCAGTCCAAGAAGGCGTGGCGCGACATCTGGGGGTCCGGCCAGGGAATCGGATCGGTCCACGCCGTGCAAAGCGTTTCCGATCGCGTCGACCAACTGGAGCGCGAATATCACGCCGCACGCGCCGAACTGATCGCCAAATCCAACTATAACGCCTGGAACTGAGGCCAAGCGCCTGATGGCGCGTCAGAAGGCGCCCTGCAGCCGGTTCATCAGCGCGCGCGCCGGGCTTTCCTCGGCGCGCGGGGCATTGTCGAGCCTGACGATGCGATCATAGAGGTCGCTTGTCGCAGCGATCAGCGCGCGCGCGGCCTCCGGCATGATGTCGCGCACTACCGGCTCGGTCGTCGCGGCATGGCCCAGCCGCCCGCCGCCATCGATCACTTCGCCGGCAGCTTCCGCCTTGCGGTGAAGCAGCCAGGCAATGATGTGCATCAGCCGCGTCGTGACCTTCAGCGACTCGCACGAAAACGCAACGCGATCCGCCGCGCCAAGCACGTCGCGATCATTCTGCGCGACATGGTCGAAATAGCCGCGCGCCTCATCGGCCAGCACCATCGCCTCAAGATAAAGCGACTCGATCAGCCGCGGCGTCATCTGCAGATCGGGGGACAGCGTGGTCATGGCGCGTCTGCTGCCATAGCCCCCGCGTCCTCGCCAGCGAGAAACAGGGTGAACGCGCGCCCGATGGCCATTTCCGTCGCGAAGCCGGGCGCAACGCCATTCTCGCTAGTGAAGGCCTAGGTCATCGTCACGCTGATCGCTGTAGGGAATGCCGGAAAAGCGCGATTCCAGCCTGTGGAAGTTGACAAAGTTGAGAAGCTGGAACGGTCGCCTCAAGCTGCGAGCGACATCGCTTTCAAAGAACCGGCCGCAGCGCGCCGACGCGCCAGCCTAGCTCCGCAGCCTTGCTGTAGGACAGCATTTCCGCCCTTAACGCACGCTAGGCGATGATGTCGGGAATCATCTGATCCTCGATCATCGCAATCTCGTCACGCAGCTTGAGCTTGCGCTTCTTGAGCCGGGCGAGCTGGAGCTGATCCTGGACCGCCTGCTCGGTCAGAACGGTAATGGCCGAATCGAGATCGCGATGCTCAAGCCTCAGCATTTCCAATCGTCGCGCGAGTTCGTCCGTCATGCCCGCCCTTTTCCGCCCAACTGCATGGGATTCAACGATTGTGCGCCAAGCCGCGCCCTTCGTCCACCACAGCGCCTCAGGCCATCTCTTTTACCCAAAGAGGCTAGAGACAGTTAACCTCTTTAGTGCTTAACTCACCATCCCCGAAGCCAGAGTAAGGAGAGCGTCGATATGGAAAATGCGCATCTTTCCGCCCTCACCGCAAAACATGCGGGGCTGGATGCCCAAATCTCCACCGAACTGCGGCGACCGATGCCCGATCAGTCGCGACTCGCAGCGCTCAAGAAGCAGAAGCTCAAGATAAAGGAAGCGATGCTCGCGCACTGAGCGCCAGTCGTCGGGCAGAGCCGTCCGCTCAGAACAGGCGGAACGGCTTCTGCCCGGCAGGCTCCTTCGCCGCTGCGGATACCGGCTTGCGCGCCGCCCGCGGATCGATGAGATCATCGAACGCGAAACCGATCTTCCCGTCCCGTGCCCACGCGACGCGCCCGGTGACATGCCCGATGCCGCGCAGATCGATACCGAAACGATCATTGATTCCCGGGGCCGCAGGCGCTTCGACCATCATCCCGCCGGCTGAGAGATTGCGAACGCGGCCAACGAACGCCAGGCCGCCGTCGATGGCGGCGATGTTCGCCAGAATGAACAGACTGTCCCGAACGCTCTCGCGCGGATGCTGAGTCTGCTCCTCGTGCAGTTCCCCCTCTGCCGCCGCGCCTGACATTGGACCAGTCACTTCAATCCTTGCGTTCCCGCCAGACTCGATAGTGAACAACTCTGGAATAATTGTTAAAATCGGGCGCTATTCGTCGCGCGAAACCTTTTCCTGACGCTCGTGGCGCTCCTGCGCTTCGACCGTCATCGTCGCGATCGGCCGGGCCTCGAGGCGCCCGAGCGAGATCGGCTCGCCGGTCACTTCGCAATAGCCATATTCGCCGTCCTCGATCCGGCGCAGCGCCGCATCAATCTTGGAGATCAGCTTGCGCTGACGATCGCGCGTGCGCAACTCGATCGACCAGTCCGTCTCGCTCGACGCCCTGTCGGTCACGTCCGGCTCGCGGAGCGAATCGGTCTGGAGTTGCGCAAGCGTGCCCTGCGCCTCGCGCAGTATGTCCGCCTTCCAGGCCTGCAGCTTCGCCTTGAAATAAGCGAGCTGACGCGGGTTCATGAAAGGCTCGGCGGCTGAAGGTCGATAAGTCTCGTCAAAATCGACAGCGCCGGACTCGTCCGGGCCATTTACGTCGGTGACCGCAGTCGCCATGCCAATCTCCACTCACCCGTCCGTACCGGTCGGAGACGGTCACGGACCCACCCGAGCGCGCCTATAGCCACGCCGCGTCGGCCGCACAAGTCGCGGGACCATCCGTCCGGCGCACGACTCACATCCGGGATTCAGGCATATGCCGAGCAGCATTGCCCATCGCTGAACCGGCAGCCTGCCACACAGCGCCGCGCAGCCGCCCATTCAGTTCCCAAATGGCACATTAACCATAATCCTTTTCCGCACGTGCGACGAAATGCCGTCGCCGTCGCCTAATTGAGGGTTAACCGTCTTGAGATGTCGGGCGGAACAGGGCTTCCGATGACAACTGGTCGCCCGCTTCCCCGCATATCGGGGTCATGGGCCGAGTTGGGGATGAGGCGCGTATCATGTCTGTCCGGATGGCCCTCGCCAAGCTTTGCGCGTGCGCCTGCGGCGGCGCGGTGATCGGCGGCGGCGCTGTGCATGTCGTGGAACGTCCGCGCACGCATGTCGCGAAGCCAAAGGCGCGCGTCGCCCCCAAGACGATCCAGCGCAAGCGCGTGAAGCGTAGCGTGACCACGACCACAACCGCCTGCGTGCCGCAGGTCGTCACTGTTTCCAGCCAGGCCGCGCCGATCCCCCTGCCCCCGCAGACGCCCGTCGAAAGCGGCTATGCCGGCCCCGGCGTCAGCGCGCCTCCGGTGGTGATCGGCGGCAGCGGCGGTTTTGGCGGCGGCGGCTTCTTCGGCGGTTTCTTCGGCGGCAGCGCGGGCGGCGGCAGCGTCGTCATCTCTTCAACATCGAGCGGGGGCAGCAGCAGCACGAGCAGCGCATCGGGCGGATCAGGCGGCTCAAGCAGCAGCACGTCGACCGGCGGCGTCAGCTCGACGTCGACCAGTTCCACCGGCGGATCGAGCAGCAGCACATCTTCGGGCAATGTCAGTTCGACTTCGTCGAGCAGCGGCAATGTCTCGTCATCGACGAGCAGCTCGTCAGCCAGCTCGGCTTCCTCCTCGAGCGCGTCGTCGGCCTCGTCGTCGGGAGGAGCCTCGACGTCGTCGACCTCCTCCACTTCGACAAGCTCTGGCTCCACCTCGACAAGTTCGG
>QFNN01000171.1 GCA_003240855.1 Sphingomonas sanxanigenens
CAACCCGCCCGCGGTTTCGATGCTGAGTTCGCCGCCGATAAGGCTGGCGACGCAGCGTGTGGCGTTGCCGCACGCCTCGACCTCGCCGCCATCGGGGTTGAAGATGCGCATCCTCAGATCGGCGACGCCGGACGGCTGGAGCAGGATCAGTTGATCGCAGCCGATGCCGCGATGCCGGTCGGCGATCGCCCGCGCCAGACGCGTGTCCACGGCGAAGGCGCGCGTACGCGCGTCGATGACGACAAAGTCGTTGCCGAGTCCGTGCATCTTGTGAAAGGCGAAGCGCATCGCGCGCGACTTAGGGGCGCGATGCCCCGAAGTCCATCATTGAGGCGGTCAGCCCGCCTTGCGCTGGCGGGCCTTTGCGATGGGCGCGACGGGTGCGGGCTCGCGCGCCGTCGGCAGCAGTCCGCGATTGGCGAGGAGCGCCCGGACGCTGGGCAAGTCCATCGGCTTGCCGAAAAGCCAGCCCTGGCCCTTGCTGCACCCCAGTTCGCGCAGGCGCGCCTCGATCACCGAATCCTCGATGCCTTCGGCGGTGATCGGCAGGTTGAGGCTTTCGCCCAGCCGCGTGATCGCATTGACGATCGCCGCGCTTTCCGAATTTTCGTTGATCGAGGAGACGAAGCTGCGATCGATCTTGATCCTGTCGAAGGGCAGCGCGCGAAGATGGGCCAGGCTCGAATAGCCGGTGCCGAAATCGTCGAGTGCGATGTGGATTCCCTGGTTTTTGAGGCTGCCGACGATCGACTGGGCAAGCCCGAGATTCTCGAACAGCGAGCTTTCAGTGATCTCAACTTCGAGGCGCTGCGCGGGGAAGCCGGTCTCGATCAGCAGCTTGACGATCTTTTGCGCGAGCCATGGATCCTTGAGCTGCATCGGCGAGATGTTGACCGAAAGCATGAGTGAACGGTCCCAGCTCTTCGCCTCCATGAAGGCCTGACGCATGACTGACAGCGAGAGATCGCCGATCATGCCCGTTTCCTCGGCGATCGGAATGAAGATGTCGGGCGGGATGATGCCGCGCGTCGGATGGATCCAGCGCGCGAGAATCTCGAAGCCGTGAAGGCGACCGGTCGTCAGGTCTATCTGCTGTTCGTAATAGGGTACGAACTGGCCTTGAGGAATGCCATCGCGCATGCCGAGTTCGATCGCGTTGCGCGTTTGCAACTCGCGCTCCATCGATCCGTCGAACCAGTTGTAGCGGCTGCGGCCCTGATTCTTGGATACATACATGGCGATATCGGCGCGGCGGATAAGGGCTTCGATCGTCTCGCAATCTGGCTCGGTGCGGGCGATGCCGACCGACACGCTGATATGTGCGTTGATCCCCTTGGCGTCGAGCGGGCGGCTGAGCCGCGCGACGATGCCCTCGGCGACGAGGTCCACGACTTCGGGGGCGGCGGAATCGAAGGGGATGGCGCAGGCGAATTCGTCGCCGCCCAGCCGCGCCGCGATCGCATCGGTCGGCAAGCTGGCGGCGATGATTGCCGAAGCGACGCCGAGCACGGCGTCTCCGGCGGCATGGCCGTTCACGTCGTTGACCGTCTTGAAATGATCGAGATCGAGCAGCAGGACCGCGACCGACTTGCCGCGTTTGGCGGCTTTCTCGATTGTCTCAGCGCCGATCTCCAGAAAAGCGCGGCGATTGGGGAGGCCGGTGAGCGTGTCGCTGTAGGCGAGGGCGCGGACGCGCGCTTCGGCTTCGGTGCGCTCCCGCACTTCGCGCGAGAGATCGACATAGCGTCGCCAGCCGAACAGCAGCAGCGCGATGTTGAGGATCAGCGTCGTCGCAAGGACAGTATCCGCATTGGCGCCTGTGCCCGATATAAGCTGGCCGATCGAGGGAAGGACGGCGCTGCCGTTGGCGACGAAGAGGAAAATCGTGGCGACGACGATACCGCCCGCGACAATCTCGCGATTGGCGGTGGAAACCGGGCTGCGGTCACTTTCGTCCTTGCCATTGTCCTGAACGCCCATGACTCCCCCGCGTGCCGGAAACACTGTTCTGGCGCTCCTGATCGCATCTTCGGCTCTATAAGATGTTAACGCGGGGCCGACGCCCCTCGCTTGCGTCATGGACGGGGATCGGCTAGAAGCGCGCCAACGTTTCCTTCCGGGGAAAGGTCTGATGCAAGCGCCTGCAAGGCGCACGCTGGTCGGCGAGGTTTCGCCCACCGGCGTTTTTTGCGTTACGACCCGGACGGTTGGCGGCGCAATGGAGTGAGTGCATGTTCGACACTTTGAGCGATCGGCTCGGCGGCGTTTTCGACCGTCTTCGCGGACGCGGCGCGCTGAGCGAAGGCGACGTGCGCGCGGCGATGCGCGAGGTGCGCATCGCACTGCTCGAGGCTGACGTCGCGCTTCCCGTCGTTCGCGATTTTGTCGACAAGGTGACCGAGCAGGCCGTGGGCCAGCAGGTGCTGAAGTCGGTGACGCCCGGCCAGCAGGTCGTCAAGATCGTCAACGACGCGCTTGTCGAGATGCTGGGCGCGGATTCAAGCGACCTTGCGATCGACGTCACGCCGCCTGCGATCATCATGATGGTCGGCCTGCAGGGCTCGGGCAAGACGACGACGACTGCCAAGATCGCGAAGCGCCTTGCAGAGAAGGACCGCAAAAAGGTTCTGATGGCGTCGCTCGACGTCAATCGTCCCGCCGCGCAGGAACAGTTGGCGACGCTGGGCGAGCAGACCAGCGTCGCGACCCTGCCGATCGTCGCGGGCCAGTTGCCTGTCGACATCGCGCGCCGTGCGCTGAGCGCCGCCAAGCTTCAGGGCTATGACGTGCTGATGCTCGACACGGCAGGCCGATTGCATGTCGATCAGGCGCTGATGGACGAGATGAAGGCGGTCGCCGATGTCGCGCAGCCGCAGGAAATCCTCCTCGTCGTCGACTCGCTGACCGGGCAGGACGCGGTCAATGTCGCCAAAAGCTTCTCCGAGCAGGTGCCGCTGACCGGCGTGGTGCTTACCCGCATGGACGGCGATGCGCGCGGTGGCGCTGCGCTGTCCATGCGTGCGGTTACCGGCAAGCCGATCAAGTTTGCGGGCGTGGGCGAAAAGCTCGACCAGCTTGAGGCGTTCCATCCGTCGCGCGTGGCCGGGCGCATCCTCGGCATGGGCGATGTCGTCAGCCTCGTCGAGCGCGCCGCCGAGACGATCAAGCAGGACGAGGCCGAGGCGCTTGCCGCCAAGATGGCCAAGGGCCAGTTCGACATGAACGATCTGCGCGCCCAGCTTGCCCAGATGAAGCGCATGGGCGGCCTTGGCGCGCTCGCCGGCATGATCCCGGGCATGAAGAAGGCCCAGGCGGCGATGGCCTCGGGCGCGGTCGATGACAAGATTCTGGTGCGGATGGATGCGATCATCACCTCGATGACGCCCAAGGAGCGCACCAAGCCCGAACTGCTCAACGCCAAGCGCAAGATCCGCATCGCCAAAGGCAGCGGCACCACGGTTCAGGACGTGAACCGCCTGCTCAAGATGCATCAGGAAATGGCGACC
>QFNN01000019.1 GCA_003240855.1 Sphingomonas sanxanigenens
GTCGGTGTTCGACGGGGTCGAATTGTTGGTGGTGTTCTGCCCGACGGCGCTGGTGAAGCCGAGCGCATGGCCCATTTCATGGACGGCGACGCTGACGAAGTCCGACGCCGGGTTGCTGGTGTCGAAGCCGTCGCGCGTGTCGAAATCGAACGCGCGCGCCGCATTGAACGTAATCGTGGCGTCCACGGTATTGGCGTTGCCCGTATAGAGGCCGAGCGCCTTCTGGACGGTATTGTTCAGGCGCACATTGGTCGCCCCCATCGTCGGCAGGTTGGCGACGACGCTGTCATCGAGCGCCGACGTGGCCGAGGTGGTGAGCGCATTGCGCCATGCGACCTGCGTTTTGGCGCCCGATGCGCTCGATGCCTGACCCAGCACGGTCGGCGACGAGAAGCCCGAGGTGGTGAAGCCGACGCGGAAGTTGAGCGTCGCGTCGGTCGTGATCACCGATTCCCAATATTTCGCGGCGACCATGAAGCCAAAATAGGCGTCGGTTCCCACTTCGACGCCGCCGGTGTTGATCAGATTGATGGTCAGCGCGTTGGCGCCGCTGGCCGAGCAAAGGCCGAGCGCCGCCGCCGATACCATGGTCGTGAGTTTGAGCAGTTTCATTCTAGTCTCCCCGTTAGGATTTTGGCTTGCAGGCCATTCTCTCCCGGACGTGGAGGGTTAATTAAAAATTATTCATTTTCAATATCATGGGGTGTCTCTTTTCGGGAGACACGATAGTTGCCAGGGCTGGTGTGAGCGGGGACATTTTATGTCCCGTATGCGCGGTGACCTGTAATCGATCTGACATATTTTACGATTGCCCTTGGTTGGCGCCTGTCCGGGTCAATAATGAACGCATGTCCATATTATGAAAATTGCCTCCGATAAGACCCGAATCGCTGACGCTTGACGGCCGGCGACGCGCGCCGCAAAGCAGCGGCATGGCACGCTTCAAGGCAGGGCCGGGCGGCCCGGCCGGCGCGCAATCGGAAACGCGGCGCTTCATCCTCTTGCTCGTCAGGCTCGCGATCTTCGTTCTCTTGGTGCGCAGCTTCGTCGTCGCGCCTTATTTGATCCCTTCGGAATCGATGCAGCCGCGCCTGCTGGTCGGCGATGCGCTGCTTGCCGCTAAGTGGCCCTATGGCTGGTCGCACTATAGCCTGCCCTTCGGCTGGCCGCCCGTTCCGGGGCGCTATTTCGCGCGGCCGCCCGCGCGGGGGGATGTCGTCATCTTCCGCGCACCGCCGGGCAACCGGATCAATTACATCAAGCGGGTGATCGGGCTCCCCGGCGACCATGTGGAAATGCGGGGCGGGGCGCTGTGGCTCAATGGCCGAGCCGTGACGCGCGCGCGCCTTGCCGATCTCGTGACGCCCGCAACCCCCAACAGCCCATGCCTGTCGCGCCTCTATGCGGAAGCGGCGCAGGGCGGGACGGTCTGCCGCTATCCGCGTTATCGCGAGACGCTGCCCGGCGGGCGCAGCTATGAGACGCTCGATATCGCCGCGACCGTCGCCGACGACTTCGGGCCGGTTATGGTGCCCGCAGGCCATTTGTTCCTGATGGGCGACAATCGTGACCGCAGCGAGGATAGCCGCTATCCGGCGCGCGAGGGCGGCGGCGTGGGCATGGTGCCTGAGGCGAACCTTGTCGGCCGCGCGACGGTCGTCCTCTGGTCGACCGATGGCTCCGCGCTGCTCTACAAGCCATGGACCTGGTTCGGCGCGGTGCGCTGGAACCGGATCGGAGGAGGATTTTGATGATGCCCGATCTTGCGCCGTGGGTGGAAGCGACGCTTGGCCGCGCCCCTGGCGATCTTGCGCTGTTCGAGCGCGCGCTGACGCATGGCAGCCGTGAGGCGGAGGATTATCAGCGGCTGGAGTTTCTGGGCGATCGCGTGCTCGGACTGATCGTCGCGCGCTGGCTCTACGAGCGTTTTCCGGACGAACCCGAAGGCAAGCTCTCCCGGCGCCTGAATGCCCTCGTCTCGGGCGGGACCTGCGCCGATGTGGCGCGCGCGGCCGGGGTCGCGCCGCATCTGCGCCTTGGCAAGCAGGCGCGCGACGATGGCGCGGCTGATAGCGACAATGTGTTGGGCGATGTGGTCGAGGCGCTGATCGGCGCGCTCTATCTGGATGCAGGCTTCGACACCGCCGACGCCTTCGTGCGCAAGGCATGGGGCGACCGGATCGAGGAAGCGCGCGCGCCCCAGCATCCCAAATCCGCGCTGCAGGAATGGGCCGCCGCCAACCGCCGCAAGCCGCCCGTCTATGAAATGACTGGCCGCGCCGGGCCGCATCACTCGCCGCGCTTCACCGTCACCGTATCGATCAAGGGCGCGGGCGAGGCGAGCGCCGAAGGAAGCTCGAAGCAGGAAGCCGAAACACTGGCCGCGCGCGCCTTGCTGGCGCTGCTGGGGTAGGCGCTTTCCGCCTTATTCCCCGCCACTACGAGCGCAGCGAAGCAACCCGGACGATGTTCGACGTCGGGCCGGATAGCGTCGCCGCGCCCGCAATAGCGGAGGTTCGCCGATCGCGGTCGCCCCTTGCGCGGCCTCCATTTTAGGCGGATGGCCGCATCAATGACCGAAATCGAATCCCAGTCCTGCGGCCTCGTCGCCGTGGTCGGCGCGCCCAATGCGGGCAAGTCGACGCTCGTCAACGCGCTCGTCGGGCAGAAGGTCGCGATCGTCAGCCCCAAGGCGCAGACGACGCGAACCCGCCTGCTCGGCGTCGCGATCGAAGGCGCGGCGCAGATCATGCTCGTCGATACGCCGGGCATTTTCGAGCCGCGCCGTCGGCTCGACCGCGCGATGGTCGCGGCCGCCTGGAGCGGCGCCGAGGATGCCGATCTGATCGCGCTGGTCGTTGATTCGCGGGCCGGGCTAGGCCCCAAGGTGATGACGATCGTCGAGGCGCTGAAGAAACGGCGCGAGCCGAAAATCCTCATCCTCAACAAGGTCGACATCTCGGCGAAGGACAAGCTGCTCGTCCACGCCGCGCGGCTGAGCGAGGCGCTGGCTTTCGAGGAGGTGTTCATGGTCAGCGCGGCGACAGGCGACGGGCTGGGCGAACTGAAGGCCGCGCTCGCCGCGCGCATGCCCAGCGGGCCGTGGCATTTCCCCGAGGATCAGGTTTCCGACGCGACCGACCGGATGCTCGCCGCCGAAGTGACGCGCGAGCAGCTCTATCTCCAGCTCCACGCCGAGCTGCCTTATGCGAGCGCGGTCGAGACCGAGCAGTATCGCGAGCAGGAGGATGGATCGGTCGAGATCCACCAGCAGATCCTCGTCGCAAGGCCGACACAGCGCGCGATCATCCTGGGCAAGGGCGGGCAGCAGATCAGGGAGATCGGCGCCCGCTCGCGCGCCGAGCTGGCGCAACTGCTCGGCCGCAAGGTCCATCTCTACCTTCATGTGAAGGTGAAGGAGGATTGGGACGAGGATCGCGGCGTCTATCGCGACATCGGACTCGATTGGGTCGACTGAAAAATCCAATGCGCCAACCGCCTGCCGCGCCAGCCGGGCGCTTCGTCAACTTGACGAGGCGTTAACCAAGACCTTTCATCGTCGTCTCACCCACGCAGGCGATAGTGCGCGCAGTGCCAGTTGCGTTGCGTGCTTTTGGGGGCGGGAAGGACATCGGCAGCACCAGGCAGGGCTTCGCGCCGTAGGGTTTGCGACGTTCGCGCCGCGCCTGAGGCCGGACCCCGCCATTGGGAGCGGGCCTACCACCCGCCGCCAAGCGCCAGGAAGATCGCGATCTGGTCCTGCAGCAATTGCGTTTTTGCGCTCGCGCTCAAAGCTTCGGCCGAGGCATAGCTGCGCTGGGCATCGAGCAGCGAAAGGAAGTCGCCGCGCCCGAAGCGGAACAGCCGGCCTGCCTGATCGGATGACAGCGCGGCGCTGTCGCGCGCGCGGTCGAGCGCGGCGGCCTGTTCCGCGTTGCGGCGATAGGTTTCCAACGCGCTTTCGGTCTGACGCAGCGCTTCGAGCACCTTGCCGTCGAAGATGGCGAGATCGCCCTGCACGCGCGCATCGGCCTGCGCGATCTGCGCGCGGACGATGGGGCGGTTGGGAAAGCTCCAGCTCAGCAGCGGCCCGACGCTGAAGCCGAAGCTGCTGCCGCTGGCGAAGCTTTTGAGCGGGCCTGAAAAGCCCAGCGATCCGCCGATGCTGACCTGCGGATAGAGATCGGCGGTCGCCACGCCGACCCGTGCGGTGTCGGCGGCGATTGCGCGTTCCGCCTCGCGAATGTCTGGGCGGCGGCGGATGAGCGCGGCGCCGTCGCCCGTCGGGATCGGGCGATCGAGCGTCGGCAGGGCCGCGCAATCGGCGACCTCCTTCGGATAATCGGCCGGCGGCTTGCCGAGCAGGGTCGCCAGCAGATAGAGGCCGGTCTGGCGCTGACCCTCGAAGGCGGGGAGATTGGCTTCGCTGCTTTCGACCGCCGCTTGTGCGCGGCTGACGTCGAAGGCGGTGTTGCGGCCGCCGCGATAGAGTTTCTTCGTCGCCTCGAACGTGTCGCGCTGGAGCGCCACGACCTTGCGGTTGATCCCCAGCAGATAATTGGCCGAGCAGACCTGCGCATAGGCGCGCGCGGTGGCGGCCGCGACGCTGATCCGCACGAAATCGCGCGCCGCGACGGCGGCTTCGGCATCGGCGCTGCTCGCCTCGATCGCGCGGCGAATGCGGCCCGAAAGGTCGAGCGGATAGGCGGCGGTCAGCCCGAGATCATAGGAGACGGTGCCGGGCAGCGACTGGCCCGTGCCCGAAGGCCGCGCCAGCGTGCCGCCGCCGGTTAGATCGGTGGTGATCGTCCGCCCGGCGCGGGCCTCGCGCAGCACAGCCTCGGCGGCTGAGACATTGGCGTCGGCGGCGCGCAGATCGGTGTTGGCGGCCAGCGCCTGCTCGATCAGCGCATCGAGCTTCGGATCATTATAGAGCCGCCACCAGCGATCGGGCAGCGGCGTGTCGCCATCGATCATCGGCCCGGCGGCGGACTGGAAGCGCCCGCCTGCGGACGGCGTGGTCGCCGCCGAATGTTCGGGCGGATGATAATCCGGCCCCGCCACGCAGGCTGCGAGGCCGAGCGCGAGCAGGGGAGCCGAAAGCGCGGCGCGCGCCCTAGTCATGGTGGCAGCTTCCCAGCTTCTGCGTCTTGGCGTCGGCGGGCTCGACGGTGACGGTCGCCGTGCGTCCTGCAATCAGGCGGATGTCGGCCGGCACGTCTGACAGCTTGACGCGCACCGGAATGCGCTGGGCGAGGCGGACCCAGGAAAAAGTGGGGTCGACCGTCGGCAGGAGATTGCCCGAATCGCTGCGCGTCGCATCGTTGATGCCAAAGGCGATGGTGTCGACGCGGCCTTTCAGCAAGCGCTGCTCGCCCATCAGCTTCACCGTTACCGGCGCGCCGATGCAGATCAGGGGGAGCTTGGTTTCCTCGAAATAGCCTTCGATGCGCAGGCTGTCAGTGTCGATCAGGGCCATCGCCTGCGTGCCCGGAGCCAGATAGTCGCCGGGATGGAGATCGAGATTGGTGACGACGCCGTTGACCGAGGCGACGACATTGGTGCGGCGGACATTGAGCGCGGCGGTGTCGCGCGCGTTGAGGGCAACGTCCAGCGCGGCCTCGGCGGTGGCCACGCGCGCGACATTCTGCTCATGCGCTTCGGCTGCGACAAGGTTGCCGAGCGCAAGGTCGCGCTTCGCCTCCCGCCGCGCCTGGCCCAGCGTCGCGCGCGCGCTCGCGACCTGCGCTTCGGCCTGCGCCAGCGCCAGTTCGTAGCGCGGGCGATCGATGACGAAAAGCAATTGGCCCGCCTTCACAGGCTGGTTGTCCTGCACCGCGACGGTGGTGACGAGCCCGCCGATATCAGGGGTCACGCGCACCACGTCCGCCCGCACGCGGCCGTCGCGCGTCCAGGGGCTGCGCTCATAATGCTTCCACATCCACACCGCGACGACGATGGCCAGGGTGACGATCACGATGGTGGCGGCGCTGCGTGTGAGCGCCGCGGCGAAGCGGTTCATAGTCGGATTCCCAGAAGCGGAACGAGATAAGCGAGCAGGCCGAGCACCAGCACGAACAGGCTGAGATCGACGAGCGCGCGGTACGCGACGAATCGATAGAGAGCGAAAGCACCGGCGATGCGGGTGAGCAAGGCCGTAATGGCGACCGCGATCACAGCGAGCACCAGCAATGTGGGGACGAAAATCCCGCCGATGAAAACTTCCCCCGTCATGCGGCCAGTCTCCTGTATGCCGGTGCTTCAGGGAAGAGGTTACGGCGCAGGCTGACGAGCGCGAGGGTGCCGGCGCGGCGTGCGGTGAGGCTGGCGTTGCCCGACAAACGGCCGATCGCGCCGTCGATGTCGTTGAGCAGCGCCGGGGTCGCGGGCTGGGGATCGTCCGGGTCGAGCTTGCCATAATAGCTGCTGACGCCTTGCAGGACATCGGCCAGCGGTTCGGCCTGATCGCCCGGCAGATCGAGCCGAAGCTGGCGCAGCTCGCCTACCGCCACGCCCGTGCGCAGGTCGCGCAGCGCATTGTAGAGCGGCAGTCCGCTGTCGTTGCCGAGCGCGGCGAGGCGCGGTTCGAGCAGTGCGATCCGATCGAGCATTCGGTTGATCCAGCCGCGCAGGTCGGGCGGGGTCATCTTGATGCTGCGCGTCGCGAGATCGTTCCATCCCGCGCGCACCGTCCGCCGGATCGCACCCTGCGCGCCCGCCGACTGGAGCAGGCTGGCGATCGCGATCGCAAACCAGAGGCCGACAAGTTGCGCGATGGCCGCATTGGCGAAGGTCGCGAACTCATCGACATAATGATCGGCGATCAGCGCGGGGCTGCCCAGCCCGAGCAGCGACCCGAGCGCCAGACCGCTATATTTGGGAGAGGCGAGCAGCGATCCGCCGACCAGGATCGCGGGCGCGAAGGCCGCGACGAACATCGGGTAGCCGTCGAGCCTGGGCAGGATCGCGTAGCCGTATATGGCGCCCACGATCGATGCGATCAGCGTGCCAAGCATGAGAGTCTTGAGCGGGGCGACCGGATTGTCGCTGGCGGAAAAGAGCGCGAGGAAGAAGCCGCCGGTCATCACCGCCGTGCCGCCGTCGCGCCATTCGCTTCCGATCCACAGGGCCGACCCGACGGTGATGGTGAGGAAGGCCGAAATCGCGCCGCGCAGCGCGCCGGTATAGTCGCGATGCAATTCTCGATTGCGACGGCCCTCGAGCAGTTCGGCGACGCGCGGCGTGACCGGCTGGCGGCTGTGCGTCACGATCTGATCGAGCAGATCGCGACAGTCGCGGTGGACGGCCATCAGCTCTGAAAGGCGCGAGGCGAGGCTGAGCAGCAGCATGTCGCGCCAGGGCATGTCGGGGCTGATGGGTGGCTCGATCGCGGCGCAGCGTAGCTGGAGTTCGGAACAGGTGTCCGCGCGGGCGGCGCGGTCCGCATCCCTGCCGTTGAGCCAGGCCTGCGCGTCGGCGATCAGGGTCGCCACTTCACGTGGGACGCCGCCTTCCCGCCGCAGATTGACCAGCCGGTCCTGCACCGCCGCGCCAAGGGGAAGGAGCAGCGAAAGCTGATCCTGCATCGCGCGGATCGTGCGCACGCGCGGAGCGAGGCGCGAAATGTCGAAAGGCAGGTGGATCGAAAGCTGATGCAACTCGGTCACGTCCTGCGCGAGCCGCAGCCGCTCTGCATCCAGGTTCTCTACCGGCTCGACGGCGATGGCGTCGCGCGACCAGCGTTCGGCGTCGCGCAAGATGCCGCGCACGCGCGACAGCAGCAGGCTCGTCACCGATCCGGGCAGGATGATGCCGTGGACGAGCGTGCCGCAAACGATGCCGACCGAGATTTCCTGCACGCGCAGGATGGCGATGTTGAAGATCTGATCGGGTATGTCGACGCTGGGCAGGCCGATGATGCAGGCGCTGTAGCCTGCAAGCACGAACATATAGGCGCGCGGCGTGCGATCGAGAATCGAGATGAAAACGCACAACCCCAGCCAGCTTGCAAAGGCCAGCGACAGGAGTTCAGGCGCGTTGACCAGCGTCGGCACCATGATAACCGTCATCGTCGCGCCGGCGATCGTCCCGATGATCCGGAAGAACGCCTTGGAGATCACCGCCCCCGCCAGCGGCTGCGCGACGATGAAGGAAGTGAGGAAAGCCCAGTAGGGACGTTCCAGCCCGATGCGCAGCGACACGTAGAAAGCGAGCGCCGCCGCAGCCAGGCATTTGAGCGCGAACAGCGCCGCCGGCCAGCCATATCGCCGGGCTGCGTTCATGCCCGTTCGGCCGCAATATGATCGCCGACCGTGCGCAGAACGCGCAGCGTGGCGTCGATATCGGCGTCGCTCGCGCCTTCGAGCAGAATCCCGCGCAGCGTCCGCAGCTTGGCCTCGATCTCGCCGACCAGCGCCTTGCCCGCCTCGGTGAGCGCCAGTTGGTTTGATCGCCGGTCCTCCGGGTGGGGGACGCGTTCGACGAGGCCTGCGGTCTCGAGCTGGTCGAGCGCCCGCACCAGCGAGGGCTGGCTGATGTCGATCTCCCGCGCGAGGTCGATCTGGCGAACGTCGGGGCCGAGCCGGTCCAGATAGATGAGGCACCAGCCCGTGGTGTTCGATACGCGCTGCTCGACGAGCGCGAGATTGGCCAGTTGCCGCCACGCTTTCGAGATCTGGACCATGCGTTGCGCGACTTCGCGCTCGATTCTGCTGCGCTGCACAGTAGTTAGATAGCTAACTAATCCAATGCCAACAAGGCGGCGCGAGGGCTGGGCGGCATGACAAATCGGTAATGGCATTCGCGGGCTTCAATCGTGCGCGGCGGCAAGCATTTCATCGACCCAGAGCGGCACCAGGCGGCTGGCCGCCCCGATGCGCGCTTCGTCGAACAAATAGCTGCCGGCGGAAGGATCGAGGTTCATCTCCAGCGTTCGGGCGCCCAGATGCCGCGCGGTCTGCACGAACCCCGCAGCAGGGTAAACCGCGCCTGACGTGCCGATCGAAACGAACAGGTCCGCGTGCTGCAATGCCGCTTCAATCCGGTCCATGTCGTAGGGAATCTCGCCAAAAAAGACGATGTCGGGGCGCAGCGCCGGGGCGTTGCAGGCGGGGCAGACCGCGCCCGGACCCATCGGGCCGTCCCACGCCATCCTGTCGCCGCAGTCTGCGCACAGCGCCGAGCGCAGCGCACCGTGCATGTGAAGCATTCGCTTCGCGCCCGCGCGCTCGTGCAGATCGTCAACATTCTGGGTGACGATCAGCAGTTCACCCGGCCATGCGGCGTCGAGACGCGCCAGCGCTTCATGCGCTGCGTTGGGCGAAACCGCACCCAGCGCCGCGCGCCGCATGTCGTAGAAACGGTGCACCGTCTCCGGATCGCGCGCCAGCGCCTCAGGCGTGCAGACATCCTCGACGCGATGCCCTTCCCACAGTCCGTCCGGCCCGCGAAATGTGGCGAGCCCGCTCTCGGCCGAAATGCCGGCGCCAGTGAGGATGACGATGTTGCGGATGTCATTCATCAGACCGGCGATAGCGATTCACGGCCTGGGGGGCTATCGTTCTCGACATGATCGGGATCAGGGAAGGCGGGCTTGACGATGCGCGCGTGATCGCGCTGCTTGCGCATCTTCTCCAGCGCGCACGGGCGGAAACCGCGCCGGGAAGCGCGCATGCCCTGGACATTGACGGATTGCGCAGCGACGGCGTTCGTTTCTGGTCGGCGTGGGATGGGGAGCGCCTGCTGTCGGTCGGTGCGCTCAAGCCACTGTCAGACGCGCATGGCGAAGTGAAGTCGATGCACACGGCGGCGGAAGCGCGGCGAGCGGGCGCGGGGAGCGCGATGCTCCGCCATATCATCGCCGCAGCGCGCGCCGCAGGGATGTCGCGGCTCAGCCTTGAAACCGGATCCTGGGATTATTTCGCACCGGCGCGCGCCTTCTACGCGCGTCATGGCTTTGCGCCTGCCGCGCCCTTTGGCGATTATCGCCCCGATCCCAACAGCCTGTTCATGACGCTCGATCTTCAGGCATAAAAAGGCCCGTGCGGACGCGCCGCACGAGCCCTTTCATTCCTCCAGCCGTCAGGATCAGGCCGTAGCGAGCGCCTTGCGACGACGCGCGACGCGCATCGCGCTGCCCGCCATGCCGAAGCCCGAGATCAGCATCGCCCAGGTCGCGGGTTCGGGAACGCCGTTATTGGGCACGCCATTGGCCGTGCCGGTGACGAGGATATAGTTACCCCCGAAGCGCAGGCCGTAGATCAACTGATCGTCGCTCGCGACGCCGCGGAACTGGAACTGGTTGAAGCCGCCCGGCGTCGAGATCGGCGCGAGCGCGGTCAGGTCGAACGAGGCGAAGGCGTTGCCCGCCGCGTCGAGCGCCCAGATCGTGGCATTGGCGCCGATATTTGGCGCATAGTTCATGAAGAAGCCCATCTGGCTGTAGCCGGTGGAGCCGAGCAACTGGGCGGAACCGGTGCCCGAATCGACGCCGATATAGACCGCATCGCCGCCGAAGCCGCCGTTAACCCCCAGGCCATAGCCGCCCTGGCCGACGACCGAGCCATTGCCGCTGTTGCCGCCGCCGCCGGGGGCGGCCGTGAAGGTGAAGCCATCGACATTAATCGGGCCGAAGGTGAAATTATAGCTGCCGTTGGCGAAAGCCGACAGATTGAGGCCGCGGCCGGTATAGCCGGCATCGGTGGTGATCAACGAAGTGGCGGCGCTGGCGCTGCCAGCCGCGAACATGGTTGCGGCGAGCGCAAAAGCGAGATTGAGGCGCATAATCTACTCCCTGTGAGCAAAAACTTGGGTCCGCTCGGGCGGATGCGACCTCGTTAACGCCGCTTTTACCAGCCTTTACATTTGGGCACAATGTCTTGGCGATGGGGTGTCCCGGAACGAAACAATGTTTCGGAAAGCGTCGCCCCCTGTCTTGGCGCGGAGACATCTGCCACAGAGGCGGCGCGAATCTTGGGCGGAGCATATGATGGCGGGCATTGGCATATTGGGCGCTGGCGGACGGATGGGGCAGGCGATTGCCGCCGCCGCCGCCGAGCAGGGTGTCGCTGTCGCCGGCGGGATCGATCGCGACGCGCCGGCGGCCGATCTCGCGGCGCTCGCCGCCACGGCCGATGTGCTGATCGATTTCTCCACGCCTGCGGCGCTGCCTGCGCATCTCGACGCCGCAGTCGCGGCCGGAACGCCGATTGTCGTCGGCACGACGGGGCTTTCGCCTGAGGACCATGCGCTGATCGACGCTGCGGCGGCCAAAATCGCGGTGCTGCAATCGGCCAACACCTCGCTGGGTGTCAATCTGCTGTGCGGCCTTGTCGAGCAGGCGGCGGCGCGGCTTGGGCCGGACTGGGATATTGAAATCCTGGAAATGCATCACCGCCACAAGGTCGATGCGCCTTCGGGCACCGCCCTGCTGCTTGGCGCCGCCGCGGCGAAAGGACGGGGCGCGACGCTGGAGGATTTGAGTCGTTTTGACCGGATCGGCGAGCATCCGCATGCCCGCGAGGAAGGGACGATCGGCTATGCCGCACTGCGCGGCGGATCGGTGGCGGGCGACCATATGGTCGTGCTGGCGACCGAAGGCGAGCGGATCGAGCTTGGCCACCGCGCCGAGAGCCGCGCCATTTTTGCGCGCGGCGCAGTGAAGGCCGCCGTCTGGCTGATCGGCAAACCCGCCCGTCGCTACACGATGAACAACGTGCTCGGGCTGTGAAGAAAGACCAGATTTTCGAGTTCTTCCGCCGGCTCGCCGAGGCCAATCCCTCGCCCGAGACCGAGCTTGAGTTCGTCAACGACTATACATTGCTCGTCGCGGTCGTGCTGTCCGCGCAGGCGACCGATGCCGGGGTCAACAAGGCGACGCGCGCGTTGTTCCGCGATGTCGACACGCCGGAGAAAATGATCTCGCTGGGCGAGGAAGGGCTGAAGCAGCACATCAGGACGATCGGCCTGTTCAACACCAAGGCGAAGAACGTCATCGCCCTGTCCGAAGCGCTCGTCGCCGAACATGGCGGTCGCGTCCCGGCCGATCGCGACGCGCTGGAAAAGCTTCCTGGCGTCGGGCGCAAGACCGCCAATGTCGTGATGAACACCGCCTTCGGGCAGGAGACTTTCGCCGTCGATACGCATATCTTCCGCGTCGGCAACCGCACCGGGCTGGCGCCGGGCAAGACGCCGCTGGCGGTGGAGAAGAAGCTGGAGGCGCGTGTGCCGCAACCGTTCCGGCTGGGCGCGCATCACTGGCTGATTCTCCACGGCCGCTATGTGTGCAAGGCGCGGCGGCCCGAATGCTGGCGATGCGTGGTCGAGGATCTGTGCCGATACAAGCCCAAGACGCCAGCGCCGGCCGGGGCATGAGAGGAGAGGATTATGCGCAATATCATGGCTGTGATGACGGGGCTGGCGCTGCTCGGCGGCTGTGCGGCGAGTTCGGGCGGCGGCAGCGGGGCGTCGCAATCGAAGGGCGTCGATCCCGCCGCATATGACGAAGCCAAGGCGCAATATGCCGATGGCACCACGAAGGACGGCGCGCCCAAGGATTGCGTTCCGTTGCAGCAGATCAGCGCCACGCATGTCCGTTCCGACCGCGTGATCGATTTCGAGATGGTCGGCCGCACTTATTATCGCAATGTGCTGCCTGCGCCGTGCTCGCAACTGGGCTTCGAGCAGCGCTTCGCCTACGCCACCTCGCTCAGCCAGCTCTGCGCGGTCGATACGATCACCGTGCTGATGTCGCCCGGCCTGATGCGCGGCGCGACCTGTGGTCTTGGCAGTTTCCAGCCGATCAAGCCTCCGGCCAAGGTCGATCGCTAATTCAGGACGCGTGAGATCAGAAACCGGCGGCGTCCGGTTGACGAGACGTTAACGCCCGGCTGGCAAAAAGCCGGTCATGCGCGTGCTCCATATCCTCGACCACGGCCTGCCGATGCAGAGCGGCTATAGTTTCAGGACGCGCGCAATCCTGAAGGCTCAGCAGGCCGCCGGACTCGATGTCTGCGCTGTCACCGGGCCGCGCCACATCGCTCCGGGCGAGGCCGAGCAATGGATCGACGGGCTCCATTTCCTTCGCACGCCCATGCCGCAGCCGGCTCCCGCGCCGCTTGGCGAATGGCGGGAAATCCAGTCGCTCGCGCGGCGTCTGGACGATGTCGTCGCCAGTTGGCGGCCTGACGTCCTCCACGCACATTCGCCGGTGATGAACGCGCTGGCTGCGTTGCAGGTGGCGCGGCGGCGCGGCCTGCCTCTGCTTTACGAAATCCGCGCCTTCTGGGAGGATGCGGCGGTCGGCAATGGAACGGGGCGCGAGGGATCGGCGCGCTATCGCCTGACACGCTTTCTGGAGACGCGGGCGGCGCATGCGGTCGACGCCGTCGCAGTGATCTGCACGGGACTGCGTGACGATCTCATTGCGCGCGGCGTCGCGGCCGACAAGATCGTCGTTTCGCCGAACGGCGTCGATCTTACCCTGTTCGGCGACCCCGGGGGGCGTGACGACGCGCTGGCCGCCGAACTCGGGCTGGCGGGGGCGGAAACGATCGGCTTCATCGGCAGCTTTTACGACTATGAAGGGCTCGACGATCTGATCGCCGCCATGCCCGCGCTGGTGAAGGCGCGGCCGGCGGCGCATCTGCTGCTCGTCGGCGGGGGGCCGATGGAAGAGGCGCTGCGGCTTCAGGCGGCGGCCTCGCCGGTCGCGGAGCGCATCCGCTTCGTTGGGCGCGTGCCGCACGATGCGGTCGAACGCTATTACGGCCTGATCGATATTCTCGCCTATCCGCGCAAAAGGATGCGGCTCACCGATCTTGTGACGCCGCTGAAACCGATTGAGGCGATGGCGCAGCGCCGTATTGTCGCTGCGTCCGATGTCGGCGGGCATCGCGAGCTGATCGCGGATGGCCTCACCGGCATGTTGTTCCCGCCGGGCGACGCCGTTGCGATCGCCGCCGCACTTGCCCGGCTGCTCGACGATCGCGGGCGCTGGAACATGATCCGCGATGCGGCGCGCCATTATGTCGAGCGGGAGCGCGACTGGGCAAAGAATATTGCGCGTTACGCGCCGGTGTATCAATCAATGCTCGGGCGTCGCCGCCCGGTCGGGCTGGCGGCATAAGGGGGATGAAGATGATTTCGCGCGCAAAGCTGGGACAGACGGCGGCGCTGGCGCTGTTGCTCGGCATTCTGGCGGGGGCGGCGACGTTCGCCGCGCCGGCGGACCTGATCGAGGCGGTCGTCGGGGGCAGCGGCGTCGCGGCGTTCGTTCCGGCTGCGTCGCCGCCGCTGGGGCTGACCGCGAGGCTTGCTCTCGCCGTCATCGCCCTGCTGCTTGTCGCGGGCTTCTTCGTCGCGCTGATGGCCTTTCTCGAACGCAGTGGCCGCCTGCGTCATCGTCGCCGGCGGGCGGCGCGTTCGGCCGATGAGGATGCGCCGTCGCTGCGCCGGGGCGACGCGCACCCCGATGCGCCGGCCCGCCGCCCCCTCTCCGCGCTGGATCTGCCCTTAACGCTCGACATGGCGGAGGATTCGCCTGGCCAGCCGGTTGCGGAGGATGAGCCGATCGCCGCTTTCCCGCTGCCCGAACCGCCTGCTGCGCCGGATGACGACAGCGATCCGCACAGCATCGAGGTGATGATGGCGCGCCTCGAGAAGCGGCTGAGCGAGCGCGGCGGCCGCCCGCCGGCCGTCACCCCCGAAATCGCCGAGAAGGTCGATCAGCCGCTGCGCGAGATGATGAGCAGCCTCCACCGCGCGGCGGCGCGCGCCAACCGCAGCGAATAGGCGGCCGCGCCCGACCGCCTGTCATCCGAACGGCGGCGCGGCAATGCTTCCTTAAACCCGGGATGCGATGATCCGCCTCCATCTTGGCAAACGGGGGCCGGAATGCGGATTGTTCGGGGATTGTGCGCAGGTCTGTTATTGCTCGCCATCGTCCAGCCGGCCGAGGCGCGCCGTTTCCGCCTGTTCGGGATCCCCGGCTTCGGATCGGGCGAGAAGATCGAGAAAGTCTATGACCTTCCCGACCGCGAGCCCTTTTTCAAGGACGGCCAGTTCCTCGATGTCGGCTATCTCACCGGATCCTCGCGCGAGGGATATGTTCTTTATTCGGGCACGAAGTTCGTGGCGCTGGACCCCCGGGGCATCGCACTTCTTACCAGCATGCTGGGCGTGGACCCGACGGCGGCGCATCGCGCCAAGAAAGGCGGGGCCCAGAGCTTCGCGCTGGATCGCGCCAAGGCCGAGCTTGCGGAGGAGCAGGAAAAGCAGGAGCGCATCGCCAGCGGGCTGATGATCGAACCGCGTCCAGGCGAGACGACGGCGGCGTTCGCCGCCAGGCGCGAGGCGTTCGTCAGGGCGCAGCGCGCGGCGTCCGCGAGCGCCGCCGAGGCGCGCGCGGAAGCGCCCGCGCCCGTCGAGATGCCGGAGCGCCGGTCGAGTGGCGGCGGCGCGTGGATCGGGTTGCTCGTCGTCCTGGCGATCATCTTTTTTGGGGCGCGCAAGCTCTATGCGGGCATCTTCGGCGTCGCGCGTGCGGTAACTGCCGCGCCCGATGTCAGCGATGCGCCGCAGGAGCCGGGCGCCGGATCATCTTTTGACGCCCGCGTCGCGCGCCGGCTGGCCGAGCTTCAGAACGGCGATGCGGTCGCCCCGGCGCCGGCCGCCGATACGCCTCCGCCCGCCAATGCGCGTCCCGCATTCGGTCGAAAGATCGCCTAACCTCGACCGCCGCGCCAGGTCAGCACGCGCCAAAGCCAGATTGCGACGATCGCGGCGGTCAGTGCGGCTGCGGCCGGCCCGGTCCATTGTTCCAGCTCGCCGAAGCGCAGGCCGAGCCACAGCCCCGCGCCGGCAAGGATGATGTTCCAGATCGTCGCGCCGGCGGCGGTCCACAACAGGAATGTCCAGCGGGGCATGCGCACGAGGCCGGCGGGAAGCGATATCATCGTACGGAATGTGGGCATGAAGCGCGCGACGAACACCAGCCACTGGCCGTGGCGGAGGAAGAAGGCGGTCAGCCGCTCGACATCGCGCCATTCGACCGTCAGCCAGCGGCCGTGCCGCTCGACGAAAGGGCGGAGCCGTTCATAGCCATAACCGCGCCCGACCCAGTACCAGAAATAGTTGCCGGCGACCGAGCCGATCGTCCCCGCCGCGACGAGAAGCGTGAAATCCATCCGCCCATGCGCGACGGCGATGCCGCCAAAGCCCATGATGACTTCGGAGGGGATGGGCGGAATGACATTCTCGATCGTCATCAGAATGACGATGCCGAGATAGCCGGCGGCCTCGATGACGCGCAGGATGAAATCGGTCATGGGCGGATCGGCGTCACGGCTGGGTCGTCATGGTTCGGCCCTCGGCAGGATCGGAGCGCTGCGCGGTTTCTCAGCCCTTTCGCGCGGCGACCTTCGCCTCGATCGCATCCCAGATCATGCCGTTGGTGTCCGTGCCGTTGAAGCGGTCGATGGCGACGATGCCGGTGGGCGAGGTGACGTTGATCTCGGTCAGCCATTCGCCGCCGATCACGTCGATGCCGACGAACAGCAGCCCGCGTTTCTTGAGTTCGGGGCCGAGCGCCTCGCAGATTTCCCGCTCACGCGCGGTCAACTCCGTCTTGGCGGCGCGCCCGCCGACCGCGAGGTTGGACCGGATCTCGCCTTCGCCGGGGATGCGGTTGACCGCGCCCGCCACCTCGCCGTCGACCAGGACGATGCGCTTGTCGCCCTCGGTCACGGCGGGGATGAAGGCCTGGATCATGTGCGGCTCGCGATAGGCGGTGTTGAACACCTCGATCAGCGAGGAGAGATTGGCGCCGTCGCTGCCCACCTTGAAGATCGCCTTGCCGCCATTGCCGTGAAGCGGCTTGACCACGATCTCGCCATGCTCGGCGAGGAAGGCGCGCGCTTCGTCGAGGCTGCGGGTGACGAGCGTCGGCGGCATGAAGCGCTGATAATCGAGCACGAACACCTTCTCCGGCGCGTTACGCACCGACGCGGGGTCGTTCACCACCAGCGTCCTGTCGGCGATGCGCTCGAGCAGGTGGGTGGCGGTGATATAACCGAGATCGAAGGGTGGATCCTGCCGCATCAGCACGACATCGGCTTCCTCGCCGAGATCGAGCTTCACCGGATCGCCAAAGGAGAAATGATCGCCCTTCACAGCGCGCACCTCGACCGGATGCGCCCGCGTCCAGACGCGGCCGGCGGCATAGTTGAGGTCGCTCGCCGCATAGTGGAACAACCGGTGGCCGCGCGCCTGCGCGGACAGCATCAGCGCGAAGGTCGAATCCCCGGCGATATTGGTCGTTTCCAGCGGGTCCATCTGGACGGCGACGGTCAGGCTCATACGGCTACTCCTGTGCTGCGCGCGATCTAGGGTGCGCGGAGGCGATTGTCACCCGTGCCAGGCATTGATGATGTGGCGGGGCAGGCGGCCGGGCGCGATCAGGATCACGTCGATGCGGATGTCGCCGCGCGCCGGGGCATAGCGCGGGGCGAGCAGCACGGCGGCGGCGGCGACGCGGCGCAGCCGTTGGCGATCGATGGCGATGTCGAGCGCCTTGCCGCTGGCGCGGCGCTTCACTTCGACAAAAGCGACGATGTTTCCGCGTTTCGCCACCAGGTCAACTTCGCCGACGGCGGTGCGCACCCGCCGGTCGACGATCCGCCAGAAATGTAGCCGCAGCCACCATGCCGCGATGGTTTCGGCGCGCCGTCCCTGCCTTTCGGCCTGTCGACGGTCGCGCGTCACCGCGATCAGCCCTGTCGCTTCATCGTGCGCAGTTTGCGCCAGACGAACCAGATGCCCGCGACAAGCCCGATGCCGACGATCAGGAAATCCAGTTCGTGGAACAGCGCCTTCAGCCGCGGATCATTCTGCCATGCCTCGCCCAGCTCGCGACCGACGAGCGCGAGCGCGAGGCAGAAGGGCCAAGATCCGACGAAGGTGTAGATGTGGAACTTGACCAGCGGCATGCGCGCGACGCCGGCGGGGAAGGCGATGAACGATCGCACCACCGGCAGCATGCGGCAGATCAGCACGGCGAGGCTGCCGAAGCGATTGAAGAAGCGTTCGGCGCGGTCGAGATCGTCCGTCGTCACCAGCACGAACTTGCCGAAGCGCGCCACGAAAGGCCGCCCGCCATATTTGCCGACCTCATAGGCCGGGATCGATCCGATATTGCAGCCGATGGCGCCCGCCGTGGCGACCAGCCATATGTTGAGCTGGCCCGTGGACACCAGATAGCCGGCAAAGGGCATGATGATCTCGGACGGCAGGGGGATGCACGCGCTCTCTATCGCCATCAGCAGCGCGACGCCCCAATAGCCGCCCCACGCGATGACCGCGATGATCCATGCGGTCACCGCCGCGATGATCTGGTGAATAAGCTGCATGGGAATCCTTTTGCCCCGAAGGATCAGGCGCCGACGGGCTGCTCGAACTTCTCGATGACCCACGGCTCGTCCTGCGCCGCGACGAGCCATTCCTGCATCCAAGGATGCGTGATGACCGCTTCCATATAGGCCTGCGCGAAGCGGGGAATGGGGAGGCTGTAAGTGATGAAGCGCGTGACGACGGGGGCGAACATGATGTCCGCCGCGCCGAAGCCGCCGAACAGGAAGGGGCCGCCCGACCCATAGCGCGCCCGCGCCTCCGCCCACAGGCCGAGAATGCGGACCACATCGGCGTTGGCGGCTTCGCTCAGCCCCTGGAAGGGGAAGCGGCGGCGCACGTTCATGCCATGCTCGCGGCGAAGCGCGGCGAAGCTCGAATGCATCTCTGCCGCCATCGATCGCGCCATGGCGCGCGCGCCTTCGTCATCCGGCCAGAAACGGTCGCGACCGACCTTGTCGGCCAGCCAGTCGACGATCGCCAGCGAATCCCAGACCACCGTGTCGCCATCCCACAGGATGGGCACCTTGCCCTGGCTGGGGGCGAACTCGTCGCCCTCGCGGCGCCGGTTCCAGTCCTCGTCATAAAGGGGAACGGTCATTTCCTCGAACGGCAGGCCCGATTGCTTGAGCGCAAGCCATCCGCGCAGCGACCAACTGCTATAGGCCTTGTTGCCGATGATGAGCTTGAGCACCCGGACCTCCCTTTGGGCGATGACGGTTAGGGGGTGGAATCGAAGCTGTCCAGCGCGCGCCGACCCAGCCGTGCGCCCGACATGATTTGTCATCGGCAAGGCGGAGGGGGCGAAGGGAGACGCCGCATGAGCGTGACGATGGTTGCTGTAGGGAATGGCGGAAAAGCGCGATTTCGGTCTTTGGAAGTTGACAAAGTTGAGAGGCTGGAGGGGTTTCTCAACTTCCGCATGAAGGCCGTCCAGGGGATCGCCCGCAATGACGGATAATGGTCATGCCGGCGACGATAGACCGGAAGCGGGGCTGTAGGACAGCTTCGTGATCGCGTATCGCGGCCGGCGTGACGACTTCAGGGGGCGGTCAATATTGCCCCGGTCTCTCGCGTTTCGACCTATTCGATCGCCTCGAGCACGGCCGCGCGCAGCTCGGCGATGCCGCCGCCCATCTCGCTCGACGTCGGCATGACGTCGGGATGCGCGGCGGGGCGGGTGCGGGCTTCGGCGGCGGTCGCGGCGATCACCTTCTCAAGCTCGGTCGGCTTGATCTTGTCGGCCTTGGTGAGGATGAGGCGATAGCTGACCGCAGCGTCGTCGAGCATCTTCATAATCTCGCGGTCGACATCCTTCAGCCCGTGGCGGCTGTCGACGAGGACGAGCACGCGCTTGAGCACCTGGCGGCCGCGCAGATAGTCGTTCACCAGGAAACGCCATTTCTTGACGACGTCCTTCGGCGCCTTGGCGAAGCCGTAGCCCGGCATGTCGACCAGGCGCAGCACCGGCGGATCACCGACGTCGAAGAAGTTCAGTTCCTGCGTCCGCCCCGGCGTGTTCGAGGTGCGCGCGATCGCCTTGCGCCCGGTGAGCGCGTTGAGCAGCGACGACTTGCCGACGTTCGATCGCCCGGCGAACGCGATCTCGGGCGCGACCGGATCGGGCAGGAACTTCAGATCCGGCGCCGATTTGAGGAAGGTGACCGGCCCTGCGAACAGCCGGCGCGCGCCTTCGATCAGTTCCTCGTCCATCACCGTTCGCCCCGCGCGAAGGCGAGGAACCTCGGGCGCGGCGAGACATATCCCGGCTGCGCCTGATGCAAACGGATGGCGGGGCGGCGCGGGCCGATCATGACTTCCCGGCCTGCACCTTCATCCCCGGATGACGGCTGTAGAGCCATTTCTGCTGGAGGATGGTGAGCGTGTTCGACATCACCCAGTAAAGCTGAAGCCCGGCGGCGAACGGCGCCATCACGAACATCATCACCCACGGCATGAAGCCGAACAACTGCTTCTGCACATCGTCCATCGGCTGCGGATTGAGCTTGAACTGCAGCCACATGGTGATGCCCAGCAGGATCGCGAGCACGCCGATCGACAGCGGCCCCGGCGGCGTGAAGGGCAGCAGGCCGAACAGGTTGACCGGCGTCAGCGGATCGGGCGCGGACAGATCCTTGATCCACAGCACGAAGGGCTGGTGGCGCATTTCGATCGTCAGCATCAGCACTTTGTAGAGCGCGTAAAAGACCGGGATCTGGAGCAGGATCGGCGCGCAGCCGCCCAGCGGGTTGATCTTCTCGCGCTTGTACAGCTCCATCATTTCCTGCTGGAGGCGCGGCTTGTCGTCCTTATGGCGCTCCTGCAGTTCCTTCATCTTGGGCTGGAGCGTGCGCATGGCCGCCATCGAGGCGAACTGGCGCTGTGCGATCGGGAACATCAGGCCGCGCACGATGCAGGTCAGCAGGATGATCGCGACGCCGAAATTGTTGAACAGCTTGAACAGCCAGTCGAGCGTGTAGAAGATCGGCAGCTCGAACCAGTAGAACCAGCCCCAGTCGATCGCGAGGTCGATCTGGGTCGCGCCTTCCTTCTCATAGCGTTCGAGCAGGTGGACGTCCTTCGCGCCTGCGAAGAAGCGGCTGGTGGTGACGAGCGCCTTGCCCTGCGGCACGGCCTGCGGCTGGGCGGCGTTAAACACGGCGTTATACTGGCCTGGATTGGGCGCGAAGAGCGCGGCGTCGACCTTCGATTTCTGATCGGGGATCAGCGCGGTCAGCCAATATTTGTCGCCGAAGCCCAGCCAGCCCTTGTCGAGCTTGAAGCGCGTGCCCTGCGCGCCTTCCTTGTCCAGCGTCTCATATTTGATGTCGTAATGATCGGTGCCGTCCCAGAAACCGACCGGGCCGGTGCGGATCGTCCAGGTGCGCTTGTCATGCGGATCGGGCGATTCGCCATAGCGTGCGACGAGCGCATAGGGGCGCACGGCGACGGGCGCGACGCCCGCATTGGTGACGCGCTGCTCGATCGAGAACATGTAATCGGCGTCGACCGAAATCTTGATCTGGAAAAGCTGGCCCGCGCCATTGTTCCAACTGAGCGTCACCGGCTGGCCGACCGCGAGGCGGCGCGAATCGGTGTTCCAGACAGTGGCGGGGCCGGGGAGAGCGGTGGTCGCGCCCTGCGCGCCCGTCCAGCCGAAGCCGGCGAAATAGGCCTGCGCTGCGCCGCCCGGCGAAAGCAGGCGGATCGGCGGCGAATCCGGCGCGATCGTTTCCTTGTGCTTGCGCAGCACCAGATCGTCGATGCGCGCGCCCTGCAGGTTGATCGAACCGAAGAGGCTGGGCGTGTCGATGGTGATTCGCGGCGTGGATGCGATCACGACCTTGCGGTCGCGCAGCGCGGCCGGCGAATCCGCTGCGGGATCGGCGCCGGGGTTGGGCAGGACCTTGGTCTTGCCGTCCTCCACCTTGGTGACGGGCGGATTGGCGGCCGGGAAATAGCGGTTGGACACGAAGCTCCAGCCGACGAGCACGAGGGCCGACAGCACGATCGCCAGGATCATGTTGCGCAAATTATCCACTCGTCACTCCTGCTTCTGGCATTGTTTGCTTCATGGCACGGGGTCGTAACCCGACCCGCCCCAGGGATGGCAGCGTGCGACCCGCCGTGCGGCAAGCCACCCGCCCTTCAGCGCGCCATAGCGGCGAAGCGCCTCGATTGCATAGGCCGAACAGGATGGCGCGTAACGGCAGGAAGGGGGCAGCACCAGCGACGGGCCCTTCTGCCACAGGCGGACAAGCAGGATCATCAACCGGCTGATCATGCCGCCGCCGGCCGCGCGAGTTTCGCCAGGGCTTTGCGGAGTTCGGCCTTCAGCGCGGAAAAGTCGCGCTCGATCCCGCCGGCGCGGCCGATGAGCACATGATCGGCGCCGGCAATGCCGGCATCGGGCAATATCTCGCGCGCAAGCGCACGGAAACGGCGCTTCATCCGGTTACGGACGACAGCGCCGCCGATCTTCTTCGTCACGGTGTAGCCGACGCGAATCGCCGGATCGCCATCGCCGCGCGGCCGGACCAGCAGGACGAAGCCGGGCATCGGCGCCCGGCGTCCCGAATTGGCCGCGAGAAAATCCGCGCGGGCGCTAAGCGTGATCAGGCCGACAGCGTCTTGCGGCCGCGGGCGCGGCGCGCCGCCAGCACCTTGCGGCCACCCGGGGTCGCCGAGCGGGCACGGAAGCCGTGACGGCGGGCACGCACCAGATTGCTGGGCTGAAAAGTGCGCTTCATCGCTCATTCCTCAAAGTCGAATAAAAAACGGCCGCCCGGCAAAAGGCGGCCTGTTGCGCGGTCCGTTAGGCAAAATCGCCGTCGAAGTCAACGGCGGCCGGCCGGATTTCGATCCGGGCGGGCAAAGGCCAGCCCCCCTCGACAGCGCGGCAATCGCCCGGCTAGCTAAGCGATGGGGGCTTTGGGGGGAATATGGTCGCGATCGTCTCGACGGTGGCCTATCTGGGGCTGGAGGCGCGCGCCGTCGAGGTGCAGGTGCAACTGACGCCCGGCCTTCCCGCCTTCGTCGTCGTCGGTCTGCCCGACAAGGCTGTCGCCGAAAGCCGCGAGCGCGTGCGCGGCGCCATCGCCGCGCTCGGCCTTGCGCTCCCGCCCAAGCGGATCACCGTCAATCTCTCGCCCGCCGATCTGCCCAAGGAGGGATCGCATTACGATCTGCCGATCGCGCTGGGGCTGCTGGCGGCGATGGGCGTCGTCGATGCCGAGACGCTCAGCCGCTATGTCGTGGTCGGCGAGCTGGGGCTGGACGCGCGGATCGCCGCTTCGCCCGGCGTGCTGCTCGCCGCGCTTCACGCCAGCGCGGCGGGGCAGGGGCTGGTCTGCCCCGCCGCGCAGGGGAGCGAGGCCGCGTGGGCGGGCGATGTCGAGGTCGTGGCCGCCCCCGATCTCCTCTCGCTGCTCAATCATTTCAAGGGATCGGCGCTGCTTGCGCCGCCCTCGCCTGGCGAAGCCGATCCGGCGGACCCCGGCCCCGATCTGGCGCAGGTGAAAGGGCAGGAAACGGCCAAGCGCGCGCTGGAGATCGCGGCGGCGGGCGGCCATAATCTGCTCTTCGTCGGTCCGCCGGGCGCCGGCAAATCGCTGATGGCGTCGTGCCTGCCGGGCATCCTGCCCGACCTGACCCCCGCCGAGGCGCTGGAGGTGTCGATGGTCGCCAGCGTCGCCGGGTTGCTTGACGGCGGACGCATGTCGCGGACGCGACCGTTCCGCGCGCCGCATCATTCGGCGTCGATGGCGGCGCTCACCGGCGGCGGGCTGAAGGTCAGGCCGGGCGAGGTCAGCCTCGCGCATCTGGGCGTGCTCTTCCTCGATGAATTGCCCGAGTTCCAGCGCGCCGTGCTCGATTCGCTGCGCCAGCCGCTCGAAAGCGGCGCGGTCAGCGTCGCGCGCGCCAATGCCCACGTCACTTTCCCGGCGCGCGTCCAGCTCGTCGCGGCGATGAACCCTTGCCGCTGCGGGCATCTCGGCGATGCGGCGCTGGCCTGCGCCCGCGCGCCGCGCTGCGCCGCCGATTATCAGGCGAAGGTTTCGGGGCCGCTGCTCGACCGCATCGACCTGCATGTCGAGGTGCAGGCGGTGAGCGCCGCCGACCTCGTTCTGCCTCCGCCGGCCGAGGGCAGCGCCGAGGTGCGCGCCCGCGTGGCCGCCGCGCGCGCCGTGCAGGGGCGGCGTTACGAAGGGCATGCCGCGCGCACCAATGCGGAGGCCGACGGCGAGTTGCTCTCGGCGGTGGCGACGCCCGACGCGCCGGGACAGGCGCTGCTCGCGCAGGCGGCGGAGGCGATGCGACTGTCGGCGCGCGGCTATACGCGGGTGCTCAGGGTCGCGCGCACCATCGCCGATCTGGCGGGCGCGGAGAGCGTCGGACGGATTCACGTGGCCGAGGCATTGAGCTACAGGCGACAGGCGCCGCGCAACTGAGCGGCCAATGGGAAGGGGGACGATATGGAATGGATGATCCTGCCGCTGAAGCGCTACGCGGATTTCGCCGGCCGATCGCGGCGCAAGGAGTTCTGGCTCTTCTGGCTGTTCGAGATCATCCTGCTCGCGATCTGCATGCAGCTTGACGCGCGGCTCGGGCTCGGCGGTTCGATCGACAGCTATCGCGCGACATCGCCTTTCGGCGCCAGCTTCGGTTACCAGAATAGCGGCGGCGTTCTGACCGCGATCGCCGCGCTCGCGCTGATCATTCCGTCGCTGGCGGTTGGGGTGCGGCGACTCCACGACAATGACAAGAGCGGCTGGTGGCTGCTGATCGGGCTGATCCCGTTCTTCGGCGCGCTTTACCTGCTGTTCCTCTATGTCCAGCCCGGCACGCGCGGCCCCAACCGCTTCGGCCCCGATCCGGTCGCGGGCTGAGCCTCAGGCGTCAGCGGCGAGCGCTGGCGGGATGGCCAGCGCCGCCGTCCGCGCGACCGCGACCAGCCGATCGACGCTCCACCGTTCGCGCGCGCTCGCTGACAGGCCGGACATCGTCACGTCGACATAGTCGGCCAGCGTGTCGGCGATATGCGGATGTCCGGCGGCGATGAAGGCGCGCACCTTCGATCGCGCGGCCGAGCGGTAGGGCAGGGCGGCGTTGCGGCAACCGCCCGCCGGGCCGGCGCGCGCGGCTTCGAGCACCAGGCACCCCGGAGCGGCGGGATCGGCCGCATAGATGCGCGCCGCAGTTTCGAGCAGTTCGCCCAGCGCCCTGGCGATCGGCCGCCCGGGCGCGAGGATGTCGTCCAGCGGCAATGCCGATTCCGCATAGCGGCGGAGCACCCTGTCAAACAGCCCGGCCTTGCTGCCGAAGGCGGCGTAAAAGCTTGGCGGATTGATCCCCAGCGCCTCCGACAGCGCAGCGACGCTGACCGCATCATAGCCATGTTCGTGAAACAGCGCCTGCGCCTTCTGCGTCGCCTGCTCGATATCGAAGGCGCGGGGCCGCCCCCTGCCGCGCGACGATATTTCTGTATCACTCACTATAAAATACCTTGACCGCTTCGCTCATTGATTTATGTAGTGAGCGATATATTTTTAATCAAGGAGGCCGTCATGGCTGTTTTCAAGGACAAGGCGATTCTGGTTATCGGTGGGAGCCGCGGCATTGGCGCGGCGATCGTCGAGCGTTTCGCGAAGGAAGGCGGCAAGGTCGCCTTCACTTATGCCGGCTCGAAGGATGCGGCTGAGGCTCTGGCTGACAGGGTGGGCGCGGAGGCGATTCGATCTGACGCCGCCAATCGCGACGAACTGGTCGCGACCGTCGGCGGCCGCGGCAAGCTCGACGTGCTGGTCGTCAACGCCGGCACACTCGTCCTGGGCGATCCGCTTGAGATCGACCCCGATGCGGTCGATCGCATGATCGATATCAATGTCCGCGCGCCTTATCATGCCGCGGTCGAGGCGGCGCGCCATATGCCCGATGGCGGGCGGATCATCGTGATCGGTTCGATCAATGGCGATCGCATGCCTTTCCCGGGCGGAGCCGCCTATGCGCTCACCAAATCGGCCGTTCAGGGCATGGCGCGCGGCCTGGCCCGCGACTTCGGCGACAGGGGCATCACCGTGAACGTCGTCCAGCCCGGCCCGGTCGATACCGACATGAACCCCGCCGAAGGCCCGATGGCGAGCACGATGCACGGCTTCATGGCGATCAAGCGCCACGGCACGGCCGATGAGGTCGCGGCGCTGACCGCCTATCTCGCCGGGCCGGACGCCGGCTTCATTACCGGCGCGCTCCACACCATCGACGGCGGCTTCGGCGCCTGAGCCTTTATCCGCCCGGGGTGCGGCGAAGGTCGCGCGCCGGGCGATCCGCTCTGGCAATTTCCCGAACCGCAACTTATAGCGCCGCTTCGCCGGCCCCGATGATATGGGGCCCGCCTGTGCGGGCGTGGTGAAACTGGTAGACGCGCCGGACTCAAAATCCGGTTCCGCAAGGAGTGTCGGTTCGAGCCCGACCGCCCGCACCAACCCTGTTTCTTCAAAGATATGGCATGGTGTCGGCCCGGCGGGCCGTGCCATCGCGGGACGGTCGCCGGTTAACCATAGATAGCGCGAGACGGAATCGTAAACGAAGCGTTAACGGGTGGTTATGAGACGTGCACTGGTCCTAACCAACGAAGCCGCGCGCCATCCCTTTCGGCAGTCGCTCCCGCCATTCAAGCACGAACGGATCCAGCCCGTTCGCGACGATGATAAGGATTTGAAGCTGTTTGCTCTCAGCTTCACCGCCTTCTTCATCGCGATCTACGGCTTCATCTTCTAGGCAGCCGGCAGCGACGAAGCCGGGCTGGGAGGCCCGCCGGGCGTACTGCGCGTAGCAGGGCGCACTCGGCGGCGCGCGTCAGTCGCAGGCGAGGTGGAGCTTCCAGGCCAGCCAGGCCGAGACGAAGCACATGGCCGTGACGATCAGCAACTGATCGACCGGCGACAGCCCCGCCGCGCTCAGCCCCAGCGCGACGATCGATCCGCCGACCATCGCGCCCGAATTGACGATATTGTTGGCGGCGACGGTGCGCGCGGTCTCGTCCGCGCCGACGGTGGTGGTGAGGAAAGCGTAGAGCGGCACCACGAACATGCCGCCCGCGATCGATACGCCAAGCAGCGCGATGACGAGCAGGGGCGCGCTGGCGTGGTGGATGAACTGCGCCATGTTGTAGAAACCGTCGCGCTCGCCTTCCCAGCCGCGCGCGACGAAATGCAGCAGCAGCACGAATCCCGCCATCACGATCACCGAGGCGGGGGCGTAGCGCGCCGAGACCTGCCCCTTGAGCAACCGGTTGATCAGCACCGATCCGATCGCGACGCCGATCGAGAAGATCGCGAGGAACAGGCTGGCCACCTGTTCATTCGCGGTCAGCACATTCTTCACCAGCGGCGGAAACTCGATGATCAGCACTGCGCCGATCGTCCAGAAAAAGCTGATCGAACAGATTGCGAGGAAGAGCCGGCGGATGTGCATCGTTCCCGACACAAGCCGGATCGAGGCGCGCACGATGTGGAAATCGAGCGGTTCCTGGTCGCCGATCGGCGGAGCGGCGGGCACCTGCCTCCCCGCGAACCATCCCATGACCGCCACGGCGAGGACGAGACCCGCCGCGATTCGCGGATCATGGGTGATGAAGCCCGCCGTGATCGTGCCCGCAAGAATGGCGAGATAGGTGCCGGCCTCGACCAGCCCGGTGCCGCCCAGCACTTCTTCCTTTTCCAGATGCTGGGGAAGAATCGCATATTTGATCGGCCCGAAGAAGGTCGAATGAACGCCCATCGCCAGCACCGCGCCCAGCATCAGCGGGATCGAGGGGATGAGCAACCCGACCGCGCCGACGGCCATGATCGCGATCTCCGCCGTCTTGACCGCGCGGATGATCTTCGCCTTGTCGCGCGTATCGGCAAGCTGACCGGACAGCGCGGAAAGCAGGAAGAAAGGCAGGATGAACAGCCCGGTCGAAATGGCGCTGAACATCGTCTCCACCTTGGCGTCCGAATAGACGCGGTAGGTGACGAAAAGCACCATCGCCGTCTTGAACAGATTGTCGTTGAACGCCCCCAATAGCTGCGTGACGAACAGGGGTAGGAAGCGGCGTCTGCCGAGAAGCCGCATTGAGGTCTGCATAGGGGAGGGCGGACTTATGTTGTGATTGGTTGCGACAGTCCTTAGCGCATCGGCGCGGCAGCCATCAAAGGAAAATGGGCGCGGGCTGGCACCGCCTTGAATCCGGGTATAAAAGAACCGCCACGATCATGCTGACGCTGCCTAACATATTGACGCTATCGCGCATCTTCGCGGTGCCGTTCCTCGTCGCGCTCCTTTGGTATCCCCATTGGCGGCTCGGCTATGCGCTGGGATTCGGGCTCTACTGCCTCGTCGGCATCACCGACTATTTCGACGGCTATCTGGCGCGCGCGCAGGGGACGGTGTCGAAGCTCGGCATTTTTCTCGATCCCATCGCCGACAAGATCATGGTCGCGGCGGTGATCGTGATGCTGATTTCAACGGAGGATGTGCTGGCCGGCCATCCGCTGATCGTCGGCTGGCATGTGGTGCCCGCGCTCGTCATCCTGCTGCGTGAGATCGCGGTATCCGGCCTGCGCGAGTTTCTGGCGCAGTTGCGCGTCTCGGTGCCTGTCAGCCGGCTCGCCAAGTGGAAAACGACCTTCCAGATGGTCGCGCTCGGCGCGCTTATCCTCGCCGGCGCCTTGCCTGGCTGGGGCTGGGTGCAGCAGGTCGGCCTCGTCTGTCTGTGGGTGGCGGCGGGCCTCACTGTCGTCACCGGCTGGGATTATCTGCGCGTCGGCCTCAAGCACATGGATTGAGCGCGGTGCGGGTTCTCTATTTCGCCTGGGTGCGTGAGGCGATCGGCCGTGACGAGGAGGTCGCCGATCCGCCTGCGGAGGTTTCCACGGTCGATGCGCTGATCGACTGGCTGGCCGCCCGCGGCGGCGGCTATGCCGGGGCGCTGGCCGAAAAGGGCAGGCTGCGCTGCGCCGTCGATCAGCAGTTCGCGCCGCTTTCCGCCCCGATCGCGGGCGCGCGCGAAGTCGCGATCTTTCCGCCGGTGACGGGCGGATGATCGAAGTTCGCGTCCATCCCGATCCCATCGATCCGGCCGCAGAGCTTGCCCGCGTCGAGGCGCTCGGCTGCGGCGGGGTAGCGAGTTTCACCGGGCTGGTGCGCGGTTCCGACGGGGTGAGCGCACTTCATCTCGATCATTATCCGGGCATGACCGAGCGCGTGCTCACCGAACTTGCGGAGGCGGCGAAGGCTCGCTGGTCGCTCGACGGCGTGGTCATCGTCCACCGCGTCGGCGCGATGCAGCCCGGCGAACGGATCGTGATCGTCGTCGCCGGCGCGCGCCATCGCGGGCCCGCGCTTGAGGCCTGCGCCTACCTCATCGATCGGCTGAAGGTCGACGCGCCCTTCTGGAAGCGCGAAAGCGCGGGCGCGGGCGATCGCTGGGTCGAGGCGCGCGACAGCGATCACGCCGCCGCCGCGCGCCACTGATCCTCACTGCTTGGGCAGGATGACGCCGTTGACGGCGTGAACGACGCCATTGGAAGCGGCGAAATCGCCCTTCGTCACATAAGACGCATTGCCGCTGACATCGGTCAGCTTGATAGCGCCATCGACGAAGCTGACCTTGATCGGTTCGCCTTCGACGCTGGTCAGCGTTGCGGTTCCCCCGCTGGCCTTTGCCTGCGCCTCGATGTCCGCGAGCGTCAGCTTGCCCGGCACGACCAGGTAATTCATCAGCTTGGTCAGCGCGGTCTTGGCCTCGGGCTTGAGCAGCGTTTCGACCGTGCCCGGCGGGACGCGGGTGAAGGCGTCGTCGATCGGCGCGAACAGGGTGAAGGGGCCGGCGCCCGCCAGCGTCTGATCGACCCCGGCGGCGGCGAACAGCTTAGCGAGCGTGGTATGTTCGGCCGAACCGGAAACGACGGCGGCGACCGTGGGGCTCGCGACGGAGGCGGCGGCAGGCGCGGCCTGATCCTGGGCCTGGGCGAGGGTCGAAAAAGAAGCGGCGGCGGCGGCAATCAGAACGAGACGCTTGGAATAGGACATTGCGGTGCGTTTCCTTTCGGGCGGTTTAGTCCGCTTTCAATACGCACCGGAAGCGTTCCGGTTTCAATCCAAGGGATGAAAGCATCGTCATTCCTCGCTGCGGAGGATCTGGGCGAGCAACTGGAAATCCTTCTCTCGCGGGCTGCCGCGCCGCCAGGCCAGTGCGATCCGGCGCGAATCATGTTCCGCCTCGATCGGGCGCGCGGTGATGCCGGTATGGTCCAAAATGCCTGATTTCAGGGCCATTTCGGGCAGGATGGTGATGCCCAGCCCATTGTCGACCATCTGCACGAGCGTGTGCAGCGAAGTCCCGAGCATCGTCGCCTCGGCGCGAATCTCGGGCCGGTTGCACGCGGCGAGCGCGTGGTCCTTCAGGCAGTGTCCATCCTCGAGCAGCAGCATCCGGCGTTCGTCGATCATGTCAGGCATGATCGTCGGCGGCGGATCGACCGGTTCGCCCTTGGGAAAGGCCACGAACAGCCGGTCGTCGAACAATGGCGCGGTCGCGATGTCGCCGCAGGCATAAGGCAGGGCGAGCAGCACGCAATCAACGTGCCCATGATGCAGCGATTCGCAGGCGGCGGCGCTCGGCTCCTCGCGCAGATAGAGCTTCAGTTCGTGCCGCTCGCGACGCAGCTTGGGCAGGATGCGCGGCAGCATGAAAGGCGCGATCGTGGGGATCACGCTCATCCGCATCTCGCCCGAAAGCGGCTGACCGGCGGCGCGCGCCATATCGGTCAGTTCCTCCGCCTCGCGAAGCACGCGCCGCGCCTTGTCGACGATCGCCTCGCCCAGCGGGGTGAAGCGGACCACGCGCCGCGTGCGTTCGACAAGGACCACGCCGATCAGCGATTCGAGCTCGCGCAGCCCCGCCGAAAGGGTCGACTGAGTGACGAACATCGCATCGGCCGCACGGCCGAAATGGCCGTGTTCGCGCAGGGCCACGAGATATTGAAGCTGCTTCAGGGTCGGAAGATAGGCTGACATTGGCTCACTCGATCAATGCGCCTCAAATAATCAATTTTTCCGCTTGAATCTACCCCGCTAAGGGTTAGATCGAGCTCGACGCCCAAAAGGGCGCGAGAACCGAGGGTGTCTGAGGTTCTGATTTCCTAGGAGAATCTCATGCTTACTGTGGGCGACAAGCTTCCCGAATTCACCGTTCCCGTCCAGCAGGGCACGTCCGCGCTTCCGGCCGGCGAAACGCTCAGCAACGACAGCTTTCCGGGCAAGTGGAAGGTGATCTTCTACTGGCCGAAGGACTTCACCTTCGTCTGCCCGACCGAGATCGTCGGTTATGGCGCTCTGAAGCAGGACTTCGCCGATCGCGACGCCGTGCTGATCGGCGCTTCGACCGACACCGCGCACGTCCACCTTGCCTGGCGCAAGTCGGACCCGCAGCTTGCCGACGCCGATTTCCCGTGGCTTGCCGATAACGGCAAGGTGCTGGCCAACGCGCTGGGCATCGTCCATCCCGAAGAGCAGGTCGCGCTGCGCGCCACCTTCATCGTCGATCCGGACAATGTGATCCAGCACGTCACCGTCAACGGCCTGAACGTCGGCCGCAACCCGCAGGAAGCGCTGCGCGTGCTCGACGCCCTGCAGACTGACGAACTGTGCCCGTGCAACTGGCATCAGGGCGACGACGTCCTCCAGGTCGCCGCTTAAGTTCGACTGAAAAGAGGGGCGCGGGGCAGCCGCTCCGCGCCCTTTTTCCTGCCCGCTTCGCAAGGAGAATCCCATGTCCCTGAAAGCATTCGCCGACGCGCTTCCCGATTTCGCGAAGGATCTGCGCCTCAACGTCAGTTCGCTGCTCAACGACCAGATTCTGGGCGACCAGCGCAAATATGGCCTGCTGCTCGCCACCGCGCATGGCAGCGGCCACAAGCCGCTGGTCGACGCGGTCGAGGCCGAAGTCGAAGGCAAGATCACGCCGGAGGCGGCCAATGCAGCGCGCGCGGCGGCGGCGGTAATGGCGATGAACAATGTCTATTATCGCTTCACCCATCTCGCCTCGAACAAGGAATATGGCCAGATGCCGGCCAAGCTGCGGATGAACGTCATCGGCGCGCCGGGCATCGAGAAGGATGATTTCGAGCTCTTCTGCCTTGCCGTCTCTGCGCAGAACGGCTGCGGCATGTGCATCGATTCGCACGAAAAGGTGCTGAAGGGGCATGGCGTGAACGCCGAGACCATCCAGGCCGCCGCGCGCATCGGATCGGTGATGACCGCAGTCGCCACCGTCCATTCGGCGGTTTTCGGGCGCTGATCGCGCCACTCCTCTCCCCGCGCCGGGAGAGGAGTGGGCCGCCCCAAACCCTGGCGTCGGTTGTGCCCCGCCCGGTTTCGGCTAGAAGCGGCGCGATGAAGCGTTCGTCTCACCGCCGTCACGGCATTGCCCTGCGCCTTCCGATTCTTCTGCCGCTGATCCTCGCCGCCGCCCCGGCCATGGGGCAGGGCGGGCTGACGATCGAGGTAGACAATGTCCGCAGTTCAAAAGGGCATGTGCGCCTGGACGTCTGCCCGGAATCGCTGTTTCTGAAAGATAATTGCCCCGCTTCGGGCGCCGCGCCGGCGCATGTCGGCCGCACGATCGTCACGGTCTCCGGCCTGCGCCCCGGCCGCTATGCCGTGCAGGCCTATCTCGACGAGAATGACAATCAGGAAGTGGATCGCGGGCTGTTCGGCATTCCCAAGGAAGGCGTTGGCTTTTCCAACGATGCGCCGATCAGGCTTTCGCCGCCCAAGTTCAAGGATGCGGCGTTCGATTTCTACGGCGGCAACCAGGTGATCAAACTCGATCTCCGCTATTTCACCGGCCCCAAGGGGCCGCCGGC
>QFNN01000001.1 GCA_003240855.1 Sphingomonas sanxanigenens
CACCTGAAAGCGCTCGAGGCGCTGGGCGCAGAGATTGAGCTGACCGCCGGCTATGTGAAGGCGACGGCGCCCGGCGGCCGTTTGCCGGGCGGCGACTTCGTAGGTAAAGACGCCGCATACCCCCACGCCCTTCTGGTGGACGTGAAGCATCACGCGCGTCGCGGCTTCCATATCCATGCGGAAGAAGCGCTGAAGGACAAGCACGACGAACTCCATAGGCGTATAGTCGTCGTTAAGCATCAGCACCTTGTAGGGAGCAGGCTTCTTGGTGCGCGTCCGGGTGCGCGTGGCGACGCCAAGGCCGGCGCCATCCTCGTCCTCGCCATCCTTGCGGGTCGCCATAAGGGGTTCGATGCTTTGGGTCATTATGCGTCAGAATATGGCAAGCGCCGAAGCGAGGGCAAGGGCGGTCGACGGGTTAAGATGCGATAGAGCGTGTTGAATCGCGCGCCGCAGCCGATTGGGCCGCAGCAATGGAAAGGGCCGCCCCGGCTTCCCAGGACGGCCCCCTCTCAACATTTGCGAAGATCGGGCGATCAGGCGACCGTCTTGATCTTCTCGGCCGCCACCGCGATGCGGTTCGACAGCGGCTGGAACACGTCGCCGGCCAGCTTCAGGAAGGCCTCGGTGTTCTTCGAGCTTTCCGCGACGAAGCTGTCGAAGGCCGAGCGCGCATATTCGCTCTGCAACTGGAACAGCTCGGTCGGCGACTTGACCGACGCGAAGCTCTTCATCGCGGTCGTGGCCTTCTCGTAATTCTTGCGCGCGGTGTCGGCGGCCTGCTGGCCAAGCGCTTCCGCTCCCTTCGCGGCGACCTTGGTCGATTCGACCACGGCTTCGAGGTTGCCCTTGTTGAACTCGTTCAGCTCTTCGACGAGCTTGGTGCTCTTCTCCAGCGCGGCCTTCGCGCGGGCGTTGAAGTCACCGAACAGCGCCTGGCCGCGCTCGACGGCTTCGCTGGCGATCTTGGTCACGGTCTCGGTCATTGCGGTGGTTCCTTTCTGCGCAGCCGCGGCGATCGCCGGAGCAGCGGGTTTCTTCGGTTGCGGCGTGACGGGCGTCTTTACCGAAACGGGGCCGGCGGGACGCTTGACCGCCAGCTTGGCGACCGCCGCCTTGACGGCGGCAGGTTTCGCTTTCGGGGGCGTCGCCGAAACAGGCTTCACGATCTTAGCCGCAGCCGCCTTCGCCGCCTCGACCTTGATCAGCGACGTCGCCGCGGCCTTGGGGGCCGGGACTTTTTCAGGCGCGATCTTCTTCGTCTGGTCGCTCATTTCAGGCTCCCGAAAAGCTTGAACGCTCTTTCATGCTGCATTGCACAATATAGAAACGCGATTCGCTTTTCAAGCATTTTTGTGCAGTGCAACAAAAGTGTAATCCGCCCACCCCGCAGAGATAGGGCCGGGTTATATTCAGAATGAAAATAGTTATTTACCGGCAACCACATTCTGATCCAGGGTCAGTCTCGCGCCGTCACGCGCCAATGCTTCGACGCGCAGGCGGGGGAAAACATCTTCCAGCGGCCTGGTATCCGGCATCACATAGACATAGCCGCCCTTACGTTGAAAAAGTGGGCGCACGGTCTTGCTGTAGAAAGCGAGCGGCGCGTTGATGCACCCGAAGGTGATGCGATTATCGTCCGGCGTCGGCGAGAGCAGTCGCTCGCGGCGATGCTCTTTCTTGCTTGCGCCAAGTGGAATGGGGTGGAGCGCGACGGACGTCGCGTAATCGACCCAGAGGACTTTTTCCCTGTCGGCGGCGAGACCGAATTTCGCAAGAAAGCGACCGGCTGGCGTCGTTTTCTCCGCAGGACCGATTTCGGCAAGATTCTTGCTGCCAATGCCCGGCGTGGCATTGTCGCCCTTTGCGACGCCGATCAGCACGGGGACGGCGCCCAGCGCCTTCCCCTTCGCGCTGAACAGAAACAGCGACGCATTATTCTTGTCGACGACGGCATAGGGCAGCCCGTGATTGTCCGCCGATGCGAAAATCCAGTCGATGACGCGCTCCGCATCTGGAGATGGCGTGATCGCCTTTTTCCTGGCCGGCGCGACATTGGACGGCGGATGCCCCGTCGCGGATGAGCGGGCGGCGCCTGCGGCCGGCGCGGCGGCCGCCAGTGCCAGAAGTAAAGTGATCATCGACGGGAGCGCTCACAGAAAAAGCGCGACCGCCCCGATGGGCGGCCACGCGTTACAGTCAAAGCCTTATCAGCCGCAGGGGCTGCATACAGTCAGTTGCGCGACCGCTTCTGCTGCTTCTTCTGAAGCCCGACGATCTGCTGCTCGGTCCCGTCGACGCGAGTGGTGAGCTGGTCGATACGCTGACCATTGTTCTGCGCGGCCTGCGATGCGGCCTGGGCCTCGGCCAGAGCCGACTTGGCCGTGCCGTCAGTTTCCTGCAGCTTTGTCTCGAGAGCGCCCACGCGCTCGCTGACCGGAGCGATCTGCTCACGGACATAGGATTTGGTGGCGCAGCCGCCCAGGCTGATCGCACCCACCAGGATGGCGACAGCGGGAGCAAGTTTAACGGTTCGCGACATGCTGATTTCCAATTGTTGACCCAACCGCTCGTAAACAGCGCCTGCGCGCGGTTGTTCCGCCATTCGTCTCAATCCAACGGCGCAGCGGCTCGCTTCGACGCATGAATGCGCGCCATCGAAGCCTGTTGGGCTGCAACAGGCTATCGCTTGGGCTGACGCCTTGGTTCCGATGCGAACGGATCCTTCGGTATCTTGCCCGATCGTCTTTCGCTCTGCGTATCGGCCGCAGGGCTGGCCCGCTGCGCTTCGACGCAACGCCGCAATTCGGCAACGGCCGCGCCGCTTCCCTCGAGCGCAAGTCGCTCCACCGGCGTTTCGCCACGATCGATATCGAGGACCCGGGACGCCGCAAAGTAAGTGGGAAACTTCGTCTCGAAACTGGTGACGAACCCCCTTTTCCTCTCGGACGCCATCCCAACCGCGAAATGATCCGGATAAGCGCCGCTGGACAGGCGGAAGCTGAGCTTCAACCGGTCCTGCGGCTTGATCGACCAGTTGTCGTTCAGCACCGAGAGATGATTGGCGCCGTCGATATCGAGGCCAAGAAGCAGCGTCGTCCCGCCGACGCCGTCATAGGCTCTGGTGATGAAGCAGCCGTTCCTCTCCTTATTGGGCGCGACAGTCCAACCGCCGAGGTCGCGCGCGGCATAGCCCTGCGCAGAGGCGTGCGCGCTCGCGAACGGGCCGGCGACGAGCGCCAGAATCCAAGCGCATTGCGATGCGTTCACGCGGCGCAAACCCGATCGCGGGAAGATCATGTTGAACAAGCTCTGCGCATCCTATTTGCCCGATCGCACAAATATCCGGCGGCCATGAAGTTCCACGACCGCAATCCGGGGCGACCATAGCCCGCATCGACCGGGCTGGTTACCTTACCGGCCCCACCCTAAAGCCGCTTCGCCGCGCGCCCGGCAAGTTCGGTCACATATTGCCAGGCGACGCGGCCCGATCGGCTGCCGCGCTGCGTCGCCCATTGCACTGCGTCCGCCGGATCGAAGGGCAACCCGTAAGCGGCGGCATAATGTTCGATCATCGCCAGATAGGCCGGTTGGTCGACATTGTGGAAACCGATGCTGAGGCCAAAGCGGTCGGCGAGCGCCAGCCGGTCGTCGACGACGTCGCGGACATTGATCGCGCTGTCCTGCTCGGCAATGTCGCGCGCGACGATGTGGCGGCGGTTGGAGGTGACGTGCAGCCGCGCATTGGCCGGCCGCGCCTCGGCCCCGCCTTCGAGCAGCGAGCGCAGCACGCGCGCGCCGGCGCCATTGGCCTCGAACGCGACATCGTCGACAAAGATCGCGAACGCGCGATCGACGCCCGCCAGCACCGCGAACAGGGCGGGCAGCGTATCGAGCCGATCGCCGTCGACCTCGACCAGCGCGATCGCCGCGCCTTCCGCCTGCAGCGCGCCGACTACCGATTTGACCAGCGCCGACTTGCCCGTGCCGCGCGCGCCCCACAGCAGCACGTCATGTGCGGCGCGCCCCGCCGCCAACCGCCGGGCGTTTTCGAGCAGCGTCGCCTTCTGCGCATCGATGCCCGAAAGCATGGTGAGCGGCAGTGGACGAAAATCACGCAACGCCGCCAATACGCCGTCGCGCCAGCCATAGGCCGGATGCGCCAGCGGATCGGCGGCTGTCGGCGGCGGAGGCGCCATGCGCTCCAGCGCTGCGGCGATGCGGGCCAGAAGATCCTCAGTCATGCCCCCCCCTCTAGCCGCGCACAGGGGCCGCCTACAATTCCCCGTCGGCCGACCGCGCGCGCACCAGATGCTGGCGGAAGGCCGGATCGTTCGGCGCGATCGCCAGCGCCTGCTCGATCAGCGCGACGCCATAGGCCCGATCGCCGCCTTCGGCGCTGATCGCGCCCAGCGTGTCGGCCAGCGCGGGACTGGCGGGCTGGCGACTAAAAGCGAGACGCGCAAAGCGCAGCGCGCGAGCCTGGTCACCTGCGCCGTTCGCGGCCCAGGCGGCATTGTTGAGCAGCAGCAAATCGCCATTGCCGATGCGCCGGCGCACCGAGCGGATCACCGCTTCCGCCTGCGCCCACGCGCCCGCCGCCAGCATCGCGTCACTCGCCGCGTTTAGAGCGGGGATGGAGCGCGGATTCTGCGCCAGGAACAGGCTGAGCGTCGCCGCCCCCGCCGCCGCATCGCCCGCGCGCGCCTGCGCGTCGGCGAGCCTCAGCGCGACGCCTTCCGAAAATTGCAGCGAGGCGGCGTCCTTATAAGCGTGCGCAGCATCACCCCAGCGCTGCGTCGCCGCCAGCACTTCGCCCACCAGCATGTGCGCGCCCGGCGCTCCCGGATTGCCGCGAAGCAGTCGCTGCGCCTCGGCCAGCGCCGCACCGCCATTTCCGGCGATCAGCAGCCCACGCACATAACGCGCGACGGCGCGCGCATCGCCGCTCGCCGCTTCGGCGGCCAAGGTCGCGAGCGGCGTGGAAGGATCGATCGGGCCACCGCCATCGCCGCGCGCGACCGCTGCGCGATCGAGGAAGGGAGCGGCCGCCGCGCGATCGCCCAGCCTCTCATGCGCCCGCCCGGTCAGCAGCAGCGCATAGCTGTCGCCGCGCGACGCAAGCGGTGCAAGCGCCTCGATCGCCGCCGCCGGATCACCCGCACGCCAGCGCGCAAGCCCCAGCAGCCGGCGCGCGGCAAGATTGTCGGGCTGTTCGTCAAGCAGATCGTCGAGCCGGTCGGCGGCCTGCTCGAACGCTCCTTCATGGATGGACAGCGTCGCCGAAAGCAGCATCGCGCCTGGCGCCCCGCTCAGGCGCTCGCCCACGCGATTGAGCATGGCCCGCGCGAGATCGAAGCGCCCCGCGCGCGCCGCCGTCACCGATTGCAGATAGAAGATTCTCGCATTGCCCGGATCGATCGCCAGCGCCGCCCGGCAGGCCGCGAGCATCGCCTGATACCGGCCGAGATCCCCCAGCGTCGCCGCCTTCTCGATCAGCGCGGGCGCGTATCCCGGATCGATCGCGATCGCCCGGTCGAACCAGGGCAAGGACGCGACGAGGCCGAACTGATCGCGCACCATCTGTCCGCGCACCAGCAACGTCTCGGGATCGCGCGGATCGAGCTCCACTGCATGCGCCGACGCCTCGACCGCCCCCGCAGTCTCGCCGGTGGCGCGGCGGAAGCGCGCGAGATCGACCCACAAGGCCGCATTGCCGGGCGCGATCCGCAGCGCCCCGCTGAAGTCGACGGCGGCCGAGCCATTTTCGCCAAGCATAGCATGCGCGCGAGCACGGATGCGCGCGGCGTAAACGGCGTAGCGTGCGGGAATGGAAGCTGAATCCGCTTCAGCGAGCGCAGCCTGCGCCTGCCCCTGAAGCAGCAACGCTTCCGCCAACAGATGATGGCTTGTGGCGGCGGGAGCGCCAAGGCTGCGCGCCTGCCCGATCTCGCCGGCGGCCGCCACGCCGTCGCCCAGCAGCAGCGCGGTCCGCGCCAGTAGCAGCCGCGCCGCAGGATCACGCGGATCGGCGCGCACCGCATTCATGAAATGGACGCGCGCCTCGCGGGGATGATGCAGCCGCAGCGCCGCCAACCCGGCCACCAGATCGGCATTCGCCGGCAGCGCCGCGCCCAACAGGAGCAACGCGCCGGCAAGCGCACCCAGCCTAGCTGGCCGAGATGTCATATTGCTTGAGCAGATCGTAAAGCGTCGGACGACTGATGCCGAGCAGCTTGGCGGCGTTGGAAATATTATTCTCGCTCCGCGCCAGCGCGCGGCGGATCGCCTTGCGATCGGCCTGCTCGCGCGCAGCCTTCAGGTTGATAAGATCGGCTTCCTCGGCACCGCCTTCCAGATCGAGATCGGCGGCGGCGATAAGCTTGCCGTCGGCCATGATCACGGCCCGCTTCAGCTGGTTCTCCAGCTCGCGAACATTGCCCGGCCAGCTCCAGCGATCGATCGCCGCCAAGGCATCGGGGGTGAAGCCGCGCACATTGGAGTTCATCTGCTTGGCGAAGCGGGCGAGAAAATGGCGCGCGAGCAGGCCCGCGTCGCCCGGCCGCTCGGCGAGCGCGGGGATTTTCACGACGATCTCGGCGAGGCGATAATAAAGATCCTCGCGGAAACGCCCTTCGGCGATCATGCCTTCGAGATTCTGGTGCGTCGCGCAGACGATGCGCGTGTCGACGGCGATCGGCTTGCGGCCGCCGATCCGTTCGATGACGCGTTCCTGCAGAAAGCGCAGCAGCTTGACCTGCAGGGGCAGCGGGATGTCGCCCACTTCGTCGAGGAAGAGCGTGCCGCCCTCGGCCATCTCGATCTTGCCTTCGGTGGTCTTGATCGCGCCGGTGAACGCGCCCTTCTCGTGCCCGAACAACTCGGCCTCGAGCAGGTTCTCTGGAATGGCGGCGCAGTTGATCGCGACGAACGCGCCCTTGCGCCCGCTGGCGTCGTGAAGGCCGCGCGCGAGCAGTTCCTTGCCCGTGCCGCTGGCGCCGAGCAGCATCACCGAGACGTTGTTGGCCGCGACGCGCTCGATCGTGCGCGCGACCTTCAGCATTTCCGGCGCGCCGGTAATCATCCCGCCAAGCACGCTGTGGCTGCCGTTCACGCTTTCCGCAAGGCGGCGATTCTCGGCCTCGATCGCCTGCAAGTGGAAGGCGCGGCGGACGATCAGGCCAAGCTCGTCAATGTCGACGGGCTTCTGATAGAAATCATAGGCGCCGCCCGCGATCGCGCCCAGCGCGCTTTCGCGCGCGCCGTGCCCGGACGCGACGATGACCTTGGTGTCGGGCGCGAGGCTGAGGATCGCCTCGAGCGTGGCGAAGCCTTCGCTCGTCCCGTCGGGATCGGGCGGCAGACCGAGGTCGAGCGTCACCACCTTGGGTTCGGCAAGGCGCAGCGCGTCGATCGCCGACTGACGATCGCCCGCGACGATCACTTCATAATCTTCATAGGCCCAGCGAAGCTGACGCTGGAGGCCCTGATCGTCCTCGACGATCAGCAGGCGGGGTTTGTCGCTCATCAGGCGGCCTTTTCAACTAGCTTGTCAGGGGAATCACGGGTGTAGGCGGGCTGGGGCAGGACGACGGTGAAGCGGCTGCCCTCGCCTTCGCGGCTTTCGACCTCGAGCCGGCCGCCCATCGACATGACGAGGCTGCGCGCTTCATATGCGCCGATGCCGAAACCGGCCACCTTCGTGGACGCGAAGGGCTTGAAAAGCTGCGTTCGGACGAAATCGGCCGACATGCCGCGGCCACGATCGAGAATCTCGATAACCGCCTCGATCCCGCGGCGACGGATATTGAGGCACACCGGCTCGCCCGGCGCGCTGGCGTCGATCGCATTCTGGACGAGGTGCCCGATAACCTGCTCCAGCCGCGCCGGATCGGCGAGCGCGAAGAGATCGGCCTCGCCCGTGAGCGTGATCGGGTGAAGCGGGCGCTTGGCCGCCGTCACGCCTTCGACGGCGGCCATCAACGGCACGGGGCGCGGTTCGGCCGGGCGCGCCTTGTTGTGCTGCGACAGGCGCGCGAGCAGATCGTTCATCCGCGTCGCCGAGTCCCTGAGCGTCGCGATCATGTCCGCGCGGAAATCGGGATTGTCGGCATGGCGTTCGGCGTTGCGCGCAAGCAGGCTGATCTGGCTGACCAGATTCTTGATGTCGTGCATGATGAAGGCGAAGCGGCGGTTGAACTCGTCGAAACGCCGCGCTTCCGACAGCGCCTCCGCCACGCGCGCTTCGGCCAGGTAGCTGCCCGCCTGCCGCCCGACGACGCGGAGCAGATCGAAATCCTCCCAGTCGAGCCGGCGGCCGATCACCGGCCGCGCGAGCAGGACGACGCCGGCAAGCCTGTCATAATGGACGAGCGGCACCGCCGCCCAGGCGGCGGGCGAGGCCAGCATCCATTCGGGCAGCAGCCCGGCGTCAGGCCCCTGCCCGGCGCGCGCCGCGTCAAGCTCCGCGATCCGCCCGGTCGCCTCGAAATGGCGGAGCAGATCGCCGTCGCCCGCCTGCACGGGGACGTCCGCCCCCGGCCAGTTCCAGCGCGCCTGGGTGGACAGGCCGCCGCTGTCGTCGGGGAGCAGCAGCAGCCCACCGGGGGATTCTGTGATGTCGGCGATCGCCTGCACCACGCGCTGATCGAGTGTGCCGCTGACCGCGCCGGGGCGCCCCATCGTATCGGTGAAGCGCAGCCATTCAGTGCGATAATCATAGCGATGCTGGAAGAAATGCTTGGCGATCTTGACCTTGAACCAGGCCCGGAACGGCGCGACCGCGAGCAGCAGCAGCACCGCGATGGTCGATCCGAACACGAAGGCGACCTGCACGCCGCGCGCCGCCCCGCCCCCGAACCGCTCGAGCGCGGCGGTGACGACCACCATCACGACAAGATAGGCGCCGATCGCGACGAGCGAGAGCGACTGGAAGGCGACGGTGCGCGACAGCCGCACCGTCCATGTCTCGCGCCGCCAGATCGCCAGCGCGAAAATGGGGGCGAGCAGCACCATCATCAGCCCGCGCATCGCAAAGATTTCCTGCGTCCAGCCGCTCGCCAGATAGGCGACGGTGTAAAGCTGGAGATCATAGGTCCACATCACGGCGAGCGCGGTCATCGGCAGGCGGATGCCGGCGCGCGCGCCCGGCGCGGCGGCGGTATAGAGATTGTGGACGAGCACCAGCGCGCCGATCGTCGCCGCCAGTCGCAGCACGACGGCGGCATAGGCGATCGCCCCGCCGAGCGCGCGATCAGCGACATCGGGATCGAGCGCGAGATCGAGCAGCATCTCCGCGCCGATCACCAGCGCGACGACGCCGTAAAGCGCCGAGAGCGCGCCGCTGCGCTGATCCCCTTCGCCCATACGAAGAATGAGGAACATGAAGCCGAGCCAGCCGATGTCGCGCAGACTTTCCGCAAGGCGCGCGACCATCGCATCAGGCCCGGCGATGGCCGAAGCGAAGGCCCAGAGCGCGGTCAGCCCCAGAGCGGCGGCCAGCATGCGCCGCTGGCTGGTCGGCGGCACGAGCCGCACCTGCCAGACGGCGAGCGCCGCGAACAAGGTCGCCGCCGCCGCATGGCCCCAGATACCGATGATCGTCAGCATGTCAGCGCGCCCCTTCCGGCCAGAGGATCACGCGCGCCGTCTGGAGCAGGATCAGCAGATCGAGGAAGGGCGTGTAATTTTTGGCGTAATAGAGATCATATTCGAGCTTGCGCCGCGCATCCTCGATCGAGGCGGCATAGGGATAATTGATCTGCGCCCAGCCTGTGATCCCCGGCTTCACCATATGGCGTTCGGCGTAATAAGGCAGGCGCGTCTCCAGATCGTCGACGAATTGCGGGCGTTCCGGGCGCGGTCCGACGAAGCTCATCTCGCCTTTCAGCACCAGCCAGAGCTGCGGCAGTTCGTCGATCCGCGTAATGCGCAGCAGGCGGCCGACGCGGGTGATGCGCGGATCATTCTCCTCAGCCCATTGCGGGACGCCCGGCGCCTCCGCATCGACGCGCATCGAACGCAGCTTCACCAGCGTGAAATGCTGGCCGTAAAGCCCGACGCGGACCTGCCGGAAGAAGGCCGGCCCACGGCTGCTCAGCCTCACCGCCAGCGCGCCGAGGACAAGGAGCGGAAAGGTGAGCAGGAGCAGGCACAGCGAAGCGGCGAGATCGAACAGCCTTTTGGCGAAGCCCGACAGGCGACGGCCCGACGAGAAACCGTCGGAGAAGATCAGCCATGAGGGATTCACGCTGTCGAGATCGACGCGCCCCGTCTCTCGCTCGAGGAAAGTCGACATGTCGTTGACATGGACCCCGGTGGTCTTGATCCGCAGCAGATCCTGAAGCGGCAGCGCGTTGCGCCTTTCCTCCAGCGCGAGCACGACCTCGCTGGCGCCGAGCAGCACGACATGATCGGCAAGGCTCCCGATCGCATCGCGATTGATCGCTTCGCCGATCAACTGCTTGCCGTCGTTCATCGCGACATAGCCGACGATCACGAAGCCGGCCCCGCGCGCCGCCGCCAGTTCGCGGATCCGCATCGCGCGGCGGCCCGCGCCGAGGATGATGATCCGCCGCTTGAAGCCCGGCCCGCGAAAGGCGCGCGCCATCGGCAGGCGGACGCCGACGAGCAGCGCCGACGACAGGATCATCGCGTAGAAGAGGTTGGAACGCCAAAGGCTGAAATCGGGAAGCAGGAAATAGACGAGCGACAGGAGGATGACGCCCAGCGAGATCGCGACCATCAGCCGCGCCGTGGCGAAGCGCAGCGACTGCAGCGCCTCCACGCCATAGACGCCGACGCCGATCATCGTCAGCGACAGGCAGGATGCGAAAGCGAGCAATTGAAACATGCGATCGGCGAGCGCGCCGGCGTCCATGCCGATCTGGTGGGCGCGCACCGTCCACCCGGTTTCGGCCGCGACGAGCAGCAGCGCGAAATCGAGCAGCCAGAGCGCCAGCACCGCGTGCGGCACATAATGTTTGAACAGCCTTACCATCGGCTCGCGCGATCCGGCCCCGCCCCATCTGTAAGAGATTCCGACACGAGGCTCAGTGTCGGCGAAATTGACAAATATTTCCTGAAGGCGGCATTGGCGGAGCCAAAGGGGGCGTGGCGGGTTCTTTCGTCGGGGCGACGTCATCTCCCCGTTTCGCGTGGAGATTTTGCTGTTACATGATGAAGGCATGAGCCATTCCGTCACACCCGTCATCCTTTCCGGGGGCGCCGGCACCCGTTTATGGCCGATGTCGCGCGCCGAGCAGCCCAAGCAATTTCTGGCGCTGACCGCGGCGCAGACGATGCTCCAGCTCACCGTGCAGCGCACCGGCGACGAAGCGCGCTTCACCCGCCCCATCGTCGTCGCCAACGGCGCGCATGCCGAGACGATCGAACATCAGCTTGATCAGGTGGACATCAAGGCGGCGCGGCTGATCCTCGAGCCTGCCGGGCGCAATACGGCGCCGGCGATCGCGCTGGCGGCGTTCGCCGCGCCCAACCCATCTTCGCCGCTTCTTGTGATGCCGAGCGATCATGTGATCGACGACGTCCAGGCCTTCCACGACGCGATCGAGGCGGCCTTGCCTTATGTCGAGGACGGCTGGCTCGTCACGTTCGGGATCGAGCCCGACGCGCCTGAGACGGGCTATGGCTATATCCGCATCGGCGAGCGGCTGACGAACCGCATCCATCGCGTCGACCAGTTCGTGGAAAAGCCCGACGCCGTGAGGGCCGCCGCGATGCTCGCCGAGGGCGACCATGTGTGGAATGGCGGGATCTTCATGTTTCGCGCCGACGCCTATCTCGACGCGCTCGCGCGGCACGAACCCGCCGTGTTCGAGGCCGCGCGCCTGTCCATGGCCCAGGGCACGCGCGAGGGCATCCGGCTCTATCCCGACGCGCAGGCCTTTATCGCCTCTCCGTCGATCTCGATCGACTATGCGGTGATGGAGACGGCGGAACGGGTCGCCGTGGTGCCGGTGACGATGGGATGGTCGGACGTGGGCTGCTGGGACGCGCTCCACACGCTCAGCCAGCAGGATGAAAGCGGCAACGCGATCGGCGGCGACGTGATTGCGATCGATACCGAGGGCTGCCTGATTCGCACCGACGGTCCCTCGATCGCGACGGTCGGGGTCAGCGACCTGATCGTCGTGGCCAGCGGCGGTCATGTGCTGATCCTGCCGCGCGGCAAATCGCAGGACGTGCGCAAGATCGTCGATGCGCTGAAGGCGCGGGCGGCCGAGAGCGGCGCCGCCACCTGAGCTCTCTCATTGTGAGCGGAGCGCAGCAATCCAGTCCGGCGCCGAACTGGATTGCTACGTCCGCTTCGCCCCCCGCAATGACGGTGGAGATCAGTCCCCGACGATCGGGGGCGCACCTGGTTCCGGCGCGACGGTGCGGTAGATGACGCCGCCGAGCAGCCCGCCGAGGATTGGCGCGACCCAGAACAGCCAGAGCTGGTGCAGCGCCAGCCCGCCCACCAGCAGCGCCGGGCCGGTGCTGCGCGCGGGATTGACCGACGTGTTGGTCACCGGAATACTGATCAGGTGGATGAGCGTGAGCGCCAGCCCGATCGCGATCGGCGCGAAGCCGGCAGGCGCGCGCTTGTCAGTGGATCCCAGGATCACGACAAGGAAGCCGCAGGTCAGGATCACTTCGATCAGGAAACCCGACAGCAGGCTGTAACCGCCCGGCGAATGCTCGCCATAGCCGTTGACCGCAAGGCCGGTGGGCGTGAGCACGAAATCGGGCCGCCCGCTGACGATCAGCAGCAGCAGCCAGGCCGCGACGATCGCGCCGACGACCTGCGCCACGACATAAGGCGCTATCTCGCGCGCCGGGAAGCGGCCGCCGGCCCACAGGCCGATCGTCACCGCCGGGTTAAGATGGCAGCCGGAGATATGGCCGATCGCATAGGCCATGGTCAGCACCGTCAGGCCGAAAGCGAGCGCTACGCCCGCGAAGCCGATGCCGAGATCGGGAAAGGCCGCCGCAAAAACCGCGCTGCCGCAGCCGCCAAAGACGAGCCAGAATGTTCCGAGGCTTTCCGCAAAGAGTCGCTTAAGGTCAGGCATGATCAATCTCCCCTCACCCACACGTCTGCGCAGGATGTTGAAAAGCGGAGGACTTGGCAAGCAATGCTTGCCGATCCGGGCTGTCCCTATAGGATAGGCCGCAGGCGGACGCGCCTTGTCGAAATGCAAAATTATGAAAGCCGCGCACCATGGCCAATCCCGGCACGCCGACGATCGACCAGTTGCGGATCTTCCTGGCCGTGGTCGATGCAGGCAGCTTTGCGGAAGCGGGGCGCAGGCTCAACCGCGCCGTCTCGGTCATCAGCTACGGCGTCGTCAATCTCGAGCAGCAACTGGGCGTGACGCTGTTCGAGCGCGAGGGATCGCGCAAGCCGGTGCTGACGACCGCCGGGCGCGTTCTGCTCGCCGAGGCGCGTACGGTGACGCAGGGCGTGGACGCGCTGCGCGCGACGGTGAAAGGGCTGCTCGACGGGCTGGAGGCCGAGGTTGACCTTGCCGTCGACGTGATGCTGCCCGCTAACCGGCTGGGGTGCGTGCTCAAGGCCTTCGCGATCGAATATCCGACGGTGTCGCTGCGCCTGCATGTCGAGGCGCTGGGCGCGATCACGCAGATGGTGCTCGACCGGCAGGCGGTGGTCGGCATTTCGGGACCGCTGGCCGCCGGGGTCGAAGGCGTCGAGTGCATGGCGGCGGGCGCGGTGCCGATGGTGCCCGTGGCCGCGCCCGATCATCCGCTGGCCCGCGCCGAGCGGATCGCGCCCGGCATGGGGCGCAACTTCACCCAGCTTGTGCTGACCGACCGGTCGCGCTTCACCGAGGGGCAGGATTTCTCCGTGCTCAGCCATCGGACCTGGCGGCTGGCCGATCTGGGCGCGAAGCATGCGCTGCTCCGCGAAGGGATCGGCTGGGGCAATATGCCGCTGCCGATGATCGAGGAGGATCTGGAAAAGGGCCGGCTCGTCAGGCTCCACATGCCCGATCATCCGGGCGGCATCTATCGCTTCGCGGGCGTGTGGCGGCGCGACACGCCCCCCGGCCCCGCAGCGTCATGGCTGCTCGACCAGTTCGTGCGGCTGGGCGCGGACGACAGCGACGAGGGGCTGCCGGATATATAAAGTCTGTTCGGGGGCGGCCTGGCGCCGTGACGGATCCAGCTTCACCCCGCGTGCGGATTCGCCGCCGAGGGATGGAGCGCGCAGGCGGCGGTGCCGGCGAGGACCATCAGGCCCGCGAGCAGCAACGGCGCGACAAGCCCGACATGAAGGAGCAGCAGCGCGCCGATCGCGGCGCCCGCGAAGATGGCGACCACGCTGCCCGCTCGCCGCGCCCAGTTGGGATCGCCGCCGCCCGCAAGGCGCGAGTCCGCCGCCAGACCGGTCAGGGTGAGCGTCAGCACGGTGGTGGTGAGATCGGGTATCTTGAGCTGGCGGATCGTCGCGTTGCGGAAACCCATGGCGAGCGCGGTCAGCGCGATGATCGCGAGAATGTGCGACTGCGGCGCCTGGGCGGCGACGTCGATCCCCGGCGCGATCGCCGCCGCCGCCCAGAACAGCGCGGCTTCGATCAGCGCGGCGACGATCAGCCAGCGGCGCAGCGGCAGCCCGGCATGCGCCTTGCCCGTCCGCCCCGCGACGAGCGCGCCGACGAGGAAAGCGCCGAGCGCGACGAGATAGGGCGCGACCGAGAAGCCCGGCGCGCGCGCCGCCGCAAACCCCAGAAAGACGATATTGCCCGTCATGTTGGCGGTGAATACCTTGCCCAGCCCGAGCACGCTGATCGCATCGACCAGCCCCGTCGTCACCGACAGGAACAGCAGCAGCCAGGGAAGCGGCGAGGCAGGCGCGGCGGGGGGTTGAGGCGTCATGGGGCGATCCCTTTCAAAACCGGAAATTGCTTTCGAGCCCGATCATGCGGATCGTGCGCGCGGGGCCGGTCTCGCGGATGAACGCGCCCGGCTGGAAGAAGGAGAGCGAGGCCGACAGTTCGAGTTCGGGCGTGGCGAGCCATGACAGCGTCGCTTCAGCCTCCTTGCCGATGAAGCGCGCGTCGCTGCCCGCCCCGCTGCGGATCAGGTGGCCGGGAATGTCGTAGATGCCGTCGCCCTTGCTTTGCCGCCAATAGGCCATGCCGGCGATGCCGAAGCCGAAGCCGCGCCCAAGATCGAACCCGCCGCCGAGATGGGTGTTGATGATGTTGTAGGGGCCGATCGGCGACAGCTCGCCGAAATATTTGCCCTTTGGGAACATGGCGTTGAAGGTCTGGAGCCGGGGATCGTCGCGATTGCGGTCGCCGCTGACGATGTTGGCGCGCAGCGTCACCTGCGGCTTGAGCGGCGCGGCGGGGAAGGAGCGAACCAGTTCGGCGCCCAGCGTCCAGGCGCTGATCGATGCGCCGGCGAAACGGCCGAACTGATAGGCGCCCTCGACATTCCAGCGCCAGTCGGCGACCACGCCGAAGCTGCGCAGCCCGAGCGTGTGGCGCGTCTCGATCCCGCCCCCCTGATCGAAGGCCGCGCGGCTGTTGCGATAGCCGAGATAATAGAGATCGACGCCCGTCGCCGCCGATCCGCCCAGCGTGCGCGTGGCATAGGCGCCCCACAGCTTGCGCGTCGATGAAGTGCGATCGTCGAAGCTGCCGCCGCGTGCGTCGACCGGGCGGAGGTAAAGCAGATTGATCGTCGCGCGGCCGCTGTGGAAGATCGCGCGGCCGCCGTCGAAGCCCAGCGGGACGTTGGGACCATAGCGCGTGCCAACCAGCCTTTCGGTGCCCAGCCCGATCAGCTCGCGCCCCGCGCGCAGGCGCAGGCTGGCCTCGCCGCCGACCTTGATGAGGACATCGCCAAATCCCTGGAGCAGATCGACGCGCGTCTGATCGACCGGGCCGGCCGCAGGCTTCACCCCCGCGGCATAAGCGACGATCGGCTGGACGAAGGCGCGCACCGCGCCGACATGGAGATCGGCGTAGGGCATAGCGCGCGCCCACAAATAGCCGTTGTCCGGCGCGTCCGCCCCGCCCCACAGATTGTCGCGATAATCCTCGTAGCGCAGGCGGATTTCGGCGCCGGCGGTGAGATAGGCCGAACCGGTCTGATCGAGCGGGATATATTTGAAACGCTCGGTCCAGCGGCCGGTGCGCTTCGCGGGATCGGCGAGATCGGACCAATCCTCATTATAGCGTTCGGTGGTGAGCACGGGGGGCTTCCACGGCTCGACAAGCTGCGCCGCCGCCGGAGCGGCGAACAGCAAGGCCGCGATGATGCCCCCCCAGATACGCATCAGCCGCCCCGCTGCGCCCGCCAGTCGACCAGCGCGACGAGGATGAAACCGCCGATCAGACCGAGATGCTCGAAAAAGGCATTGGTCGCCATGAAGCGTTCAGGCCCGGCCATCGTCCAGAAGGCGTTGGCGGTGAAGGCGGCCAGCAGCGTGAATATACCGAGCATCCCCGCCCCCAGCCAGACCAGCCGGCCCGACAGGATAAGCGCCGGGCCGATCAGTTCGACCGCGATCGTCAGCCCTGCCCACAAGGCGGGCGGGCTCATGCCGAAATGCGCCTGTTCCGCCACCGCGCCCTGCCAGTCAGTCAGCTTGACGACGCCGCCGAGCAGATAGGCGCCGATCAGCGCGAGGCGCGCGACGAACCATGTCGCGGGCCAATCGAGGATGCGGCCGACGAAGCGTGGCGCGCCGGTCACTTGCCCTGTCCGCTGTGGATTTCGGCGATATAGCCGCCGGGAAACTGGACCATCGCGGCCTTGCGCGCGCCATCGGTCCACGGACCCGCGAGCAGTGTGACGCCGGCGGCCTTCGCCTTGTCGAGCGTCGCGGCGAGATCGGCGACTTCATAGCCCGTCATGTCGCGGCCGAACGGCCAGGCGAGCTGACCGTTGGAGACGAGGACGACCATCTTGCCATAGCCCGATTCGATGCGGACGCGGCGGATCGTCTTGCCCGGCTGGCCGACCTCATCGCCCGGCGCGGCTTTCTCGTCCGAGACGATGCGTCCATGCGCGAAGGCGGTCCAGCGGCCGATGAAGGCGTCGGCCGCGTCGGCGGTGAGATAGATGCGGTTCTCAGGGATCGTGCCGAGCGGCGCGTAGCTGGGCTTCGCGGTATGCCAGTAAAGCTGCATGTTCACCCCGCCCGGCCACTGGATCAGCACATCGCGGCCGATGGGATCGGGAAAGGTTTCGACCAGCCGGGTCGCGCCATGCTTCACCGCCGAAGCGACGGCGGCGTCCATGTCGCTCACCAGATAACCCGTGCGTTCGGCGCCGAAGGGATAGGGAATCGGCGTCTTGAAGCCGAAAACCGAGATGGTGCCAGCAGGCGTCAGAGCAAGCTGCGACATAGTCTGGCTGGGCGTCGGCGTGACCTGAAACACGCCCTGCCTGCTCGTCGCGCCGCCAAAGGTTGCGACGAAGCTGGCGACGAAGCGATCGAAATCGGCGGCGTCCACATAGACATGGGTGGTGTCATATTGCGGGCCGACCGCATAGTCGGCGGTGGCGACGGGCGCGGGTGCGCGCGCGAAGGCCGGCGTCGCGGCGGGCGCGCCAAGGGCGATCGCAGCGGCGGCGAAGAGCAGCGTGAGGCGGTTGGCTTTCATCGGTGCAGTCCTTTGGATCGGGGAATGAAGTTCAGACGGCCCAGCAGCCGCAGCCGAGCGCGCCCCAGAAGCTCTGGACGTCTGCGGCCGGAACATTCGCGCCGAGGGCGGCGGCATGATCGTGACCGTGGACGCTGCAGGCCGAATGGCAGCCGCAGGCCGACGCCATCTTCTGCGCGGTTTCCGGCGCGCGATAATAGCCGCCGAACGTCGCGACCGGCGACCAGTCAGGCATCGGACGGGGGAGCGCGGGGGCGAGCGGCGCATAATCGCCCTCGCCATAGACCACCTTGCCGCCGAGCAGGGTCAGCACCGAACGGATGCCGACGATGCGATCCTCGGGCACCGAGAAATAATCGTCCGAGAGCAGGATGAGATCGGCGAGCTGACCGGCCTTGACCTGCCCCTTCTTACCGACTTCGTTCGAGAACCAGGTATTGGCCTCGGTCCAGAGCCGGAGCGCGGTCTCGCGATCGAGGCGGTTGGCGACGGGATAGAGGCGCGTGCCGCCGACCGTTTTCGAGGTGACGAGCCAGGACAGCGACACCCAGGGATTGTAGCTGGCGACGCGCGTCGCATCGGTGCCCGCACCGACCTTCAGCCCCGCCGCCATCATCCGCTTGATCGGCGGCGTACGCTCGGCGGCCTTCGCGCCATAGCGCTCGATGAAATATTCGCCCTGATAAGCCATGCGGTGCTGGACGGCGATGCCGCCGCCGAGGGCTGCGATACGATCGATATTGCGGTCGCTGATCGTCTCGGCATGGTCGAAGAACCAGTTCAGGCTTTCGAGCGGGACGTCGCGATTGACCTTCTCGAACACGTCGAGCGCGCGGCCTATCGTCTCATCATAAGTGGCGTGGAGGCGCCAGGGCCAGCGCCGCTCGGCAAGCAGGCGGACGACGGGTTCGAGATCGCTTTCCATGTTCGCCGGCATGTCGGGCCGGGCGACGCGGAAATCCTCGAAATCGGCCGCCGAATAGACGAGCATCTCGCCCGCGCCATTGTGGCGATAGGTGTCGTCGCCGTCGCCGGGCTTCACCTTGGTCGACCAGGTGGCGAAATCCTTCAGCTCTTCCTTGGGCTTCTGCGTGAAGAGGTTGTAGGCGATGCGCAGCGTCATCTCGCCGTCGCGGTGAAGCTCCTCGATGATCTGATAATCGTCGGGATAATTCTGATAGCCGCCGCCCGCGTCGATCACGCTGGTAACGCCCAGACCGTTCAGCTCGCGCATGAAATGGCGCGTCGAGTTCTTCTGATAGTCGGCCGGCAGCTTCGGCCCCTTGGCGAGCGTCGCGTAGAGGATCGTCGCATTGGGCTGGGCGAGCAGCAGGCCGGTGGGATTGCCGGCCGCATCGCGGACGATCTCGCCGCCCGGCGGGTTGGGCGTATCCCTGGTATAGCCCACCACGCGGAGCGCGGCGGCGTTGAGCAGCGCGCGATCATAGAGGTGGAGGATGAACACCGGCGTATCGGGGGCGATCGCGTTGATCTCCTCGATCGTCGGCAGGCGTTTTTCGGCGAACTGATGCTCGGTGAAGCCGCCGACGACGCGCACCCATTGCGGCGCGGGGGTGTTGTCGATCTGCTTCTTGAGCATCGCCATCGCGTCGGCGAGAGTCGGCACGCCTTCCCAGCGCAGCTCCATATTATAGTTGAGCCCGCCGCGGATGACGTGGATGTGGCTGTCGATCAGGCCGGGGATGAGGCGGCGGCCGCCGGCGTCGATCACATTGGCGGCGGGTGACGCGGCGCGAACCTCCTGCTCCGAACCGACCACGAGGATCCTGCCGTCGCGGATGGCGACGGCCTCTGCCTGCGGATTGGCGCGATCGAGCGTCGTGACCCTGGCGTTGACGATGATGAGATCGGTCTGCTGCATGGCGAATGTTCCGGTGGCTGAGGCCGCGGCGGCGGCGGCGATTGGGGCGGCGGCGACGCCGGCAAGCGTCTGGCGGCGAGTCAGGCGGTTCATGCGCGGTCCTTTTCGGCATCGTCCTGCGCCGTCACCGGCAGGCCGAGTATCTTCTCGGCGCAATCGGTGCGGACGAAGGCGATCGCATCCTGCCCGGCGACAAGCTTCCTTGCTATGGGGAGCATCTGTTCGCCGACGAGCATGCCGAGCAGGCCGAGCAATGCGATGGCGGGGGGAGCGGGAGAACGGACCCCCATCAGGCTATAGACGATGCCGACGATCAGGCCGGCGCCGAGCGAGAGCAGATAGGGCTTCATGTCCGTCCTCCCTTGTTGCGGCTCAGTCGCGGGCGAAGGCGAGCAGATCGGCGTTCAGGCGATCCTGGTTGATCGTCGGAATGGCGTGCGGCGCGCCTTCGTAGATCGACAGCGTAGCATGAGGCGCGATCTCGACCGCGCGCTTCGCGGTGATGTCGATCGGCACGACATGGTCGGCGTCGCCATGGATAATGAGCAGCGGCACGTCGATCTTTTTCAGATCATCGGTGAAGTCGGTCTCGGAAAATTGCTGCACGCACAGATACTGGGCGTAAGCGCTGCCCGCCATGCCCTGCTGCCAGAAGGCGAGGCGCAGGCTTTCGTCCTTCGGAAAGCCGATGTCCCAGCCGAAGAAGGTGTCGGGGAAGGACAGGTAGAAGCCGGAACGATTGTCGAGCACCGCCTTGCGGATGCCGTCGAACACCTCCTGCGGCAGGCCGTCCGGATTGGTCGGGCCGCGCTTCATCAGCGGCGTGACCGCGCCGACGAGGACCATCTTGCCGACGCGCCCGGTGCCGTGGCGGCCGACATAGCGGGCGATCTCGCCGCCGCCGGTCGAATGGCCGACGAGGACCGCGTCCTTCAGGTCGAGCGCCTCGATCACCGCCGCCAGATCGTCTGCATAGGTGTCCATGTCATTGCCGGTCGCCGGCTGGTCCGAACGGCCATGGCCGCGACGATCGTGCGCGATGACGCGGAAGCCGTTCTCCGCAAGGAAGAGCATCTGCCCGTCCCATGCGTCAGCGTTGAGCGGCCAGCCGTGCGAAAAGACGATCGGGCGGCCCTGCCCGAATTCGCGGTAGAAAATGCGCGTGCCATCCTTGGCCGTGACGTAAGCCATGGCTTGTCCTTTCAAATGAGATGATTTCGGGGAGGGGGTGGCCGGGCCGATCGTCGACCCGGCCGGGGACATCAGATCAGTGGCCGCCTTCGGAGGCGCCGAACATCGCCTTGGCGTAGATGACGCCGAGACCATAGGCGCCGCCCCATTTCTTCGCGACGCCGGTCGTGAAGTCGTAGGTTTCAGTGCGCGCCCAGTCGCGCTGCAGTTCGAGCAGATACTGGAGCGAAGTCATCGGCTTGGCGCCGAGCTGGATCATGCGCTGCACGGCGCGCTCATGCGCCTCGGGCGAAATGTCGCCGCAGGCGTCTGCGATGAAATAGACGTCGAAGCCCTGATCGATCGCCGAAGCGACGGGACCGACGATGCAGACCGAAGTCCACAGGCCGGCGAACACGAGGCGTTCCTTGCCGATGCGGTTCACTTCCGCGATCACGCCGGCGTCCTCCCAGGTGTTCATCGACGTGCGGTCGAGCAATTTCTTGCCGGGAAAGGGATCGGTCACCTCAGTGAACATCGGTCCGGAGAAGCTCTTCTCGGCGACGGTGGTGAGGATGGTCGAAACGCCGAAGCCGGCGGCGGCGTTGGCGACAAGCGCAGCATTGTTGCGCAGCAATTCCGGCGCGATCGACTTGGTCGCAAAAGCCATCTGCGACTGGAAATCGATCATGATCAGCGTGTGGTCGCCGGGCGAGATCAGGCTCTTTCCCGGGGTCGGCGTGGCGGTGATGGTCATTGGACGTCTCCTGTCTGGTCGGTGCTTCCGGCCCCCGGCGGCGTCGCCTCCGTCTGCCTTGGCCCAATGGATACGCATCGCAATTCTATCGGAATACCCGCATAAATCTGTGAATGATGTTCAACATATTTGAAAGGACGAGCAGGGCATCCAGACGCTGAGCCAGAGCGCCATAATGTCACGAAGTGCTGGAAAAGGCATGCGACGCTGCTATGGTCGGCCTAAATGATAGCGCTAACGCGCACGGCATGCGGTCGATTTGGCTGTGGCATGAGGGGATGAGGATATGGCGATCCGCATGGCGATCGGCGCGCTGGCGTTCACCGCCCTGACGAGTCCGGCCGCCGGGCTTGCCGTGAGCAAGCGCCCGGTGATTGCGATCACGATCGACGATCTGCCCACCCATGCCAGCCTGCCGCCGGGGGAGACGCGCGTCGCGATCGGGCGCAGCATCATCGCCGCGCTCAAGGCCGGGCGCGTGCCTGCGCGCGGTTTCGTCAACGGCGCGGCGATCGAAAAAGAACCTTTGTCGGCGCAGGTGCTCGACGACTGGAGCAAGGCCGGGCTTCCGCTCGGCAATCACGGCTGGTCGCACCGCAATCTGGACCAGATGAGCGCGGCCGCGTTTGAGGAGGAACTGGCGCGCAACGAGCCGCTGATCGCCGGCGTCGCCGCCGGGGGGGACTGGCGCTGGTTTCGTTATCCCTATCTGGCCGAGGGCAAGGATCCGGCGAAACGCGACGCCGCGCGCGCCATCCTCGCCGCGCGCGGCTATCGCATCGCGGCGGTGACGATGAGCTTCGGCGATTTCGCCTATAACGATCCCTATGCCCGCTGCGTCGCGCAGCGCGACCGCAAGGCGATCGCCCGGCTGGAACGCGACTGGCTGGCGGCGGCAAGGGCCGAGGCGATCCGCGCGCGCGCGATGGCGCATACGCTTTACGGCCGCGACATTCCCTATGTGCTGCTGCTCCATCTGGGCGCGCTCGACGCCAGGCTGATGCCCCGGCTGATCGCGCTCTACCGGCGCATGGGCTTCGATTTCACGAGCCTTGAGCAGGCCGAGCGAGACCCCGTCTATGCCGCCGATCTCGACCCTGCGTCGCCGGCCGCGATCCCGGGCCTCGAAGGGCGATTGCGCGCGGCGGGAAAGCCCGTGCCGCCATCCTCCCCGCTGCCCGAGGCGCAGGGCCGCATCTGCGCCGCGCGCTGAACCCGACAGGAACGACAGGAGAGACCCCATGAATATCGATCGCCGCACCTTCGTTTCAGGCTCGGGCGCGCTTGCGGTCGCCGGATCCGCCCCCGCCCTTGCGCGCTTGGGCGACGGCGCTTCGCTGGCGGCGATCGGCAAGGCGAAGGGCATCGCCTTCGGCAGCGCAATCGGCAAAGGCAATTTCGCTGACCCCGCCTATCGTGCGCTCAATGCGCAGCAATGCGCGCTGATCGTACCCGAGAATGAAATGAAATGGTCGGTCACGCGCCCCAATGCCCGCCAGTTCAACTTCGCGCCCATGGACGCGATCGCCGCCTGGGCGAAGCATGAGGGGCTGGGCGTGCGCGGCCATACCCTGCTCTGGCATTCGGAGCAGTGGATGCCGAAATGGGTGAGCGACCATGATTTCGGTCCGCATCCGGGCACGGAGGCCGAACGGCTGCTGGTCGATCATATCATGACCGTGGCGGGGCGTTACGCTCCGCAGGTCGACAGTTTCGACGTGGTCAACGAGGCGATCGATTCGGATACGGGCAAGCTGCGCGAGACGGCGCTGTCGAGGCATCTGGGCGCGGAACGGGTGATCGACATCGCCTTCCGCACCGCGCGCCGCGCCGCGCCGCACGCCCAGCTTGTCTATAACGACTATATGAGCTGGCGGTCGGACGACGGCGCGCACCGCGACGCGGTGCTGCGCCTGCTCGAAACGCTGCTCAAGCAGGGAACGCCCCTGGATGCGCTGGGTGTGCAGAGCCATCTCGGCAGCAAGTTCAGCGACTCGCCCGTGGGCCTCGGGTCGCTCGACGAGAAGGCCTGGCGCCGCTTTCTCGACACGGTGAGCGGCATGGGGCTGGACCTGCTCGTCACCGAGATGGACGTGCACGACAATCCATTGCCGAGCGCGATCGGCCCGCGCGACGCCGAAGTGGCGGCGCATACGCGCGCCTATCTCGACCTGATGTTGTCCTATCCCAATTGCCGCACGGTGATGTGCTGGGGGCTCAGCGACAAATATAGCTGGCTCAACAATTTCCGTCCGCGCGCGGACGGGCTGCCCAAGCGCCCCCTGCCCTATGACGCCCGCTTCCGGCCCAAGCCGATGCGCGATGCGATCGCGGCGGCGATGAAGGCGGCGACGGCAAAAGCGCCGCGCCCGCCGGTCAGAAACGCGTCGTGACCGGGCCGTCGATCTGGCGGTCGGCGAAGCCGCGGCTGTTGGCGAGGCGGAAACCCGAGACGCGATCGAGCGAATAGCCGATGCCCTTGGGCAGCCGCATGCCTGAGAAATCGACGTCGGCGACATCCTCCAGCCGGAAGGCCGGGCGCGGATCGGGAGCCGCCGTCGCGATCTCGACATTGCTCATGCCGAAGCGGCGGGCGTGGCGGACGAAGAAACCCGTCGCCGGCAGATCGCCGAACATCGTCGCCTCGGGATAGCCGAGCTCATTTTCGGGCGGGACGACGCCGGCCATCGCGGCGGGCGCGCCGCCGACATGTTGGAAATAGCTGTCGGCGATACGGACATCCTCGATCGGGCGCTCGACAAGGCCGGCGATGACCGAGGGCAGGATCGTCGCGCCCGAACTGACGACATTCTGGATCAGCACGCGCTTCATCGACCCGATCGGCACGCCGGCGGGGCCGCGCATCCGCTTGCCCACGCGCAGGAAGATCGGCGCGTCGACGATGCCGCGCATGGTGATGTTGCTGACCGCGACATCCTCTATGACGCCGCCGTCGACAGTCTCGAAGGCGAGGCCGCGGCTGTCCTCGAACACGCAGTCGCTGATCGCGATGTTGCGGAAGCCGCCGTTGGACTCCGTGCCGAACTTGATGCGCCCGTGGATATGGGAAGCGAAATCGGCGGGCATCTTGCGCCATGTGCCCGCGACGACCGAGCCGACTTCATAATTGCCGGTGACGAAGCAGCCCGTGATCGTGAGATTCTCGGTCATCCGCGCCTCGCCGAGCGCGAAGCTGCTCTTGGGGCAGATGCCGTCATCCCAGGGCGAATTGACCGTGCAGTTGCTGACGCGAACGTTGCGGCAGCAATCGATATCGAAACCGTCGCGATTGGTGTCGACGAGAACATTGTCGATGGTGAGATTGTCGACGCCGGTCGCGAGCAGTGCGAACCAGCCGCCTTCGAGGATGCGGATGTCGCGCAGCGTGACGTTGCGGCAATTTTTGAGGCCGATCGCCTTGTTGCCGGTGCCGGGACCGCTGGGATCCTTCAGCCAGTTGTCCTTGCCGTCGCCGCGGCCAAGCCCCTTGCCCCAGATCAGCCCGGGGCCGAGGATCGCGATATCGTGGAGGCCTTCGCCCCAGATCAGGCTGTTGCGCCAGTGCCCATGGCCGAAATCCTGATAGGCTCCCCAGTCGCCGATCGGATCGGGATGATCGTAACCCCGGCTTTCCGTCGGCGCTGCGGCGAGGATCGTCGCGCCATTGTCGATATAGAGGCTGACCTTGCTCTTCAGCCGGATCGTGTAGCTGGCATAGATGCCGGCCGGCACATAGACAGTGCCGCCGCCAAGCGCGGCGACATGATCGATCGCCTTGTTGATCGCATCGCTGTCGATCGCCTTGCCATCGCCCTTCGCGCCGAAGCGCCGGACGCTGACCCAACCTTCGCCGCCAATTGCGGACGAAGCGGCAAGCAACGGACGGGAAGCGCCTGCCAGCGCGATGCCGCCCGTCGCCAACATCAGTGAACGACGATCGAGCATCAAACCTCCCGTCCGAAACCGACAGGGCTGGCGGACGCGCGTGGCGGCCGCCTGCCCTGCCCCCTTATTAGAACTTCAGGCTGGCGCCCATGAAGAACTCGGTGCCCAGCACGTCATAGGTGGCCGAGAAGGTATTGGCGTTCGGCCCCTGCGTCGTGATCGGGGGCTTGCGATTGAAGATGTTGTTCGCGCCGCCGATGATCTGGATGCCCGACTTGAGATTATATTCAAACGAAAGGTCGAAATAATTGCGCGAAGGCAGGTGCGGATAGACGATCGTGTCGAGCGCCGGCGTCGCCGCCGAACCCTGACGCAGCGGCACCAGATAACGGTCGGTGGTGACCGGACCGATATAGCGGTGACGCAGGCTGAGGCTCAGGCTGTCGAGGTTCCAGGTGATGCGCGAGAAACCACGCCATTCCGGCAGCGGCTGGCCGCAGGTCGGCCCGAACGAACCGGCACAGTGGTTCTTGATGTTCGGGAAGGCCGAAACCGGGGTCGACGTGAAATCATTCAGCCAGGTGTAGTTGCTGCTGAAATCGATCGAGCTGGTGCTGGCCAGCCCCGGGAAGCCGAAGTTCAGGTTGAGCCTGTAGCGCAACGTGAAATCGAGGCCCGACGTCCGAAGCTGCCCGGTGTTCGCATTGCGGATCTGCGCGACATAGGGATCGTTGATCTCGCCCGTGGTCGGGTTGCGCCGGACCGCGCGGCAGAACTCGCTATTGGGATCCTGCAGCACGTTATAGCAGAGGTTCAGCGTATTCTGCAGACCGCCGCCCAGCGACGAGATCGCGCCGTTCAGCTTGATGTTAAAATAGTCGACGCTGAAGTAGAGGCGCGGAATGAAGCTGGGCGAAAAGACAGCGCCGAACGTGATCGTGTCCGACTTTTCAGCGCCCAGGTTCGGGTTGCCGCCGAAATCGGCGGGCATGATGTTGTTCGGCTGGACGCTGGCCTGGAACACCTGCGACGCCGGCACGCCGGTCGCGACGCAGACGGCGCGGACCGATGCGGTCTGTTGCGCGGTCGGCGCGCGGCTCGAGCAGGGATCGGTCGCCACGCTGACGACACGGGTCACGCCGCCGAACAGCTCGGACACGTTGGGCGCACGGATCGCGCGCTGATACTGGCCGCGGAAGGCGACGTCCGAATTGACGCGCCAGTCGAGGCCGCCATTATAGGTCCACACGCCGCCGATGCCGGCAAGGCTGTAGTCCGAATAACGGAAGGCGCTGCTCGCCGTCAGTTCCTTGAAGAAGGGCGTGTTGGCGAGGATCGGCACGCGGATTTCGCCGAACACTTCCTTGACAGAGACGCTGCCCTGCGTCGGCAGGCCGGGATTGAAGCCCGCGACGTCGCCCGACGAGAGGAAGGAGTCAGGCCGGAAGGTCGCGCTCGTCTTGCGCCATTCGCCGCCGAACGAGAAGCCGATCGGGCCGGCGGGCAGCCGGAACAGGTTGCCCGTGACGCTGGCCTGCGCGACCTGCTGGGTCGCGACGGTGGTGTTGGTCGCGCTGATCGAGATCGCCGACGCGCAGGCGTCGGTGATGTTCGCGCCGAAGATATTGCACAACGGCGCCGCGCCGCCCTGCGACAGCAGCGAAGCCTGCAGCTTGCTGCGCGAGATGGCGTTGCTGAGCTGCAACGTGTCCTCGCTGCGCGCATAGGTATAATAGATGTCGTATTTCAGGTCGGTCAGGAAGCTGTCCGAGACATTCCCGAGATCGCCCTTGAAGCCCCACGCGCCGCGGAACACGTTGCGACGCTCGCTGGCGAGACGCGGGCCGACCTCGACATAGCGGCGGCCCGCGGTGATGACGGCGCGCCCGTCGCCCGGATTGTTGACATAGCTCGCAGTGCCGGCGGTGACCGTGGTGCGGCCGGCTTCCGACTGGTCGAGCACGCTCAGCACATTCTGCAGCGCCGGCGTGAGATAGGGATTGTTGACGTCGAACAGCGTCGGCGCGCCGACATTGGTCGGGGCGAGACGGGCGTTCACGGTGTTGCTGCTGTAATGCAGCTCCATGTAGCCGGTGATGTTGTCGTTGAAGTCGTAATGGCCGAAGCTGTTGATCATCCAGCGCTTCTGCGGCTGGATCAGGTAATTGTCGGGACCGAGGTTGAAGTCGTCCTGCGGGGTAAGCGCCGGACGCGCGGCGTTGCCGGCGTTATTGAAGGTGAAGCCGCGCGAACCGAGCGCGCCGAGACCAGCCGCCGAATAGGCCGCCTGCAGCGCCGGGCTCGCCGCACCATAGGCCGGGATGCCCGAGAAGCGGCCATTGGGGATGTCGCCGCTGCCGCCGGCGACGAAGCCAAGCTCGCCGCCGCCCGCGACGCAGCTCTGCCCGGCGGGCGGGGCGAAGGGGGTGCCGGCGCGGTTCGGGCTGCTGGTGCCCTTCACGACGCAGCCGTCGTTCAGCGAGTCATAGGCGAAGCTGCCGCGCTCGCCGCGTGTGATCGCGCCGCGCTTCAGATAGTTGCCCGAAACGACGATGTTGCCGCGATTATCGGCGAAGTTGCCGCCCATGGTGAGATCGAAATTATAGACCGGCGTCCCGGTCGGCGCATCGATGTTGAGCTGCGCCTTGCCTTCCACGCCCTCGAAATCGTCGCGCATGATGAAGTTGACGACGCCCGTGATCGCGTCCGAGCCATAGACGGCCGACGAACCGCCGGTGACGATTTCGGTGCGCGCGATCAGCGACGAAGGAATGGTGTTGAGGTCGGTGACCTGCTCCGGGCCGTAAATGGCGTAGCGGCGGCCGTTGACGAGAACGAGGTTGCGCGTGGCGCCGAAGCCGCGAAGGTTCACGTCGGCGAAACCGCCGGGAACGGTATTGGACGTCGCGCCGCCCAGGCCCGAGCCGACAACCTGCGGAAGCTGGGTCAGCGTCTTTTCGATGTTGACGTTGCCCGACAGCTTGATGTCGGCCGCGCTGACGACGTTGACCGGCGTGGTGGAATCAAAGCCGTCGCGCGCGATGCGCGAACCGGTGACGACGATATCCGATGCGCCCTCGTCAGACTGGGCGGCGGCCGGTGCGGCCTGATCGGTGGTCTGCGCAGCACCCGGCGCGGCCTGCATCGCAAGCACGATGGCGGACAGCGTAGCGCCCGACAAAAGACGACTCCGGCGACCGGCGATGAATATCGACATTCAATCCTCCCCTTGGATCGCGCCGCCGTCGCTGCGGCTTGTGCGCGATGCTTCCTAAAACCAACGGCGAGTGGCCCTCGCTCAGCTCTTGCATCCTGATAGCGTTACCATTTTTCGGCACGCTGTTTCAACATGTGAGAACGCTGTTTAATAAACGGGACGAAGCGCGTCAACGCAAAAGCGCAGGGTTATATCATGACACTGAAATGAAAGATTTTTACGCTGCCCTTACAGCGCGAAAACTCAGTTCTCGCCGATTCTGACGGGCGCGTATCGCGGCGACAGCAGGTGGATCGCCAGCAACGCCAGCAAGTAGGCAGTGCTCGCCACAGCGAAAATCGGCGCATAGCTGTGCAGATGATCGAGGACGAAGCCGGCATATTTCGCCATCAGCATGCCGCCCACCGCGCCCGCCGTCCCGCCGATACCGATAACGGAACCGACCGCGTTGCGCGGGAACAGGTCAGAAGGCAGCGTATAAAGATTGGCCGAGAAGGCCTGATGCGCCGCAGTCGCCACGCCGATCACCAGCACCGCCGCCCACAGATTGTCGATCGACTGCGCAAAAAAGACGGGCAGCACCAGCAGCGCGCAGAGGAGCATCGTCAGCTTGCGCGCGAACTGGACGCTGCGCCCCGCCGCGATCAGCCGCGACGACATCCAGCCGCCGGCGACGCTGCCGACGTCCGACAGCAGATAGACGACGACGAGCGGCGGGCCGAAGCTGAGCAGATCGAGCCCGTAGCGCGTGCCGAGATAGCCGGGCAGCCAGAACAGGAAGAACCACCAGATCGGATCGATGAAGAAGCGCCCGAGCGCATAGGCCCAGGTCTCACGCCGGCCGAGCAGCCGCCGCCAGGGGATCGGCACGATAGGATCGGCGGGATCCTGCTCGATCCAGGCCAGTTCCTGCGCCGACAGCCCCGCCTTCTCACGCGGGCGGCGATAAAGCGCCCACCAGGCGAAAAGCCAGAGAAAGGCGGCCGCGCCCGTCACGTAGAAGGCCATGCGCCAGCCATAGGCGATGGTCATCCACGGAATGATCAGCGGCGTGACGATCGCGCCGACATTCGACCCGGCGTTGAACAGGCCGATCGCGAAGGCGCGCTCGCGCCTGGGGAACCATTCGGTCACCGCCTTGATGCCGGCGGGAAAATTGCCTGACTCGCCGATGCCGAGTCCGAAGCGGACAAGCGCGAACTGGGTGATCGTCGACGCCGCGCCGTGCGCGATGTGCGCAAGCTGCCAGATGGTGAAGGCGATCGCATAGCCGACGCGCGTCCCCACCCGATCGACCACGCGGCCGAACACGACATAGCCGAGCGCATAGGCGAACGAGAAACAGAAGATGACGTTGGAGAAGTCGGTCTCGCTCCACCGCAGCTCGTCGGCCAGCGTCGGCTTCAATATGCCGATCATCTGGCGGTCGACATAGTTGATGACGGTCGCCGCAAAGAGCAGCGCGACCACCGTCCAGCGATAGCCGCGCCGCGGCTTTTCGGGCGCCGCGCTCACAGCGTCACGCCCCGCTTCCAGATCGCGATCTCACGCTCGCCATTGCGTTCATTGGCGGTTTCGCGCCCCGATGCGACATCGCGGACGGTATCGAGCAGCGCATCGGCGACCGGCGCGATCCCCTCGCCCAGCGCGCGACCGGCGTCGAAATCGATCCAGCCCTTCTTGCGTTCGGCAAGCGCGCTGTTCGACGCGATCTTGATCGTCGGCACCGGGAAGCCAAGCGGAGTACCCCGCCCGGTCGTGAAGAGAATGACGGTCGCGCCCGCCGCCGCCAGCGCGGTCGAGGACACGGCGTCGTTGCCCGGCGCTTCGAGCAGGGTCAGCCCCGCGACGCGCGCGCGTTCGCCATAATGGCGGACGTCGGTGACGATGGCGTGGCCGCCCTTCTGCACCGCGCCCAATGATTTCTCCTCAAGCGTGGTGATGCCGCCGGCGATGTTCCCGGGCGACGGATTTTCCGAAACCGGCTCCCCATGCGCAGTGAAATAGGCCTTGAAACCGTTCACCAGCCCGACGATCCCGTCGAACACCCCGTCGTCGACCGCGCGATCCATCAGCATCTGCTCCGCGCCGAAAATCTCCGGGATTTCGGTCAGGATCGCCGAGCCGCCCGCTTCGGTCACCGCGTCGCTCATGCGGCCGACCAGCGGATTGGCGGTGAGGCCGGAGAAGCCGTCGGAGCCGCCGCATTTGACGCCGAGCACAAGGTCCGACAGCGGCGCTTCGCTGCGTTCGGACCGTTCGGCGAGCGCGACGAGTTGCTCGACCAGCGCCAGCCCTTCCTCCACCTCGTCGCCGGCCAGTTGCGCCGTCAGCGTGCGGATGCGGGGGTGTGCGGCGGGGTCGATCGCCTCCATCAGCTTCGCAAGCTGGTTCGATTCACAGCCCAGCCCGACGAGCAGCACGCCGCCGGCATTGGGATGCGCGGCGAGCGCGGCCAATATGGCGCGCGTGCCGTCGAGATCGTCGCCAAGCTGCGAGCAGCCGAAGGGATGCGTGAAGGCGTGAACGCCGTCGACACGGCCCCGATGCAGCCGATCGGCGCGGTCGGCGATCTTCTGCGCGGTGCGCGCGACGCAGCCGACGGTCGGCAGCACCCAGATCTCGTTGCGCGTGCCGACGCGTCCATCGGCGCGGCGATAGCCCATGAAGCCAGGCGCATCGTGCGGCGCGCGCCGATCAGGCGCCGGGCCGCGCACATAGCTGCCGCTCGTCGCCAGCGCGGTGTGGACATTATGCGTATGGACCCATTGGCCCGGCGCGATCGCATGCGCCGCGCGACCGATGGGGAAACCGAACTTGATGACCGGATCGCCCTCTGCGACTGCGCGCACCGCCACCTTGTGACCGCGCGCGACGGGCTCGGCGAGCGTGACTTCAATGCCCTCGACCTCGGTCGTGAGACCCGCGTCAAGATCGGCAAGCGCCGTCGCGACGCTGTCGCGCGGATCGACCATCATCAGACTGGCTGTCATCGGCCCGCCCTCGTCACTGGAGGTTCACGAACGCGCCGCCGTCGACAAGCAACGCAGCGCCGGTAACGTAGCGCGCCATGTCCGACGCGAGAAAGACGATCGGGCCGGCCAGATCATCGGGCACGCCGAGCCGGCCGAGCGGAATGCGCCCCTCCATATAGGCGCGCTTGGCGGGATCGGCGAGATCGTCCTTGTTGATGTCGGTCTGGATCGTGCCCGGCAGCACCGAGTTGCACCTTATGCCGTGGCGGCCAAGCGCGATCGCCGCCGACTGCATCAGCGAATGCACGCCCGCCTTGGTCGGCGTATAGTGCGTCTGATATTCGCCGCCGACCAGCGCCGAAATCGACGAGACTGCGATGATCGATCCGCCGCGCCCCTGCGCGACCATGCGGTTGGCCGCGGCCTGGACCATATAATAAGCGCCGTGGAGGTTGACGCGCATCGTGCGCTCGAACGTCTCGACCGGCATGTCGAGGAAGGCGTGGAACGGGCAGATGCCGGCATTGCTGACGAAAATGTCGACGCCGCCCAGCGCCTCCGCCGCCGCATCGACGAAGGCGTGCGCGGTTTCGGGATCGGCGACGTCGCCGCGCAGCGCCAAGGCCCTGCGGCCGAGCGCCTCGATCTCGGCGACGCAGGAAGCGGCGGCCTCGTCCGAATGGAGATGGTTGATGGCGACATCGGCGCCCGCGCGCGCCGCGCCGATCGCGGCGGCGCGCCCGATCCCGGCCGAGCCGCCAGTGACGAGGACGACCTTGTCCTGCAGCAGTTTCACGAACCCACTCCTCTCCGCGCAGCGCCTTGATTGGCTGCTAGCTTGTCAGGGACATATCGGTTCTCAAAGCGTTTGACGAACCAAATCCCATCATATAACATCTTTTCCCATAATATGACATCATTGCTTCGGCAATCGGAGAGAGTCCAATCGCACGCGTCGCCCTATTTTCCAGCTCGCTCGGCATGTCTGTCGCCGGGCCGTGCGCGCCGCGTCATTTGGTAGCGATATCACAAAGGAGAATATGGGTCATGAAAGCGGCGAAGATCAAGCGCGCGGAAGCGACGCGCCGATGAGCCTGTTCGACGGCCGTTTCGCGGGCCGCGCCGCGATCATCACCGGCGGCGCATCCGGGCTGGGCCGCGAAGTCGCGCGCCGCATCGTCGCCGAAGGCGGCAAGGTGGCGCTGTGGGATCTCAACGCGGAAACGCTCGCCGCCGCGAAGGATGAAGTCGGCGCCGCGCATGTCGAGGCGCTCGACGTGTCCGATCCCGCCGCCGTCGCCGCCGCGACCGAAGCCAGCGTCAAGGCGCTGGGCAAGATCGACATCCTCGTCTGTTCGGCGGGAATCACCGGCGCGACCGAACCGGTCGAGGCCTTCCCGATCGAAAGCTGGCAGCGCGTGATCGACATCAACCTCAACGGGCTGTTCTACTGCTGCCGCGCGGTGGTGCCGCACCTGCTGGCCAACGGCTATGGGCGCATCATCAACGTCGCGTCGGTCGCCGGCAAGGAAGGCAATCCCAACGCTTCGGCCTATTCGGCGTCGAAGGCGGGCGTGATCGGCTTCACCAAATCGCTGGGCAAGGAACTGGCGACGAAGAATATCGTCGCCAACTGCGTCACTCCCGCGACCTTCGAGAGCCCGATCCTCGACCAGCTCCCGCAGAGCCAGGTCGATTATATGCGCTCCAAGATCCCGATGGGCCGGCTGGGCGACGTGCATGAGACGACCGCCATGGTCTGCTTCATGGCGTCCGAAGAGTGCAGCTTCACCACCGCCGCCACCTTCGATACCTCGGGGGGCCGGACTACCTTCTAACGGCGCGCCACCGGCAAGGGCCGGGGTGCGGAGAGGAACGACGTTGCACGATATCCCGTTCGTCGACGCCCATGTGCATTTCTGGGAGCTGGGCCGCATCAGCTATCCCTGGCTGACGCCGCCCTTTTCCGACGACGGGCCGAACGGCAGCGTCGCGCCGATCGCGCGCGACTTCGGCCTCGACGACTATCTGGCGCTGGCGCGGAACTGGACGGTCGCGGGGCTGGTGCATGTCGACGCCGGCGCGGAAGCCGCTCAGGCGCTGGACGAGACCGACTGGCTGCAGGCGACCGCCGATGCGCGCCGCATGCCCGATGCGATCGTCGCCTTCGCGGCGCTCGACGATCCGCAGGTCGACGGCCTGCTCGCCGCCCACGCCGCGCGGCGCAATGTCCGCGGCATCCGCCACATCGTCAACTGGCACCCCGACCCGCGTTTCACCTATACGCCGCGTGACGTGACGCGCGACGAGGCCTGGGCGCGCGGCTTCGCGCTGCTGGGCCGTTACGGCCTGTCGTTCGATCTGCAGGCCTATCCCGGCCAGTTCGCGGGGCTGGCGCGGCTGATCGAACGTCACCCCGAAACGCCGGTCGTCATCAACCATGCCGGCATGGGCGTCGACCGCGACCGCGACGGCGTCGCCGAATGGCGCAGCGGCATGAAGGCGCTGGCTGCGCTGCCCAATGTCGCGGTCAAGCTGTCGGGCCTGGGCTTCGTCTGGCGGCCTTACGACGCCGCCGAGGCGCGGGCGCGGGTGCGCGAGACGATCGACATTTTCGGGGCCGGCCGCGCGCTGGCCGCCAGCGACTGCCCGACCGACCTGCTGTTCGCCGATTTCGACACCACGCTGGGCGCGATCGCCGATGCGATCGGCGATTACAGCGAGGGCGAACGACGCGCCATCTGGGGGCGCAACGCCAGCCGCATCTACCGGCTGGGGCTGGATATCTGAGGGGAGCGACCGCGTGAACGCCAATCCTTTGCTGGGCGTCTTTTTCCACTGGCTGGGCGGCCTCGCCTCGGCCAGTTTCTACGTGCCCTATCGCGGCGTGAAGCGCTGGTCGTGGGAGATTTACTGGCTGACCGGGGGGATCGTCTCCTGGCTGATCGCTCCCTGGCTTTTCGCCAGCATCCAGACGCACGACCTGCTGGGCGTGCTGGGCCGCACGCCGACCCCGGCTCTGGTCTGGCCGGTGATCTTCGGGATGCTATGGGGGTTTGGCGGGCTGACCTACGGATTGACCATGCGCTATCTGGGGCTGTCGCTGGGCATGGCGGTGGTGCTGGGGCTGTGCACCCTTTTCGGCACGCTGATCCCGCCGATCTTCCAGGGCGATTTCGCGGCCAAGCTGCTGGATGCGCGCGGCGGCCACTTCATCCTCGCCGGCCTTGCGATCACGCTGGCGGGGATCATCGTCGTCGCGCTGGCCGGCGCGCGCAAGGACGCCGCGCTGACCGACGCGCAGAAGGCCGAGGCGATCGCCGAGTTCGATTTCCGCAAGGGCATCGCGGTCGCGATCTTTTCAGGCGTCATGTCGTCCTGCTTCGCCTTCGGGCTGGCGGCGGGGGAACCCGTGCGCGCGCTGTCAGCCGAGGCCGGCACCGGGCCGCTGTGGACCGGCCTGCCCGTGCTGTGCCTCGTCATGTTCGGCGGGCTGATCACCAACGCCCTGTGGTGCGCCTGGCTGATCGCCAAGAACCGCAGCGCGGGCGAATGGATCGGCCGCGTCAAGGAAGCCGGCGGCGCGCCGCTGCTCGCCAATTTCCTGCTCTGCGCGGTGGCGGGCGCGGCCTGGTATTTCCAGTTCTTCTTCTACACGATGGGCGAAAGCCAGATGGGGCGCTTCGGCTTCTCGTCGTGGACGCTGCACATGGCCTCGATCATCATCTTCGGCACGCTGTGGGGCTTCGCCTTCCGCGAATGGCGCGGGGCCGCGCCCAGGGTGCGCGCGATGGTGTGGGCGGGGGTCGCCCTGCTCGTCTTTGCGACGATCGTCATCGGCTATGGCAACATGCTGGAGGCATGATGATCGCGGCGATCCTGCTGGCCGCCGGCGCGCCGGCCGCCGCGCCGGCCGTTACGACGGGCGCGACCTACCGCAACCCGATCATCGTCGCCGACTATTCGGACCCCGACATCATCCGCGTCGGGCGCGACTATTATCTGGCGTCGTCCAGCTTCCACCTGTCGCCGGGGATTCCGGTGCTCCGCTCGCGCGATCTGGTCCACTGGACGATCGCCGGCCATGTGCTGCCACGCCTGCCCTTCGCCCCGCAATATGACATGCCGGGGCCGCACACGCTGAACGACGCGATCTCCAAGCCCGTCGGCGGCACACGCTATGCCGGCGGCGTGTGGGCGCCGTCGATCCGGCATCATGGCGGCCTGTTCTACGTCTATTGGGCGACGCCCGACGAAGGCATCTTCATGGCGACGGCGAAGCGCGCCGAGGGGCCGTGGAGCGCGCCTGTGAAGGTCGTCGACAAGCCGATGCTGGAGGATCCCTGCCCCTTCTGGGACGATGACGGCGGCGCCTGGCTGGTCCATTCGGTGCACGGCGCGGGGCCGCTGATCCTCCACCGGATGAGCCCCGACGGAAAGCGCGTGCTCGACGACGGCAAGGTGATCGTCGAGGACAAGGCCAACCTGCCGATCCTCGAAGGGCCGAAACTCTATAAGCGCAACGGCTGGTACTATATCCTCGCGCCCTTCGGCGGCGTGGAGAAAGGCGCGCAGGTGGCGCTGCGCGCGCGCAGCATCGAAGGTCCGTACGAGCAGCGCGTCGTGCTTCGGCAGGGCGCGACCGCGCTGGAGGGGCCGCATCAGGGCGGCTGGGTCGAGACGCCTTCGGGCCAGGGCTGGTTCGTCCATTTCAACGCGACGGGCGCGTTCGGGCGGATCACCTATCTCGAGCCGCTCAAATGGGTCGACGACTGGCCGCTGATCGGGGAGCCGATCCCCGGCGACACGGCGGGCCAGCCGGTTTCGACCTATGCGATGCCCGATACCGGATCGCCGCCGACGACCGACCGGCTGCAGGCGTCCGACGAATTCGCCGGGCGGCGGCTGGGGCTGCAATGGGAATGGAACCATAATCCCGACGACAAGGCGTGGAGCCTTGCCGCGCGGCCCGGCTATCTGCGGCTCACCGCGCTTTCCGCCCAGCATCTGGTGACCGCGCGCAACACGCTGACCCAGATATTGCAGGGGCCGGCGAGCCGGATCACGACGCGGATCGAGATCGGGCGCATGACCGACGGCCAGCGCGCCGGCCTGTCGCTGTTCGGCGTGCGGCCAGGCTGGATCGGCGTGGTGCGCGAAGGCGGCGCGACGCGGGTGACGATCGCATCCGAAGGCGTCGAGACAGCGCTGGCGCCGGCGGGCGCCGCCGTGGTGCTGCGCGCCGAAGTAGGGCCTGACCAGAAGGTCGCCTACAGCTACAGCCTCGACGAGGGGAAGAGCTTCACGGGCGCGGGCGCGCCGATCCCGCTAGCGCGCTTTTCCTGGTGGAAGGGATCGCGCCCGGCGCTGTTCAGCTTCACACATGCCCGGAAGGGCGGATCTATCGACGTCGACTGGTTCCACGTCGAGACGGGACAATAAGGAGGGACGGGTGGACCGGCGTTCATTTCTGGCGAGCAGCGCCGTGGGGCTGGCGGCGATCGCGGCCTCGCGCGGGGCGCTGGCCGAGCAGGCGGCGGCCGAAGCGCCGGTGTTCCGCAGCGGCGACGCGCGCTGGCAGGCGGCCTATGACAAGGCGCTGGCGGTGCTTGCGGGCAATGTGCAGGTGATGCCCTATATCTCCGCGCCGGTGCTGATCGAGGGATCGGTCTATCGGGGCATCTGGCAGGAATGCGGGCCGCACGAAGCGCTGGTGTGGCGCAAATGGCGGCCCGACGTGGCGCTCAACAGCCACATGACCTTCTTCGAGCTGCAACGCGCCGACGGGCAGTTGCCGGCCAACAACAAGGTGACCGAGACGAGCTTCGGCCAGATCCAGATGGTCGTGCCGATCGCCGCGACCGCATGGGAACTGGCGCGCGCGACGGGAAACGAGGAGCTGCTGGTCGCCGCCTATCGCGCCTGCGCGGCGTGGGACGGCTGGCTGATGCGCTATCGCAACACGCGCGGCGCCGGGCTGATCGAGGGTTTCTGCACATACGACACCGGGCATGACAACAGCCCGCGCTGGGCCGGGCTGCCCAACCAGTGCCCCAACAAGGATGCGCGGCGGCACGCGCCGATCGCCTCGCTGCCCCGTCTGTGCCCCGATCTTTCGGCGACGGTGTTCGGCGCGCGCCGGGCGCTGGCCGCGATGGCGAAGGCGCTGGGCCGCGACGCCGAGGCGCAACTGTGGACCGATACCGGCGAGATGATCCGCAAGGCGATCATCGACAAGCTCTATGTCGCCGAGGACGGCGCTTTCTACGATCTCGACGCGCAGGATAATCCGGTGCGGATCAGGGGCGACGTCATCAGCCGCGTGTGCGGCGAGCATGTCGTCGACCAGGCGACCTTCGACACTGTCTGGGCGAAGCAGCTCGGCAATCCGAACGCCTTCTGGACGCCTTACCCGCTGCCGTCGATCGCGGCCGACGATCCGCAGTTCGTGCGCCCCATCCCCGCCAATAGCTGGGGCGGCGCGACGCAGGCGCTGACTGCGATGCGCGCCGGGCGCTGGTTCGATCATTATGGCCGCGCGGCGGAGTTCGCGCTGATGATGGACCGCTGGTGCGAGGCGATCCAGGTCGATCCCAGCATGCGCCAGCAGATCGACCCCCAGACGGGAGCCTTCACCCATGGCGAGGATCATCCCGATTATTCGCCCTGCGCGCTGGTGATGATCGACTATAGCTGGCGACTGATCGGCGTGACCGAGGAAGCCGATGCGCTGCACTGGAACGTCCGCCCCGCGCACAAGGCGGCGAAAGGCGCGGCGCTCGACCTGCCGACCGATGCGAAGCTGACCGCCGCGATGCGCTATGCCGGGCGCGGCGCGGCGCTGAGCCTGGGCGGCAAGCCGGTGGCGCGGATCGAGGGCGGCGCGGCGCGGCTGGTGACTGACAAGGCAGGCAAGCCCACCGCGCTGGTGGGCGTCGAGCAAAAGCCGCAGACGGTGACGCTGCGCTTGCCGGGTCAGGCCGCGCGGCGCGTGAAGCTGGCGGGCAATGAATGCGTGACGCTGGCGTAGCGGGCCGCCGGGGGCGGCGGATTCGCCCCCGCCGTCAATAGCGCGACCGGCGGCGTCGGCAATCTGACCTCATAAGACTGTCTCAATAATGAGACCAAAGCCAAACATCGCGAGTCGGGAGGTTCCGTGAACCCTCCCTTGGGTCTAGAGGCCAGCGCGAAAATGGAACGCCAGAAGAGGTGAACATGGTCGACGCCAGCCGTATTGCGTGCGCAGCCCTGAAATCGAAGGTGACGAGCGCGGAGGAGGCTGCGGCCTTCATCGAATCGGGCAACACGGTGGGGATGAGCGGCTTCACCGGATCGGGCTACCCCAAGGCCGTGCCGATCGCGCTCGCCGCGCGCATCGAGGCCGAACATGCCGCCGGCAACCCCTTCCGCGTCCGCGTATGGACGGGCGCCTCGACCGGCCCCGAGCTGGACGGCGCGCTCGCCAAGGCCGACGGCATCGAGTTCCGCCTGCCTTACAATTCCGACCCGATCGCGCGCGAGAAGATCAACCGCGGCGAGATGGATTATTTCGACATGCACCTCAGCCAGGTCGCGCCGATGGCGTGGCAGGGCTTTCTCGGGCCGCTCGACGTCGCGGTGGTCGAGGTCACCGGCATCCGCCCCGACGGATCGCTGATCCCGTCATCCTCGGTCGGCAACAACAAGACCTGGCTCGATCGCGCGTCCAAGGTGATCCTTGAGGTCAATAGCTGGCAGAATATCGCGCTCGACGGGATGCACGACATTTATTACGGCACCGCCCTGCCGCCCAACCGCGTGCCCATTCCCCTCGTCCGCCCCGACGACCGCATCGGCGAGACGTCGCTGCGCGTCGACCCCGACAAGATCGTCGCGATCGTCGAGACCGACGCGCCCGACCGCAACCTGCCCTTCTCCGCCCCCGATGCCGGCGCGCTCGCCATCGCCGGGCATCTGCTCGAGTTTCTCGGCCATGAAGTGAAGATGGGGCGTCTGCCCGCTTCGCTGCTGCCGATCCAGTCGGGCGTCGGTAATATCGCCAACGCCGTGCTGACCGGGCTGGTCGACAGCCCGTTCAGCGACATGACCGCCTATACCGAAGTGATCCAGGACGGCATGCTCGACCTCCTCGATGCGGGCAAGCTGCGCATGGCGTCCGCCACCGCTTTCTCGCTCAGCCCCGAGGCGGCGGCGCGGATCAACGCCAACATGGCCAGCTATCGCAGCAAGATGGTGCTGCGCCCGCAGGAGATCAGCAACCATCCCGAGCTGATCCGCCGCCTTGGCTGCATCGCGATGAACGGGCTGATCGAGGCCGACATCTACGGCGCGGTCAATTCGACGCACGTCATGGGATCGCGCATCCAGAACGGCATCGGCGGTTCGGGCGACTTCGCGCGCAACGCCTATCTCTCGATCTTCATGACGCCGTCGACCGCCAAGGGCGGCAAGATCTCCGCCATCGTGCCGCAGGCGAGCCATGTCGACCATATCAGCCAGGACGTGCAGGTGATCGTCACCGAGCAGGGGCTGGCCGATCTGCGCGGGCTTTCCCCCAAGCAGCGCGCCAAGCTGATCATCGAGAATTGCGCGCATCCGGACTATAAGCCCGCGCTGGCCGATTATTTCGCCCGCGCGCGCCAACATTCCTATGGCCAGCAATCGCCCTCGCTGCCCGGCGAAGCGCTGTCCTGGCACCAGCGCTTCATCGATACCGGCACGATGATGGCCTGATCAGCCCTGGCCGGCGCGGGCGAGGATGGCCCGCGCCTGCTTGAGGTGCGGCGCATCGATCATCCGCCCGTCGAGCCGGAGCGCGCCCGCGCCCGGACTGGCGGCGAAAGCGTCGACGATGCGCTGCGCCGCGGCGATCGCGGCGTCATCAGGCGTGAAGGCCGCGTTGATCGCCGCCACCTGGCGCGGATGGATCGCCATCATGCCGGTGAAACCGTCGCGCGTGCCGCGTGCCGCATAGGCGGCGAGCCCATCGAGATCGTCGATCGCAGGATAGACGGTCTCGATCGCGGCGACGCCCGCCGCATGCCCCGCGAACAGGGCGAGCGAACGCGCCATCTCATAAGGCGGGGTATAGCGCCCGTCATCCTCGCGGCTGGTCGCCGCGCCAATCGCGGCCGGCAAATCCTCCGCGCCCCAGGTCAGCCCGGCCAGATACGCACCGACCGCAGCATAGCTGCCGAGCGCGAAGATCGCGGCCGGCGTCTCAGTCGCGATCGGCAGGATCGGGGGGCATTCGCCGCCCCAGGCGTCAACGAGCTTCAGGACGCTCGCGGCTCCCTCGGCCTTGGGCAGCATCAACGCATCGGCCCCGCGCGCGGCGGCGAGATCGTCGACGATCATGCCCGCGTCGAGCGGGTTGACGCGGACGATGCGCGCCACGCCGGTGGCAGGGGCCGCCAGATGCGCGACGACCGCCGCGCGCGCGGCGGGCTTGTTGGCGGCGGTGACCGAATCTTCAAGATCGAGGATGATGGCGTCGGCGCCGCTCGCTTCCGCCTTGGCGAAGCGCTCGGGCCGGTCGGCGGGCACGAACAGCAGCGATCTCAGTCTCATTCTACCCTCATCGTCGGCGGCACGCTCCCCTCTAGCCCCAAGACGATCGTCATTGCGAGCGCAGCGAAGCAATGACGGGAAAGGCGGCGGTTTCGCGGCGCGGCAAAGCTGGCTAGAGCTTGGGGCATGGACGATCTCGACCGGATATTGGCGGCGGCGCGCGACTGGCATGGGCAGGGCATGGCGATCGCGACCGTCGTCTCGACATGGGGATCGGCCCCCCGGCCGCGCGGCAGCCATATGATCGTCGCCGCCGACGGCCGCTTCGAGGGATCGGTATCGGGCGGCTGCGTCGAAGGCGACGTGCTGGCGACGGCGGCCGAGGTGATCGCGAGCGGCAAGGCGGTGCGCCGCCGCTATGGCGTCGCCGACGGCCAGGCCTGGGCGGTGGGGCTGCCCTGCGGCGGCGAGATCGAGGTCATGGTCCAGCCGGTGCGCGCGGGCGGCTTCGCGCCCGAACTGTTCGAGGCGATCGGCGCAGCGCGCGCGGCGGGCGAGCGGCTGAGCATCGCGACCGATCTCGATGGCGGAGCGAGCATTGTCGGCGCGTCCGCCGGCGCCTTCGTCAACGATTATCGACCGAAACGCAGGCTGCTGATCGTCGGCGCGGTGCAGATCGCCCAGGCGCTCGCCTCGCTGGCGCTGACGCTGGGAGTCAGCCCGGTGGTGATCGATCCGCGCGGACGCTTCCTGACCGACGAGCGCTTCCCCGGCGTCGCGCTCGACGATCGCTGGCCCGACGATGCGGTGGCCGCGCACCGGCCCGACGCCGCGACCGCGATCGTCACGCTGAGCCATGATCCCAAGATCGACGACCCCGCGCTGATCGCGGCGCTGGCGGCGCCCACGGGCTATGTCGCGGCGCTGGGATCGAAGCGCAGCCATGCAGCACGGCTCGAACGGCTGGCGGCGGCCGGGGTTGCGCCCGAAGCGCTGGCGCGGATCGAAGGGCCGGCCGGGCTCGCCATCGGCGCGATCGGCGCAAGCGAGATCGCGCTGTCGATCGCCGCCGGCATGGTCGCCGCGCTCAATGATCGCGGCTGAGCGCGTCGCCGCGATCCTGCTCGCCGCCGGGCGTTCGGAACGTTTCGGCGCACGCGACAAGCTGGTCGCCGATCTGGACGGCAAACCGCTGGCGCTGCATGCGGCGGAAATGCTCGGCGGCTTCGCCTTCGCGGCGCGGATCGCGGCAGTGGGGAATGGCAACATGACCGTTGCGGCGCTGCTCGCGCACGAAGGCTTCGCCATCGCCCATCCACCCGCCGGATCGGGCATGGGCGCGTCGATCGCGGCGGCCGTGGCCATAGCGGCGGCCATGGATGTCGACGCAGTATTGATCGCGCTTGCTGACATGCCGCGCGTGCCGGCCGCGCAGCCACGCGCGCTGCTCGACCATTATGATCCCCGCATCGGCGCGATCGGATCGAGCGACGGCGAACGGCCGCTGCCCCCAGCACTGATCGGCCGCGCACATTTCGACGCGGCGACGCGGCTGGCGGGCGATGCCGGCGCGAGAGTGCTGCTTGCGGAAGCGCCGCTGATTACGCTCAGGCCCGAGCTGTCGATCGACATCGACCGGCCTGAGGATCTCGGACGGGCGTGACCAGGGCGCGCGCGCCCATCGTCATTGCGAGCGCAGCGACGCAATCCAGAATGTTCGGCATCGCACTGGATTGCTTCGCTGCGCTCGCAATGACGGACGCGGGCTAATTCTGCAGGCGGAGCTTGGCGACGTCCTTGGCGGTGATGCTCGACGGCTTCGATCCGAAGCGCGCGGTCACGTAATTGGCGACTGCGGCGACTTCGGAATCCGAATAGGCGGCGGCGAAGCTCGGCATATAGGCGTGGCCGCCGCCGGGCTTGCCCGATCCGTTGAGGATCATCTGCGCGACGTTGGCCGCCGTCGGATCGTTGACCGCGCGCACGCCGGTGAGCTGCGCCTGTTCGATGATCGCCCCCGCGCCCGTCCAGGCATGGCAGCTCGCGCAATTGCCCTCGAACATGCGCTTGCCGACCGGATTGTCGATCGTGGCAAGCTTGGGCGCGGCAGGGGCCGGGCCGGCGGGCTTGGGCGATGACGACGTCCGTATCGCCGGCACGCTCTGCAGATAGGTGACGATCGCCGCCACGTCGGACCTGGTCAGCTTCGACAGGCTCGCCTCCACCGCCTCGGCCATCGGGCCGGAGGCGACGCCGCGACCGCGCGCGTGACCGGCCGATAGATAGGCCGCGATCTCCGCCGCCGACCAGTCGCCGATGCCGCTGATCCTGTCGGACGTGATGTTGTAGGCGTTCCAGCCCTCGGCGACGCCGCCGGCGAACTTCTTGCGCTGGTTGAGCGCCTGCAACAGGTTTCGCGGGGTGTGGCAGTCGCCGCAATGCCCCGTCGCCTCGACCAGATAGGCGCCGCGATTCCATGCAGGGCTCTGCTCGGGCACCGGGCGGAAGCGCTGATCCTTGTTGAAGAAGGCGGACCAGACGCCCATCAGCCAGCGCTGATTATAGGGGAAGCCGAACGTATTGCCCTTGCTGGCCTGCTTCACCGGCTTGAGCGAGAAGAGATAGGCCTTCACCGCCAGCACGTCGGCATCGGTCATCAGCGAATAGGATGCGTAGGGGAAAGCCGGGTAGAGGCGCGACCCGTCGGGCGCGATGCCCTTGTGCACCGCATTCAGGAACTGCGCGTCGGTCCATTTGCCGATGCCCGTTTCGGGATCGGGCGTGATGTTGGGCGAGTAGATGGCGCCGAAGGGCAGCACGAAGGCGCGGCCGCCCGCCCAGGGCGCGCCGCCCTTCGCCGTATGGCATGCCTCGCAATCGGCCATGCGCGCGATATATTCGCCGCGCGTGCGCAGATCGGCGTTCGCCAGTTCGGCCGGGACGCCGGTGGGCGACGGCCCCTTATAGGCGGCGAGATCGACTGGCGCGCCCTTCGCGAAGGCGTAGGGGCCGGGTTGAAAGACCATCCAGCCGACGAAGGCCAGCGCGGCGGCCGCGATGACGCCGGCGACAAGCGAGACGATGCGCGCGATCGACATGGTTCAGGCCCCCTTCGCGATCAGCGCGCGATTGACCGGCATGCGCGTGAGCTGCACGCCCGTCGCCGCGAAAATGGCGTTGGCGACGGCGGGCTGGACGACCACCGTCCCCGGCTCGCCTATGCCCCCCGACGGCGCCGTGCTCGGCACGATATGCGTTTCGATGACCGGCATCTCGTCGATGCGGAGCATGCGATAATCGTTGAAATTGCCCTGCTGCACCTGCCCGCCGGCGAAGCTGATCTCGCCGTGGAGGACAGTGGTGAGGCCGAACACGACGCCGCCCTGGATCTGCGCGGTCAGCGTATCCGGATTGATGACGCGCCCGACATCGGCGGCGACGACGACGCGCGTCACGCGCACGTCGCCGACATCGTCGACCGCCACGTCGGCGATGCAGCCGAGATAGGATCCGAACGCCTCAAGCAGCGCGACGCCGCGCCCGACCCGGCTGCCGAAGGGCGAGGCCGGCGCGGGCGTGCCCCAGCCCGCCTTCTCCGCCGCCAGATTGAGCGCCGCGAGCGCACGCGGTTCCTTGTCGAGCATGCCGCGCCGGAAGATGACGGGATCGACCCCGGTCTTGAACGCGATCAGATCCATGAAGCATTCGACCGAAAAGATGCTGCTGTTCGGCCCAACGCCGCGCCAGAAGGCGGTCGGCACCGCGGTTTCGTGGCGGATATATTCGACGAGCATGTCGCCCAGCGCATATGGCGGCTTCACCGCGCCTTCCACGGCGTCGCCGTCGATCCCGTCCTTGAAGGCGGGCGGCAGCCAGCGCGCGATGATCGACGAGCCGGTGACGCGGTGATGCCAGGCCGTCACCTTGCCATTTTCCACCCGCGCCTTCAGCCGATCATGATACATCGGCCGATAGGCCTGCTGGCGTATATCCTCCTCGCGCGTCCAGACGACCTTCACCGGGCCTTCGACATGCTGGGCGATGCGCGTCGCCGTCACCACGCTGTCGGGTTCGAGCCGGCGGCCGAACCCGCCGCCGATCAGGTGATTGTTGATCGTCACCTTAGACGGATCGATGCCCAGCACCTGCGCCGCGCCGTCCTGCGCCTTGCCGGGCACCTGCGTGCCGACCCACACCTCGCACAGGCCGTCATGGACATGGACGGTGCAGTTCATCGGCTCCATCGGCGCATGCGCGAGATGGGGCAATTCATAGACCGCCTCGTAAAGATTTCCGTCCTTGAGGCTGGCGAGCGCATCGCCTTCCTTGCGCGCGACGACGCCGGGGCCTTCGGAGGCTTTCTCAACCTCGGCCCAGAGCGCGGCCTGCTCCACCGTGGCGTTCTTGCCGGGCGCCCAGGTGACCGAAAGCGCGCGAAGCCCCTGCATCGCCGCCCACATATGATCGCCGACGACCGCGACGAGATTGTCGAGCACCACCACCTGCCGCACGCCGGGGACAGCCAGCGCCTGCGTCTGATCGACGCTGCCGACCTTGCCGCCGATCACCGGGCAGGCCATCAGCGTCGCGATCTTCTGGTTGGGACGGATGACGTCGATGCCGTACACCGTCTTGCCCACCGCCTTGTCGGGCGTGTCGATCCGGTGCGCGGGCTTGCCGATCAGCCGGAATTGCGACGGATCCTTGAGCGCGACCTCCGCCGGAGGCTTCAGCCCGGCGGCGCGGCCCGCAACCTGCCCGTAACGGATCGTGCGACCGCTATCCTTGTGAGTGATGACGCCATGATCGGTCGACAGGCTCGCCGGATCGACGCCCCAGCCCGAAGCGGCGGCCTGCACGAGCATCGCACGCGCGGCGGCGCCCGCCTTGCGCAGCGGTTCGGACCAGGCCTGAGTGGTCGTCGATCCGCCAGTCGCCTGAATGACGAGCGCGGGGCTGCCATAATTGGCCTGATCGGGCGGCGCGTGCGCGGCGATCACCTGATCGAGCCCGATGTCCAGCTCCTCGGCGATGCACATCGCCTGCGAGGTATAGACGCCCTGCCCCATTTCGACCGCAGGCATGGTGATCGTCACCTTGTCGTCGGGCGCGATGTGGATGAAGGCGTTGAAGCGCGCGCCGGTCGGCGTCGGCTCGTCGGCGCGGGCGCGGCCGGCGATGAACTCGACGCCGATCAGCAGCCCGCCCGCAGCGACAGCGCCCGCACGCAGCACGGCGCGCCGCGACAGGCCCCCTTCGGCGGCGGCCTCAGGAACGGGCGGCATTCTTGATCCCCTCACGGATGCGGACATAGGTGCCGCAGCGGCAGATATTGCCCGCCATCGCGGCGTCGATATCGGCATCGTCCGGCGACGGATTATGCGCGATCAGCGCCGCCGCCGACATGATCTGCCCGGGCTGGCAATAGCCGCACTGGATGACCTCCAGATCGATCCACGCCTTCTGGATCTTCGCGCCCGCAGGCGTCGCGCCGACGCCTTCGATCGTCGTCACCTGACGATCCCCGACCACGCCGACGGGCATCTGGCACGAACGCACAGCGACGCCGTCGACATGAACGGTGCACGCCCCGCACTGCGCGATGCCGCAGCCGAACTTGGTGCCGGTCATGCCGAGCACGTCGCGCAGCACCCAGAGCAGCGGCATGTCGTCGGGGACGTCGACGCTGTGCCTGCCGCCGTTGATCGTCAGATCGGTCATGAGCAGTTTCCCAGGGGAATGGAATGACAGGGTGATGAACCTGTTGGGAAATCCGTTCAAGGTTACGGCCGTATATAGCGCATGGGATACAACGCCCCCCGCGATCCGGCCATTCCCCCGCGCCCGGCGCTTGACAGCGGACCGCCCCGGCGCGATGGTAGCGCTATCAAATATAAATGTTCGATGGGAGCCGATGTCGAAAGCCTCTTTCAGGATCGAAAGCGCCTTGCCTGCCGACTGGCGGACGGGCCGGTTCGTCGGCCGCGTCGATCTGGGCGACGGCCCGACGCCGATTCTGATTGAAGGCGGCGAGGCCTACGACATGTCGCGCGCGGCGCCGACAATGTCCGCGCTGCTTGCCGCCGGCCCGGTCCCGGCCAGCGCGGGCGCGCCGCTCGGCCCCCTCGATGCGCTCGATCTTTCACCGGCCGCCGGCGCTGCGGCGCGGCTGCTGAGCCCGATCGACCTCCACTGCGTCAAGGCGTCGGGCGTCACCTTCGCGCTTTCAGCGATCGAGCGCGTGATCGAGGAACGCGCGCGCGGCGACGCGGGCCAGGCGGCGGCGCTACGCGAGCGGCTGGAGTCGCGCATCGGCGGCAGCATCCGTTCGGTCACGCCCGGTTCGGCCGAGGCGGCGGCGCTCAAGGCCGCGCTGATCGACGACGGGCTGTGGTCGCAATATCTGGAAGTCGCGATCGGCCCCGACGCCGAGATCTTCACCAAGTCGCCGGTGCTTTCCACCGTGGGCTGGGGCTGGGACGTCGGCGTGCGATCGGATTCGAGCTGGAACAATCCCGAGCCTGAAGTCGTCGTCATCGTCGATCCCGAGGGCCGCGTCGTCGGCGCGACGCTGGGCAACGACGTGAACCTGCGCGACTTCGAGGGGCGCAGCGCCCTGCTGCTCGGCAAGGCCAAGGACAATAACGCCTCCTGCTCGCTTGGCCCCTTCATCCGCCTGTTCGGCGATGATTTCGCGATGGACGACGTCCGCGCGGCCGAACTCGAGCTGACGATCGAGGGCGAGGACGGCTATCTGCTGTCGGGCCGCAGCTCGATGAACCAGATCAGCCGCGACCCAGAGGATCTGGTGCGCCAGGCGATGAGCGAGCATCATTATCCCGACGGTTTCGCGCTGTTCCTCGGCACGCTCTTCGCGCCGACGCAGGATCGCGACGTGCCGGGCAGCGGCTTCACGCACAAGGTCGGCGACGTGGTGACGATCTCCACGCCGCGCCTCGGCACGCTCGTCAATCCCGTCACCACCTCCAAGGCCGCCGCGCCCTGGGACTTCGGCATCGGCGCGCTGATGCAGAATCTCGCCAGGCGCGGGCTGCTCAGCGGCCCCAGGGGCTAGACGCCAGGCGGGGGCCATCATGTCTGAAAGCGAATCTCCGATGCTCAAGCAAACCACGCTCGCCGGGGGCGCGACCTACCCCAGCCTTGTCGACAAGCGCGTATTCATCACCGGCGGCGGCAGCGGCATCGGCGCAGGGCTGGTCGAAGCCTTCACCGCGCAGGGCGCCAGCGTCGCCTTCGTCGACATCGCCGCAGCCGAATCCGAAGCGCTGGTCGCGCGCCTCTCGCCGGGAGCCCGGCACGCCCCGCGTTTCGACCGGTGCGACCTCAAGGATATCGACGCGCTCCACGCGGTCATGGCTTCGGTCGAGGCGGAGCGCGGCGCGATCGACGTGCTCATCAACAACGCCGCCAGCGACGATCGCCACGCGATCGACGACGTCACCCCCGGCTATTGGGACGAGCGCATGGCGACCAACCTGCGCCACCAGTTCTTCGCGGCGCAGGCCGTGATACCGGGCATGAAGCGCGCCGGGGGAGGCGTGATCCTCAATTTCGGATCGATAAGCTGGCATCTCGCGCTGGGCGAGCTGATCCTCTACCAGACCGCCAAGGCCGCGATCGAAGGGCTGACGCGCTCGCTGGCGCGCGATCTGGGCCGCGACAATATCCGCTGCAACACGATCGTCCCCGGCAACGTCCAGACGCCGCGGCAGGAGAAATGGTACACGCCCGAAGGCGAGGCCGAGATCGTCGCGGCGCAATGCCTCGACGGGCGCATCCAGCCATCGGATGTCGCCGCCATGGCCATGTTCCTCGCGTCAGACGATGCGCGCATGTGCACCGGCCACGCCTATTTCGTCGACGCGGGCTGGCGCTGAGATGACGGCGGGCGCGGCGGAACGCGTCGCGCGGGTCGGCGCCACGCTGGGCGAAGGCCCCGCCTGGGTGGGCGGCGAGCAGGCCTTGTGGTTCGTCGACATCAAGGAGCATCGCATCCACCGTTTCGACCCGGCGAGCGGCGCGCTGGACCGTTGGGACGCCGGCGACCAGGTAGGCTGGATCCTGCCGCGCGCGCGCGGCGGCTTTCTCGTCGGGCTGAAGGGCGGCATCCACAGCTTCGATCCCGCAAGCGGATCGATCGCCCCCGTCGCCGCGGTCGAGCCGCATTATCCCGGCAACCGCCTCAACGACGCGACGACCGATGCGGCGGGACGCATCTGGCTCGGCACGATGGACGACGCCGAGGAAGCTCTGACCGGCCATTTCCATATCTTCGCGAATGGCGCGCTCCGCGAAAGCGGGCTGCCGCCGGTCTCGATCACCAACGGCCCGGCCTTCTCGCCCGATGGCCGCACACTCTATCACACCGACACGCTCGGCCGGATGATCTATGCAACCGAGGCGCATGACGACGGCACGCTGGGCGCGACGCGCCTCTTCGCCAGGATCGAGGACAAGGCCGGCTATCCCGACGGCCCCGTCGTCGACGCCGAGGGGCATTTGTGGACCGGGTTGTTCTTCGGCTGGGGCGTGCGCCGCTATGCGCCCGACGGCAGGCTGATCGAAACCGTGGGCCTACCGACTTCCAACGTCACCAAGATCGCCTTTGGCGGCCCCGACCTGCGCACCGCCTATGTCACCACCGCACGCAAGGGGCTGGACCAGAAGGCGCTCGCCGAGCAGCCGGAGGCGGGCGATCTCTTCGCCTTCGCCGTCGACGCGCCCGGCCTGCCGCTGACGCCGGCGGCGTTCTAGGCGGGGCGGCTTCCGGGCGCTGTCCTACAGCAGCGCCACGATGTTATTGCGGGCGAGGCAACGCGCCTGGCCGATGGCATCGTCACGCTGCCTTCACCGTCATTGCGAGCATAGCGAAGCAATCCAGTCGGGCGCCGGGCATCGTCTGGATTGCTTCGCTGCGCTCGCAATGACGGCAACGGGTCAGTCGCCCGATCTGGCGTAGGGGCCGACCGTCGCGCCGATGAAGCCGCCCGCAGTGCGGGTGCTGAGCAAGGTCGCGTCGAGATCGTGCGCCAGCATCTGCCAGCGGCCAGGCCTGAGCGCATAGAGGAAATCGATCCGGTCGCCGCGTGTGACGATGCGCAGCGCGACGGGGCCGCGCGGCGACGCCACCGGGCGCTCGGCGACCGCCACGCCGTCCGCCGGATCGGCCGCGCCGGCGCGGCGATCGAGACGGATTTCAGCGCCCCGCGCGCCCCGCGCCACGGTCAGCGTATAAAAATGCGAGCTGTTCTGGAAAATGGCGAGTCCGGCGCGGTCGCCCGGCTTTTCTGGCGCGAAGCGGACCGACGTGGTGATCGTCGCCCAATGATGCTGCAGGCGGCGGCCGAGATAGGAAGGCTGGCCGCCGCCGCCGAGCGGCTCCGCGCGCGCCTCGACCGACAGAGCGCCCTTGCCGAGGCTGAACCACTGGGTGCGCGGCGTGCGAAGCTGCATCCAGTAAAGCGGCAGCTTCGCCTCGCTGAAATCGTCGCGCACCGCGAAGGCGCCGCTGGTGGGGATGGCGGGCGCGGGCTGCGGCGCCAGCGCCGGGCGCTTGTGGACATAGGGGATGGCGGCGCCCGGCGGCAATATCTCCGGCCAGCCGTCGCGCCAGGCGACGGGGAGCAGAAAGGTCTCGCGCCCGATATTATAATAGTCGCCGCGATAGGGGCGCGTGGCGAGGAAAACGCTCCACCAGTCGCCGGCGGGCGTGGTCACCAGATCGGCATGGCCCGCCGAGGTGATCGGCAAGGGCCGCCGCGGATCGAGATCGCGCTGGGTGAGGATCGGATTGCGTGGCCCCGGCTCATAGGGACCGGTGACCGATTTGCTGCGGAAGATGGTCTGCGAATGGCCCTCGGCGGTGCCGCCCTCGGCCGCGCTCAGATAATAAGAGCCGCCCTTGCGGTAGATGTGCGGGCCTTCGATCCAGATCGGCTTCTTCGCGATATCGACGCCGCCGTCGACGAGCATGGTGCGCGGGCCGACCAGCGTGAGCGCCTTATCGTCGAAGCGCTGGATCCAGATCGCGCGATGGCCGGGATAAAGCGGCTTGCCTGGGGGCGGGCCGTTATTGACCAGCCAGGCGCCGCCATCCTCGTCGAAGAACAGCGAAGGATCGATCCCGTCGAAATCGAACCAGACCGGATCAGACCACGGGCCTTTCGGATCCTTTGCGGTGATAACGAAATTGCCGCCGCAATCGACGCAGGTGTTGACGATGTAGAAGCGGCCGTCATGCCAACTGATCGCCGGCGCAAAGACCGCGCGCGACATTTCGAGATTTTTGAAGTCGAGCTGGCCGGGCCGGTCTATCGCGTTGCCGATCTGCGTCCAGTTCACCAGATCGCGGCTGTGAAAGACCGGGATGCCGGGGAAGTAGGCGAAGGTCGAGCTGACCAGATAATAATCGTCGCCGACGCGCGTGATCGACGGATCCGAATAAAAACCCGACAGGATCGGGTTGCGATAGTCGCCCGGCCCCGCCTTCGCCTGCGCGTCGGCCGGATCGGCCCCGCGATAGTCGAACCAGTCGAAACGCGCGACCGGGCCCGCCGCCTGCGCTGCGCCCGGGAGGAGCAGCAGAGCGGCGGCGAGCGAGCGCATCAAGGCCCGCGTCTCAGTGATTATGCCGGGGCGTCTTTGCCGCGACGCCGCGATATTTGATCGCCATTTCGAGCACCGCGCCGTCGCCGAGCTGGCCCGTCTTTTCGCGGTAGATTTCCTCCCACGGCGTATGGCTTTCGGGAACGGGCGGCGCGCCTTCCAGCTTGCGGCGCGCAATCTCCGCCTCATCGACCAGCGCATCGCACGCGCCGGCGTTGAGATCGATGCGGAGCATGTCGCCATCGCGCAACCAGGCGAGCCCGCCGCCCACCGCGCTTTCGGGCGAGGCGTTGAGGATCGAGGGGCTGTCCGACGTGCCCGACTGACGACCATCGCCCAGCGTCGGCAGCGCCATGATCCCGCGCTGGATGAGCGCATCGGGCGGCTGCATGTTGACGACCTCGGCAGAACCCGGCCAGCCGATCGGCCCCGCGCCGCGGATGACGAGAATGCAGCCCTCGTCGATATTGAGCGCCGGATCGTTGATGCGGTGATGATAATCGTCCGACCCGTCGAACACGACGGCGCGTGCCTCGAACACGCCTTCGCTGCCCGGATTGCTCAGATAGCGGGCGCGGAAGGCGTCGGAGATCACGCTGGTTTTCATGATCGCGAAATCGAAGAGATTGCCCTTGAGGACGAGGAAACCCGCGCGGTCCATCAACGGATCGGCGAACGGGCGGATCATTTCGCGATCGGGCGACTCGCGCCCTTCGAGATTGGCCGCGATGCTGCGCCCGGTGACGCTGAGGCAATCGCCGTAGAGCCGGCCGGCCTGCAGCAATTCCCACATCACCGCAGGCACGCCGCCGGCGCGGTGAAAGCGCTCGCCAAGATATTGTCCGGCCGGCTGCATGTTGACGAGCAACGGCAGATCATAGGCGTCCGACCAGTCGTCCGCCCCAGTCTCGATCCCGGCGTGGCGCGCCATCGCGGCGATATGCGGCTGGGCATTGCTCGATCCGCCGGCCGCGCTGACCACGGCGATCGCATTGAGGAAACTTTCGCGCGTCAGGATGCGCGAGGGGCGCAGATCCTCATAAGCCATGTCGACGATGCGGCGGCCGGTTTCATAAGCCATCTGCCCGCGCTCGCGATAGGGCGCGGGGATCGCCGAACAGCCGGGAAGCGAAAGGCCGAGCGCCTCGGCGACAGCATTCATCGTCGACGCGGTGCCCATCGTGTTGCAGTGGCCCGCCGACGGCGCGCTGTCGCAGGCGCGGTCGAGAAACTCCTCCTCGTTGATCTCGCCGGCGGCGAGCTTGCGGCGCGAACGCCAGATGACGGTGCCCGATCCGACCAGCTCGCCATTATGCCAGCCATCGAGCATCGGCCCGCCCGACAAAACGATCGCGGGAATATCCACCGTCGACGCGGCCATGACCTGCGACGGCGTGGTCTTGTCGCAGCCCGTGGTCAGCACCACCGCGTCGATCGGGTAGCCATAGAGGATCTCGACCAGCCCGAGATAGGCGAGGTTGCGATCGAGCGCAGCGGTGGGCCGGCGGCAATTCTCGAAGATCGGATGGACGGGAAACTCCATCGGGATGCCGCCCGCGTCGCGGATGCCGTCGCGCACGCGCTTCGCCAGATCGAGATGGATGCGGTTGCAGGGCGAAAGGTCGCTGCCCGACTGGGCGATGCCGATGATCGGCTTGCCCGAGCGCAGCTCATCGGGCGTGACGCCATAGTTCATGAAACGCTCGAGATAGAGCGCGGTCATGTCCGACCGGGCGGGATCGGCGAACCAGTCGCGCGAGCGGAAAGGGCGGACGGGAACTCTGGACAAAGGCACGCTCCGGCAAATCAGGTCATAATCTATCTGATAGCGCTAACAATCATGCCGCCGCGCAAGTCAAGCCGAAGGCGCGGCGCGCGCCGATTTCGGGCGGCGGCGCGGGGCGGCGTCAGACTGACGGCGAACGAATGTGAAATCGAGCAGGGTATGGCGCGGCCCGGCGGCGCTGTTCGCGCGGCGCGCCTTCACATCCTGCACAAGCAGCTCAAGCGCGGCGCGCGACATATCGGCGATCGGCTGGTGAATCGTCGTCAGCTCTGGCCAGATCGTCGTGGCGAGCGCGGTGTCGTCGAAGCCGCAAACGGTAAGGTCGCCCGGCACGTCAAGCCCGCGGCGGTGCGCCACCGCCACGGTCGCCGCCGCCATATCGTCGTTGCTCGCGAAAATGGCGGAAGGCGGATCGGGCAGGTCAAGCAGTATCTCGGCCGCGTCCAGCCCCGATCGGTAAGTGAACAGCCCGTCCGCGACCAGCTCGTCGGCGCGCGGCAAGCCGGCGTCGGCGAGCGCCGCGCGATAGCCTTCGAGCCGGCGCTCGCTGGCGGTCTGGTTCGGGTTGCCGGTGATGAAGCCGATCCGCTGATGCCCCAGCCCCGCGACATGGCGCGTCATCGCATAAGCGGCCTGATAATCGTCGATGCTGACGGCCGAGACCGTTTCGGGAGGGCGCCCGGTCGCCACGACGACGACGGGAACGCCAGCTTCCTCCAGCACCGCCAGAACGCTTGCGGAATCGCAGAGCGGCGGCGGCAGGATCACGCCATCGATGCCGATGCGCACGAGATGCTGCGCGGCGCGCTTCTCCTCCTCGCCGATGTCGCATTTCTCGACGATGATATGCACATTGCTGCGGCTCGCCTGTTCCAGCCCGCCGACGAGAAACTCGCTGAGATAGGCGGCGCTGGGATTGCTGTAGAGCAGGCCGATGCGGATTTCCTCGGCGCCCGCCAGGCTGCGCGCGGCGGCGTTTGGCGTGTAGTTGAGCTCGGCGATCGCGGCGTTGACGGCCTCCCGCGTCGAATCCCGGACATTGGCTTCGCCGTTGATCACCCGCGAAACCGTCATCGGCGATACGCCCGCGCGGCGCGCGACATCGCTGATCGTGGGAACCGAACGCTGCCGACGTGACGACCTGTTGCTGCTCACCTGCTTCTCCGCTCCCCTGCCCGCGTCATAGAGCAAATCGGCGAGACAGCGCCAGACCGCCAGCGAAAAGGGAGGCGGCCGGCAAAAAGGGGATAATGCCGGCCGCCGTCAGGGAGGACCTAGAGAAGCGCACGCGCAAACCCGCGCGCGCCGCAACCGGCATCGACGACGAGAAAGGCAGGAGACGCCAGGCGATGCCGCACGGGGACCTGCGCGGCGACGCGAAATGCGAGGATCGAAGCTGTTGAAGGCCGGGCCATCGCATCACTCTCCTGCCCCGTCGATCTCGTCCGGACCGATCGCGGCGACCGCACCCTCTATGGTAGCGATCACATTGGCAGCCTATGGCAGGCCTCCCGCGCTGTCAACGCCGTTTCACGCCCCCGGATGCCCCGGCGCGTAGGGGAAGCGCAGCGCCTTGTAATAATCGAGACCATGGTCGGGCGGACGCACGCCGGCGGGCAGCGGGCGCTTCGAGATCGAGGCGAAATAGGCAATGGAGGCATCGCGCCACCAGCGCGCTTCCTTTTCCTGAATGGCGAGGAAATCGGCGGTCTTGGCGAAACGATCGGCGTCGACGAAAGGCTTCATGCGCGCCCAGTCGGCGCGCATCGCGGCGACGGCGGCGACGCCGCGATCATAATGGGCGATCAATTCGGCCCACAAGGTCCGCCCGGACGCCATGCGCTCATCCCAGCCGACATGGTGGAACCACAGCAGATCGCGATCAGGCACGGTTCTGCGATCGGCAAAGATCTTCGCGACCGCCGGCGCATATTGCGCGACGCCGTTGCTGCCCGTCGCCGTCCGGTCGAAGCCGATGCCCCGCGCGTCCGCGCGGTGATAATAGACCGGGTTCCAGTCAGGCCGGGCAAGATCGTCGACCCACGGACCAGGGCCGTAATGATGCCCCGTCGCCATCAGATGCGCGAGGCCGAGCGGGGTCATGTAATCGACCACCGCCTCGCGCGAGGCCATCATCATGTCGACGACGGGGCCGACGAAGGCGGGGTCGGTCGAAAAGGTCATGCGCGCCCAATCGGCGGCGATCCCGCGCGCCGGGGCCGAAGGATCCCAGGCGAGCCGGCCAAAGGCGTACCAGTTGGCCTGATTGAACGTCGATCCCGCCCAGTCGCGATCAACGCCGATATTGGCGACGCCCGCCATCCCGGTAAGGCGATGCCCATCAAGCGACCCGTCGATCACTTTCGCGACGGTGGATCCCCTGCCCTTCGCCTGCGTATCGCTTTGCAGCACTTCCTCGAACAGCGCGCCGAGATAGACGAGGTGAGTCGCGAAGCCGAGATATTCCTTGGTGATCTGGAACTCCATCATCAGCGGAGTCCCGGGCATGGCGCCGAACAGCGGATGGAAAGGCTCGCGCGGCTGGAAATCGAGCGCGCCGTTCTTGACCTGAACCATCACATTGTCGGCGAACTTGCCGTCGAGCGGCCTGAACTCCGCATAGGCCTGCTTGACCCGGTCCTCAGGCACTTCATGGCTGTAAACGAAGGCGCGCCACATCACGATCCCGCCATGCGCGCGCACCGCATCGGCCAGCATGTTCGCGCCATCGGCATGGCTGCGGCCATAATCCTGCGGTCCGGGCTGGCCTTCGGAATTGGCCTTGATGAGAAATCCGCCGAAATCAGGGATGGCGCGGTAGATTTCGTCCGCCTTCGCCTTCCACCAGGCGCGCACGGCGGGATCGAGCGGATCGGCTGTCCTGAGCCCGCCAATCTCGATCGGAGCGGAAAAGCGCGCCGACAGATAGACGCGGACGCCATAGGGGCGCAGCACATCGGCCAGCGCCGCCGCCTTGGCGATGTAGCGCGCGGTGAGGCTTTCGGCGCTGGCGTTCACATTGTTGAGCACCGTGCCGTTGACGCCGATCGAGGCATTGGCGCGGGCGTAGTCGGTATAACGCGGATCGGCGAAATCGGGCAGCTTCCACCAGTCCCAGATCGACTGGCCGGCATAGCCGCGCTCGACGCCGCCATCGAGATTGTCCCAGTGATTGAGCAGGCGCAGCTTAAGTTTCGGCGCGGAGGCCAGCGCGACATGATCGGGCGCGCCGCCCTGCTGGATATGCGCGAGCAAGGCGAATGCGCCGTAGAGCAGGCCGATGTCGCTGTTTGCCGCGATGGCGATCGCCGCTTGTCCGCCGATGCTCACCGATCGGACGACATAGCCTTCGGCGCCGGCGGACCGGAGCGGCAGGCCGAGCGCGGCGATCGCCGGCAGGCTCGCCGGCGTGCCGATCAGGATCGCGCCCTCGCCCTTGCCGCCGCGATCGCGGCGTTCGGGGCGGACGCCGGTGAGGCCGCCCAAGCCGCGCTCAAGCTCGGCGATCGCGGCGTTGACGGTGGGCGAGGGGCTGGCAGGGGCAAGAATGGAACGCGAGGCGCGCGCGACCTGCAGCCGCTGCGCCTCGGGAAGCGGGCGATAACGAAGCCAGAGATCATAGCCATCCTCCGCCCGCGCCGCCCGCGGCAGGCAAGCGAACAGCAGGACGACAATGGCGGCGATACCTGATCGGACGCGCGGATGCTTCGCGGACATGGCCTTCCTCTCCCCCCTTCGACCCCCATGCAAGGGGCCGCGCCCCCCGGCCGGGCATTGACAAGCCTCGCGCCCCGGGAACATGGTAGCGTTATCAGTTATACGCTATTTACGCGCACAAAGCGCGATGGCCAAGCGGGGAGAGGAAATCGATGCGCGCGACAGCGACGCCGGGGGGCGACATGATCCGCCGCGCCTGCGGAGGCGCGCGATGAACCGGCGCCAGGCGATCGGCCTTTTCCTCTCGGCATCCACCGTCGCCTTGTGTCCCGCGATTGCGGCCAGAACGGAGGCGCGCCCGCTTTATCGCGATCCCGCAGCCCCCATCGACCTGCGCGTCCGCGACCTGCTGGGCCGCATGACGCTGGACGAGAAAGTCGCGCAGATGATCGCGCTATGGGGGACCAAGACCGAGGTGATGAGCGAAGGCGCCCTGACCTTCGACCCGGCGCGTGCAAGCAAAGCCTATCCCGACGGCGTCGGGCAGATCACGCGCCCGTCCGACCGGCGCGGCGGGCCGGCGGTGGCGGCGGTCGCGGGCGGCACCGGCGCGCGCTGGCGCGACCCGGCCGACACGATCCGCTTCATCAATGCTGCGCAGCATTGGGCGATGACGCAGACGCGGCTGGGCATCCCCATCCTGTTCCACGAGGAGGCGCTGCACGGCTATATGGCGCCGGATGCGACGATGTTTCCGCAGGCGATCGCCATGGCGGGAAGCTTCGACCGCGATCTGGTGCGCGAGGTGAACGACGTCATCGGCCGCGAGGCGCGGGCGAACGGCGCGATCCTCGCGCTGTCGCCAGTTGTCGACATTGCGCGCGATCCCCGCTGGGGGCGGATCGAAGAGACGTTCGGCGAGGACCCTTATCTCTGCGGGGAAATGGGCGTCGCTTCGGTCCTGGGGCTGCAGGGCGAGGGCGAGACGTTGCCCGCCGGCAAGATTTTCGCGACGTTGAAGCACATGACCGGGCATGGCCAGCCGGAGGCCGGAACCAATGTCGGCCCCGCGCCGATTTCCGAGCGCGAGCTGCGCGAGAACTTCTTCCCGCCTTTCCGCGCGGTGGTGAGCCGCACCGGCATCGGCGCGGTGATGCCCTCCTATAACGAGATTGACGGCGTGCCGAGCCATGCCAATCGCTGGCTGCTGACCGACGTGCTGCGCGGCGAGTGGGGTTTCGACGGGCTGATCGTCAGCGATTATGGCGCGGTGGAGGAACTGGCGAAGATCCACCATGTCGCCGCCGACAATCAGGGCGCGGCGCGACTGGCGCTGGCCGCCGGGGTCGATTGCGAGCTGCCCGACGGCGTCGCCTATCGCACGCTGGTCGATCAGGTGAAGGCGGGGACCGCCGCGATCGCCGACATCGACGCCGCGGTGGCCCGCATCCTGACCTTCAAGTTCCGCGCCGGGCTATTCGAGGCCGGGCCGGTCGATCCGGTCGCGGCGGCGCGGCTGACCGGCAATGACGCCGCGCGCGCGCTGGCGCTGAAGGCGGCGCGCAAATCGCTGTGCCTGCTGACCAATGACGGCACCCTGCCCCTTACCCCCGGCGCGCATCGGCGCGTCGCGGTGATCGGCCCCAATGCCGCCATTGCGCGCCTCGGCGGCTATTCGGGCGAGCCGCGCCACGCCGTCTCGCTGCTCGACGGGATCAAGGCCAGGCTGGCGGGCAAGGCCGAAGTGGTCAGCGCGCAGGGCGTGTTCATCACGCGGAGCGAGGATCGTTCGGCCGATCTGGTCGAGCTGGCCGATCCGGCGCGCAATCATGCCCTGATCGCCGAGGCCGCCGACGTGGCGAAAACCGCCGACATCATCATCCTCGCCATCGGCGATACCGAGCAGACGAGCCGCGAGGGCTTTGCGCGCAACCATCTGGGCGATCGCACCAGCCTCGATCTGGTCGGCGAGCAGAATGCGCTGTTCGACGCGCTGCACGCGACGGGCAAGCCGATCATCGTCTGCGCGATCAACGGACGCCCGCCCAGCTATCCGGGCGTAGCGGCGCGCGCCAATGCGCTGCTCGAATGCTGGTATGCCGGGCAGGAAGGCGGCGCAGCGATCGCCGAGGCGCTGTTCGGTGAGATCAATCCGGGCGCCAAGCTGCCCGTCACCGTGGCGCGCGACGTGGGGCAGGTGCCGATCTTCTACAATCGCAAGCCTTCGTCGGGGCGCGGCTATCTGTTCGCCGACGCCGCGCCGCTGTTCCCCTTCGGCCACGGGCTGAGCTATACCAGCTTCGAGATCGGCGCGCCGCGCCTGTCGCAGAGCCGGATCGCGAGCGCCGCGAACGTGACGGTGGAGGTCGACATCGCCAATGTCGGGAAGCGCGCGGGCGACGAAGTGGTGCAGATCTACGTGCACGATCGCGTGGCGAGCGTGACCCGGCCGATCAAGGAACTGAAGCAGTTCGCGCGCGTCTCGCTCGCCCCCGGCGAGAGGCGCACGCTGCGCTTCACGCTTGGCCCCGAGGCGTTCAGCCTGTGGAATGAGGACATGCGCGAAGTCGTCGAACCCGGACTGTTCGACATCATGGCCGGACCCAATTCGGTCGACCTCAAATCGACCACGCTCGAAATCGTCTGACGGATAGGCCAATAGGCAGCCCCGGACGGATCCCCTTCAGCCCCCCGCAGGACGCAGGACCATGAAACCCCTCACGCTCAATCCCGACCGCCTTTTCCCCGCCGACGCGCGCATGCGCGACATCGCCCGCGCGCTTTACGCCGGCGTGAAGGATCTTCCGATCATCAGCCCGCACGGCCACACCGATCCGGCCTGGTTCGCCTATAACGAGCCCTTCCCCGATCCGGCGCAACTGCTGATCGTGCCTGACCATTATGTGTTTCGCATGCTCTACAGCCAAGGCGTGCGGCTGGAGGATCTGGGCGTGCCGAGCATCGACGGAACGCCGGTCGAAAGCGATCCGCGCAAGATCTGGTCGATCTTCGCCAGCAATTACCACCTGTTCCGCGGCACGCCTTCGCGCATGTGGCTCGACTGGGTTTTCGCCGAGGTTTTCGGGCTGACATCGCGGCTGGAGGCGGAAACCGCCGATCTTTATTACGACACGATCGACGCCGCGCTGAAAAGCGACGCATTCCGGCCGCGCGCGCTGTTCGATCGTTTCGGAATCGAACTGATCGCGACCACCGAAAGCCCAACCGATCCGCTGAAGCATCATCGCGCGATCCGCGAATCGGGCTGGGGCGGCCGCGTCGTCACCGCCTATCGCCCTGATCCGGTGATGGACCCGGAGCATAATGGCTTCGCGAACAATCTGAAGCGCTTCGCCGAACTGGCGGGCGAGGATATCTCGACCTACGCCGGCTATCTGCGCGCGCACGAGAATCGCCGCGCCTATTTCCGCGAGGCGGGCGCGACCTCGACCGATCACGGCCATCCCTCCGCCTTCACCGCCGACCTGTCGCGCGCCGAGGCCGAGGCGCTTTACGCCAAGGTGCTCGCCGGCCCGGTGAGCGCGGCGGAAGCCGAACTGTTTCGTGGCCAGATGCTGACGGAAATGGCGCGCATGAGCATCGACGACGGCATGGTGATGCAGATCCACCCCGGCGTGCACCGCAACCATAATCCGGGTGTGATGGCGCGTTTCGGCCGCGACAAGGGCGCGGACATTCCCGGCCCCACCGACTATGTCGACGCGCTGAAGCCGCTGCTCGACCGCTATGGCAACGAGCCGAAACTCTCGATCATTCTCTTCACGCTCGACGAGACGAGCTATAGCCGCGAACTGGCGCCGCTTGCCGGCCATTATCCGGTCCTGCGCCTCGGCCCTCCCTGGTGGTTCAACGACAGCCCCGAGGGCATGCGCCGCTTCCGCGAGCAGGTGACCGAGACCGCCGGTTTCTACAACATGGTCGGCTTCAACGACGATACGCGCGCCTTCCTGTCGATACCCGCGCGCCACGACGTCGCGCGGCGCATGGATTGCGGCTTCCTCGCCCAACTCGTCGCCGAGCACCGGATCGAGGAGGACGAAGCGCATGAAGTGGCGCACGCGCTGGCCTATGACCTCGTCAAGCAGGCCTACAAGCTGTGATCCGGCTATCGCCGGCGGCTCTCGCCGCGCTGCCCGCCGACGTCGCGCGCCCGGCCTATGACCGGGCGGCGGCGAAACGCGGCGTCGTCCATCTCGGCATCGGCGCCTTCCACCGCGCGCATCAGGCGGCGGTGTTCGAGGCCGCGTTGGCGAGCGGCGACCTGCGCTGGGCGGTAACGGGCGCGTCGCTGCGTTCCCCCGGCGTGCGCGATGCGATGACGCCGCAGGACGGGCTTTATGCGCTGGTGGCGCGCGACGGCGCGGCGGAGCAGGTGCAGATCATCGGCGCGATCCGCGAGGTGCTGGTCGCACCCGAGGATCCGGCGGCGCTGGTCGCCGCGCTCGCCGATCCCGACACGCACATCGTCACGCTGACGATCACCGAGAAGGGCTATCATCTCGATCCCGCGACCGGCGCGCTGATCGAGGACAGCCCCGATGTGCGCCACGATCTGGAGGATCTCAGCGCGCCGCGCACCGCGCCGGGCTTTCTGGTCGCGGCGCTCGCGCGGCGACGCGCGGCGGGGCACGCGCCCTTCACCGCGATTTCCTGCGACAACCTGCCGCATAACGGCGCGCGGCTCGAGGCGGCGGTCGCCGCTATCGCGCGCCGGCACGATCCCGCGCTGGCCGACTGGATCGCCGCGAAAGGCGCTTTTCCACAGACGATGATCGACCGGATCGTGCCCGCGACGACCGAAGAGGACATAGCGGCGCTGGGCGCGCGCATCGGCGTCGAGGATCGGGCGATGGTCAAGACCGAGCCCTTCACCCAATGGGTGATCGAGGATCGCTTCGCCGGCCCGCGCCCCGATTTCGAGGCGCTGGGCGTGCAGGTCACGTGCGCGGTCGCGCCGTGGGAGGAAGCCAAGCTGCGCCTGCTGAACGGCGCACATTCGGGGCTAGCCTATCTGGGCGGGCTCGCGGGCGTCGATTTCGTCCATCAGTTCGTCGAGCGGCCCGAGGGCATGCGCTTCGTCGAGACGCTGTGGGACGAGGCGCAGACGACGCTGACCCCGCCCGCCGAACTGGACGTCGCCGCCTATCGCACCGCGTTGATGGCGCGTTTCGCCAATCCGGCGCTGCAGCACCGAACGCGACAGATCGCGATGGACGGATCGCAGAAGCTGCCGCAGCGGCTGGTCGCGCCGATCCTCGCGCGGCGGGCGAAGGGCCAGCCGATCGACCGGCTGGCGCTGGCGGTCGCGGCGTGGATGCGCTGGCAGGGCGGCGTCGACGACAGCGGGGCCGCCTTCGTCGTCGACGATCCGCTGGCGGCGGAGACTGCGCGGCGGACTGCGGGCCTGGGCAGCGCCGCCGAGCGCGTCCGCGCGCTGGCCGGCATCGAAGCGATTTTCCCGCCCGCATTCGCGGCGGATGGCGACATTGTCGCGGCGGTCACTGCGCATCTCGAGACGATCGAGGCGAAAGGCGCGCTGGCGGCGATCGCCGGCGCCTGACTGCTTTCTGCCAGGGACTCCCGCCCCCCCACGCCCCGCCTGTCGGAGGCCTTTCCCGCCTTTTGACGCAATAAGGAAGGGGGAGGGCTTCGACAGGCTCAGGGCGAACGGGGGGCGTGATATGTGCGGAGCCTTTGCTGCACATTCTGCTGCGATCGACGTTTGCAGCAAAATGCGCCGCCTTCGTCGATCGGACGATAGCTAAGCGCCTTTGCCTGCGCCATGATCGGCGGATGGCAATGCTTCTTGCGTTCATTCTCGCCCTCGCCGGGCAGCAGGCGCCAGCCGCCGCGCCGGCGCCGCCGACCATCCCGCCCGCCACGCTTGACGACACGCTGGAGATCGGCGGGGACGAGGTGGCGGCCAAAGCGGCGCGGACGCGGCTGACCGTGCCGGTGATGGTCAACGGGCAAGGGCCGTTTCGCTTCATCGTCGATAGCGGCGCCGACCGATCGGTCATCGCCCAATCGGTCGCCGCGCGCATGAACCTGCCGCCGGGCAAGGCGGCGATGCTCCACAGCGTGGCGGGCGCCAAGCGCGTCGAGACTGTGAAGATCGACTCGATGCTGATCGGAACGAGCGAGGTTTACGACCTGACCACGCCCGTGCTGCCTGAACTGTTCGTGGGCGCGCAGGGGATCATCGGGATCGACGCGCTCGCCGAGCAGCGGCTGATGCTTGATTTCGACCGGAGGACGATCAGCGTCCAGGATTCGCGCAAGCCCGCCGCAGTCGAGTCCGACGTGATCGTGGTGACTGCGCGGCTGCGCCACGGCCAGTTGATTCTCGCGCAGGCGATGGCGGGCGACAATCGGCTATATGCGATCATCGACACGGGTTCGGAAGTGACCATGGGCAATATGGCGTTGCTGAGGCGCATCTTCCGCGGCCGCAATCCCCCGGCGGCGACGCCGATCGTGCTGACCAGCGTGACCGGCCAGACGCTGGAGGCGAGCCTGGTGATCCTGCCGCGCATGAAAATCGGCGGGCTCAATTTCGAGAATGTGCCGGTGGCCTTCGCCGACGCCGCCCCCTTCGCGCTGTTCGGCCTCGGCAGCCAGCCGGCGATGCTGCTGGGCACCGATCTGCTCGAAAACTTCCGGCGCGTCTCGCTTGATTTCCGCAACCGCAAGGTACGCTTCCAGTTGCGGCGGTGAACCTTCCCCCGGCTTACAAATCATTGCCCGAGATGCGGGGGCATTGTCACGGCGGCGTCATATTGGCGTAATGTGGCGCGGCCGGCCGCGCCGGCGCGCAAAGCATGGGGTTTCATATGCGCCTGACGCCGATTGCCGCAGCATTATGCCTTGCCGGGGCCAGCCTTTCCACGCCAGCCGCGGCGCGCAACGAAAAGGCCTGGGACGACGCAAGCACGGTCTCGCGCGATGCGCTCGTCGTGGTTGCGCTCGGGCTGCCCGCGATCAAAGGCGATTGGGCAGGCGACCTTCAAGCAGGAGGCAGCATCCTCGCCGCCGGGCTTGCCAGCTATGGTCTGAAGGAAGCCTTCCCCGAATGGCGGCCAGACCATTCCGACCGCAAGAGCTTCCCGTCCGGGCACACGTCGGTCGCGTTCGCCGCCGCCGCGTCGCTGCAGAACCGCTATGGCTGGCAGGTGGGGATCCCGGCGCAGATCGTGGCGGCCTTTACCGGCTTTTCGCGCGTACAGGCGCGCAAGCATCATTGGTATGACGTGGTGGCGGGCGCGGCGATCGGCGAGACGGCGGGCTTCCTGATAACCTCGAAGCGCAACGCCAGCGTCCGCGTTCTGCCCTGGGGCGACACCAAGGGCGCGGGGGTGACGCTGGGAATGCGCTTCTGATGCGTCTCCGCCCGCCCGAGACCGGGCGAGCGGAGGTTTTGACGCCTAGAAAGCGGCGGTGATGCTGAACACCGCGCGGCTGCCGGCGATCGACGAACCATCGCTGGTGTCGGAGAAATTGGGCAGCAGATAGGCCGATTTCTTCTTGGAGATATTGGTGTCGACATAAGCGACGCCCAGCGTGACCGGACCGACGACGACATCGACGCCGAGCAGCCAATCCCAATATTTGCCGGTGGGCGCGACGCTGGTGCCGTTGGGGCCAAGGCCGGGATTGCCGTTGGAATGGCCGAGATGCCCCTTCACCGTCGCCGGCGTGCCGGGAATGCCCGCGCTCGCATCGCCCCAGACATAGAGATTGTCATGCTTCGCGCCGATGCGGCTCTTGGGCGTGTTGAACCAGTTGCCCAGCGCCTGCTGCTTGGGCGCATAGGCGATGCCCGCCAGCAGGCTGACCGGGCCGGCGATGCCGCTGACCTTCACATAGGGTTCGGCGAAATCGGTTTTGTCGAAACCGCCCGGATACATGTACCAGGTTAGGCCAGCATCGACCGTCACCGGCCCGATGGGGCGCTTGTAGCCGCCGACCAGATCGAGCTCCATATTCGCGCCGCCGAACGTGCCCCAGCCGGACAGGTTGGACGCCCAGACGCTGGCGTAAAGGCCGCTCTTGTGCGCGATGGTGAAACCGCCCTGGATCGCGAAATCCTTGTCGGTCTGCGAAACGCCGCGGAAGCGATAGTCGGAAACAAGCCCGACCGAGCCGGACACCGTGAACGGCTTTTCCGGCTCAGTCTGGGCCAGGGCCGGTGACGCGCCGGCAAGCAGCACGGCAAGGCATGCATATGTTTTCATCTGGAACATCCCCCAATCCTAATGGTGATGTCCCACCTGCGCCCGGAGTTGCGCGCCCTCTCACCCCTGGGAAGGAAAGGCGGTGACACGTCCGTCCGAGGCGGCCAGCTTATCCGGCCTGCGCTTCCGGTCTTTTTCCGGACTGTAACGAAATATTGCAGCGTACCGGCGACGCGCCCGACTGGAATCGGGAACGCCGCCCGGATGGGATCCGGGCGGCGTCGCGCTGGAGGAAATGGCGTTTCCCGATCAGGCGCTAAGGCGCTCGACGTGGCGGCTGTCGCCGGTCAGCTCGATCTGCATCCCCTGCCCGCGCTTGCGCTGAAGCCAGTCGCGCAGCAGTTCCGAACAGCTATGGTCGAGACCCGCCAGCCGCTTCAGCTCGAGGCGGAGCGGGCGACCTTCGGGGACCGAATCCAGCGCATTGCTGAGCTTGGGCAGCGAGACGAACGTCGCCGCGCCGTCCAGCGCCAGCCGGCTTTCCTCATCGCCATGATCGGCCTCCACGCGCAGGCGAAGCTTGCGGCCATAAGGCAGGATCTCAAGCAGCGAGAGCGCGATGCCGGCGAGCACGCCGGTCAGCAGATCGGTGGTGACGACGAGGATGAAGGTGGTCGCCCAGATCAGCACCGGCAGCAGGCCGTAATGATGGAAGAGATGCCTGGCATGGGCTACGCTCACCAGACGCCAGCCGGTGATCACCAGCACGCCGCCGAGCGCCGCCATCGGGATCTCGCGCAACAGCCAGGGCAGCAGCGCGACGAAGCCGAGGATCCACACGCCGTGCAGGATAGCCGACAGCCGCGTCATCGCGCCTGCCTGCACATTGGCCGAGCTGCGGACGATGACGCCCGTCATCGGCAGCGCGCCCGCAAAACCGCAGAGCAGATTGCCGATGCCCTGCGCGCGCAGTTCCTTGTTATAGTCAGTGCGCACGCCATCGTGCATGCGATCGACCGCCGCCGCCGACAGCAAGGTCTCGGCGCTGGCGATGAAGGCGATGGCGACAGCCGCGACGATCAGCGAGGGATCGCCGAAGGTCGCGAAGAAGCCGGCGCCCGGCGCATCGATCGCGCCGACGATCGACTGAGGCACGTCGATACGCGCGACATCGAGCTTGAGGAAAAAGGCGATGAGCGTCGCCGCGACGACGCCGATCAGCGCGCCGGGGACGAGGCGCAGCGCGGCCGGGCGGAAGCGTTCCCACGCCAGCATCCCGCCCATGGTGACCAGCCCGATCAGCAGCGCATATTCGGCGGCCCGGAAATCGCCGAACTGCAGGCCGAGGATACGGCCGGGCATTGCGGCGAGGTTCTGAACGCCGCTGGCGAGCGGCTTGGCGTCGAACAATGTGTGGAACTGGCCGATGACGATCAGCGCGCCGATGCCCGCGAGCATGCCATGGACGACCGCCGGCGAAATGGCGCGGAACCAGCCGCCAAGCCTGAAAATGCCGGCGACGACCTGCAGCGCGCCCGCGAGCACGAGGATCGGCCCGAGCGCCGAGACGCCATGATCGCGCACCAGTTCAAAGACGATGACCGCCAGGCCGGCGGCAGGGCCGCTGACCTGAAGCGGCGACCCCGCGAGGGCGCCGACGACGATACCGCCGATGATGCCGGTAATCAGCCCCTTTTCGGGCGGAACGCCCGAAGCGATGGCGATGCCCATGCACAGCGGCATCGCCACCAGAAAGACGACGATCGACGCGGTGAAATCACGCGCCAGGAAAGGCGCACTCAAACGCGACATAGCCTGCGACGCCATCTGTTACTCCGCAGCCTGCATGAAATGCTCGCCGTGCGCGGCAAGGCGCTGCGCGGGTTCGAGCGCGATGGGAAGCGGCCTGTCCTCGCGCAGGGGCACGAAACGGCCCGTCTTGCCGTCGAGGCCGAGAATCTGGCCGGCGTGAATGTCGACGAACCAGCCGTGGAGAGCGATCTCGCCCCGCGCAATGCCGGCGGCGACCGACGGATGCGTGCGCAGATGCGCGATCTGCGCGACGATATTCTCCAGCGCCATCGCCCGCACGCGGGCGTCGTCGCTCAGTTCGGGATAGCCGGTGTTGACGACATTCTGCGCCGCCGTCGAATGACGCAGCCAGGCCGCGACGTTGGGCATGGTGGCAAGGCTGTCTGGATTGCTGAGCGCCTTCATCGCGCCGCAGTCCGAATGGCCGCAGACGATGATGTCGCGAACGCCCAGCGCCATCACGGCATATTCGACGGTCGAGGACACGCCGCCATTCTGCGTGGCGAAGGGCGGCACGATGTTGCCCGCGTTGCGGCAGACGAACAGATCGCCCGGCGCGGCCTGCATGATGAGTTCGGGAACCACGCGCGAGTCGGCGCAGGAAATCATAAGCGCCTTGGGGGCCTGGCCCTGCGACGCGAGCTTTCCGTACAGCGCGCTCTCGTTACGAAAAACGGTCTTCTCGAAATCGAAGACGCGACCAATCACATCGTTCACGATCACACTCCTGGAAACATTGCTCAGGAGCCAGACATAGGGGCGCTGCTTTGCCGCAGCGCAGCGCTGTTGTAAGGAATTGTTGCTGGCCGGAAAAAGCCGTGCGGCGCCCGCGCGGCGCGCTTTCAGGCGGCCGGAAGCGTCACGATCGCGCGCAATCCGCCGCCCGGCCGGTTTTCGAGCGCGAGCGCGCCGCCCTCGCCCGCGATCACCTCCGCAACAATTGCGAGGCCGAGGCCGAGACCCCGCGTATTGCGCCCGCGCGCCTCGTCGAGGCGGACGAAGGGCCGAAGCACCTCGCCGAGGCGTTCGGGCGGAATGCCGGGGCCGTCGTCATCGATGACGATGCGCGCGCCTTCGCCTTCCGGTTCGAGCGTCACGCGGACGTTGCCGCCATAGTGAATCGCGTTTTCGACAAGATTGGCGAGCGCGCGGCGGAACGCGGACGTGCGCACGAACATCTCGAAATGGTCAGGGCCACGATAGACGGCGTCGTGCCCCAGATCATTGGCGCCGTCCACGATCGTCGCCGCCATCACCGCGACATCAGTGCGCGAGCGCGGCTCCGGATCTTCCGCGCCGCCGAGGAAGGCGAGAAGCGACGCAAGCATCGCCTCCATCTCCGCCACGTCCTGACGCGCGGCTTCGTTGCCGGCCGCACCTTCGAGACGAAGCTGGAGCCGGGCGAGCGGCGTGCGCAGGTCATGGCCGACTGCGGCCAGCGCCTGCGTTCGACTTTCGATGAGCTGGCGGATGCGGAGCTGCATCTCGTTAAAGGCGTGGATCAGGCTGCGAACTTCTTCCGTTCCCTGCTCGCGCACCGGCCTGAACTGCCCGGCGCCGACATGCTCGGTTGCATAGACGAGCGCGCGGAGCGGCCTGAGCGTGCGCCGGATCATCGCGGCGGCGAGCATGATGAGAATGAGCGCGGGCGCAAGCGCCAGCAATACCCGCCCGAGCGCAAGGCTCCAGCCCTGTTCGATCTGGCGCGCGCCGAACAACATCCTGCTGCCATCAGGCAACCGGAGATCGCCGGCGATGCCCGATCCCTTGCGCAGCGGCGCAAGCCGGAGGTGCAGATCCGAACGCGCGAGATCGGGTTCCCAAGCCAATATCTGGCTGCGCATCCGATCGAGCCCGGGCGCGAGATCGGCGCGCGGCGGCGCGCCGGGCTGCCAGTGGATGTAATAGCGTTCGGTGGTCAGCTCCGCCGCCATCTCGTCGCGCTGGGGCGGCGGCCGTTCACTGAGCAGCTTGCGTGCGATGACGAGATGTTCGGCAAGGCGGCGCGCCTCGTCGTCGCGGATCGAGAAATGAGTGGCGCGTTCGTAAAGCAGCGTGCTCGCGCCGAACTCGACGACGATGACCACCAGCAGGATCGCCGTGATCCGGCCGAGAAGCCCAAGCGACCGGACGAACGGGCGCATCAGCGACCCATGCTCAGATGCGCGTCACTTCGGCGTTGAACATATAGCCGACGCCGCGAACGGTGACGATCGGCGCGGCATGCCCCGCGCCTGTCAATTTGCGCCTGAGGCGGCTGACCAGCACATCGATGCTGCGATCGGACGAGTCGCCAAGCCGGGTGCGCGACAGTTCGATCAGCCGTTCGCGCGCGATGACGCGCTGGGGCTGCGAGAGGAAGCTGGCGAGGAGATCGAACTCGGCGCCGGTCAGCTCGACGATCGCGCCGCTGGGCGAGCGCAGCTCGCGGCGGGGAAAGCTGACCGTCCAGCCGTCGAAATGCGCTTCATTCTCGCGCGCCTCGCCATGCTGGCGATCGAGCGCGCCGCGCCGGAGCACGGCGCGGATGCGCGCGAGCAGCTCACGCGGGCCGAAGGGCTTGGCGAGATAATCGTCAGCGCCCAGCTCCAGCCCGATCACGCGATCGGCCTCGCTGCCCCTGGCGCTGATGAAAATGATCGGCACATCGCTCTTGCGACGGATCTGGCGGCACAGATCGATGCCGTTGGTGCCCGGCAGCATGATGTCGAGCAACACGAGGTCGACGGGGCCGGCGTCGAACGCGATCCACATTTCGGGCGCAGTCGCCGCCGGGCGCACAACATAGCCGTTTTCCTGCAGGACGCGCGCAGTGAGCGTGCGCAGGGGCGGATCGTCCTCGACGAGGATGATGGTCTGGGCGCTCATCGGGGTGCACGACGCATGGAGGACATCGACGGATAGCTAGGGCAGACGGGCATTTGCTTCAACCGAACCGCCCGATGGACATATTTTGTTACACATCTGCAATCGCCCGGACCGGGTAGAGCCATCATTTCTTACAAACGCGCCACGTGCCCGCAAGTGACCGCCCTTAGAGTTCGGCGATCGACAAGTCACTCCCCATAAGGATAGGTCAAGTGCGCTTTTCCCCGATCATGCTGGCGGCGATCGCCGCCCTGCCCGCCGCCGCGTCCGCCCAGTCGCTGCCCGACACGCACGAGCGCGTCTGGTCGCCGGCCGGCAAGACCCCCGCTCTTCATTATCGTCCGCTGGGCGCGAAGGCCTGCGCCACGGCGCGCGCCGCGCACCCGTGGACCAAGGGCCACACGCACGCCACCGCCCGGTGCGGCGAACGGGCCGAAGTCGCCCAGCAGAATGCAGACAAGGCCGGCAGGGCGGAACGCCCGGGCGCCTGAGGTTCCCCCCGACCGATGGCGCCCCCAAACCGCTATCGGTCACCCCCTCACAGGGGCCGGCCGTGGCCGGCCCCTTTTTCTTTGGCTCAGCGCGCCAGCACGTCGTCCGCGACGACGCGATTGATGAGCGGCCGGCCCGCTTCCGCATCGGCGAGGCTCGCCAGCGTGGTTTCGGCGATAGCCGTCAGCGCCTCCTCGGTCAGAAAAGCCTGATGGCCGGTGACGAGGACGTTGGGGAAGGTCAGCAGGCGCTGAAAAAGATCATCCTGGATGATCTCGTTCGACAGATCCTCGAAGAAGAGATCGGCCTCCTGCTCATAGACGTCGAGCGCGACGCCGCCCAGCTTGCCTGATTTCAGCCCCTCGATCAGCGCACCCGTATCGATCAGCGCGCCGCGACTGGTGTTGACCACAATCAGCCCGGGCCGCGCCGCTTCGATCGCGCGGGCATCGATCATGTGGCGCGTATCGGGCGTGAGCGGGCAATGGAGGCTGACGATGTCGGCGCGCGCCAGCAACTCGTCGCGCGCGACATAGCGGACGCCGGCGGCGACCAGCCCGGCATCCTCCGCAATGTCGCTCGCCAGCACTTCGCAGCCGAAGCCCAGGCGAAAGGCGCGCGCCACCAGCGCGCCGATCCGCCCCGTGCCCACCACGCCCACGGTGCGGGGAGAGAGGTTGCGGCCGATAAGGCCGTCGAGCGCGAAATTATTTTCGCGCACGCGCGCCCAGGCGCGGTGAATGCGGCGATCGAGCGCGAGCAGCAGGCCGACGCTGAACTCCGCAACGGCCTCCGGCGAATAAGCAGGCACGCGCACGACGCTGATCCCCAGCCGCTCCGCCGCACGCAGATCGACATTGTTATAGCCCGCGCAACGCAGCGCGACGATCCGCACGCCGAGCGCCGCCAGTCGTTCGAGCACGACAGCATCGGCGCGATCGTTGACGAAGATGCACACCGCATCCCGGCCAGCCGCGAGCGCGACCGTATCGGCATCGAGGCGCGGCTCGAAATAGGTCAGCCGGTGCGCGAAACGGGCATTGGCGACATCGAAAAAGCGCCGATCATAAGCCTTGGCGCCAAAAATCGCGACCTGCATCATCTTCCCCCAACGTCCTGATAAGGCGAACAAATCACGGATTCCGTAACGGAATCATCAAATCAACCCGTCGCATAAGCCTTGCCCTGCCCGATCGGGTCATTCACTCTCCTATTTTACATTGCGGAGACAATGATGGCCGATATCGCCGGCCTCTACTATGAGGAACACGGCCCGGCCGACGCCGAACCCCTGCTCCTCTCGCCGGGACTGGGAGGGCTCGGCAGCTTCTGGCGGCCGAATATCGCGGCGCTGGCCGAGCGCTATCGCGTGATCGTCTTTGACCATCGCGGCACGGGGCATAGCGACAGGATGATCGGCGAAACCGTGGACATTGCCGATATTGCTGCGGATATGCTGCGCCTGCTCGACGGGTTGGGCATCGATCGCGCGCATATAGCGGGGCAGGCCGCCGGCGGTCTCGCGGGGCTTGTCATCGCGCTCGACGCGCCGGCGCGAATCTGGTCGCTGACGGTCATCAACGGCTGGTCTCGGCCCGACGCGCATCTGCACAGATGCTGCGACCTGCGGCTCGCCCTGCTGCACGATGGCGGCGCCGACGCCTATCTGCGCGCGCAGCCCATTTTCATATATCCTGCGCGCTGGATCCCCGAGCATGAAGGCGAACTGGCTGCCGAGGCCGCGCTTCACCTCGCCGAATTCGCCGGCGTCGCGACGATGGAAAAGCGCATCGAGATGCTCCGTCGCTTCGATATCGACGATCGGCTGGGCGAGATTGGCGCGCCGGTGCTGCTGATCTCCACCGAGGACGACATGCTGGTGCTTCCTTCCTGCTCCGAGCGACTGGCGGCGTGCATCCCCGATGCCGAACATGTCGCGCTGCGCTTCGGCGGCCATGCGTGCAGCGTCACCAATGCCGCGCGCGTCAACGCGCTGATGCTCGACTTCCTGTCGCGCCATCCGATCGGCGACCCGCCGATCGTCTGTCCGGTCTGAGGCCTAGAGAATGGCGGGAAGATCCAGCCCCTTCTCGCGCGCGCAATCGATCGCGATGTCATAGCCCGCATCGGCGTGACGCATCACGCCGGTCGCAGGATCGTTCCAGAGCACGCGTTCGAGCCGGCGCGCCGCTTCGGGCGTCCCATCGGCGACGATAACCATGCCGGCATGTTGCGAAAAGCCCATGCCGACGCCGCCGCCATGATGGAGCGAAACCCAGGTCGCGCCGCTGGCGGTGTTGAGCAGCGCATTGAGCAATGGCCAGTCCGACACCGCATCGCTGCCGTCGCGCATCGCCTCGGTCTCACGATTGGGGCTGGCGACCGATCCGCTGTCGAGATGATCGCGGCCGATCACCACGGGCGCTTTCAATTCCCCCGAGGCCACCATTTCGTTGAAGGCGAGGCCGAGGCGCTGCCGATCGCCAAGGCCGACCCAGCAGATGCGCGCCGGCAGCCCCTGAAAGGCGATGCGCTCGCGCGCCATGTCGAGCCAGCGATGAAGATGCGCGTTATCAGGCAGCAGTTCCTTCACCCTGGCGTCGGTTTTGTAGATGTCCTCGGGATCGCCCGACAGCGCCGCCCAGCGGAACGGCCCGACGCCGCGACAGAAAAGCGGGCGGATATAGGCGGGAACGAAACCGGGGAAAGCGAAGGCGTTCGCCACGCCCTCGTCGAGCGCGACCTGGCGGATGTTGTTGCCATAGTCGACAGTAGGCACGCCCGCCGCCTGGAAATCGAGCATCGCCCGAACATGCACGGCCATCGATGCGCGCGCGGCGGCGGCGACCGCTTGCGGATCGCGCTCGCGATCGGCGAACCAGCGATCGAGGCTCCAGCCCGCAGGCAGATAGCCGTTGACCGGATCATGCGCCGAGGTCTGATCGGTCAGCAGATCGGGGCGCACGCCGCGCCGGTAAAGTTCGGGCAGCAGTTCCGCCGCATTGCCGAGCAGGCCGACCGAGATCGGCGTCCCGGCCCTGGTGACGAGATCGAGCGCTTCGTCGACATTGTCCGTCGCGCGATCGAGGTAGCGCGTTTTCAGCCTCATCTCGATCCGGCTGGGCTGGCATTCGATCGCAAGGCAGGAAGCGCCCGCCATCACCGCCGCCAGCGGCTGCGCCCCGCCCATGCCGCCAAGCCCGGCGGTGAGCAGCCATTTGCCCGACAGGTCGCCGCCATAATGCTGGCGCCCCATTTCGACGAAGGTCTCGTAGGTGCCTTGAACGATGCCCTGCGTGCCGATGTAGATCCACGATCCGGCGGTCATCTGGCCGTACATGGCCAGCCCCTTTTTATCGAGCTCGTTGAAATGATCCCAGTTCGCCCAGTGGGGAACAAGGTTGGAATTGGCGATCAGCACGCGTGGCGCATCTTCATGGGTGCGGAACACGCCCACCGGCTTGCCGGATTGGACAAGCAGGGTCTGGTCGCCCTCAAGGCGCTTCAGCGTCTCGACGATGCGATCGAAGCTTTCCCAGTCGCGCGCCGCGCGGCCGATGCCGCCATAGACGACCAGTTCGTGCGGATTCTCGGCGACGCCCGGATCGAGATTGTTCATCAGCATGCGCAGCGGCGCTTCGGTCAGCCAGCTTTTCGCCGAAAGACCGGCGCCGGTCGCGGCGCGGACGGTGCGGCTATTGTCGATGCGAGTCATGCTTTTCCCTTCGCGAAGGCGATGCAGGCTTCGATTGCCCGGACGAGGACAGGAAGGATCGGGGGATCCGCCGCGATGGGCGTCGGCCAGTTGTCCGGCCCCGCCGCATCCCGTTCAGCCATGTAACCGCGCATCGAAAGCTCCATCTGGATCGCGTGGACGCCTTGCCGCGGACGGCCATAGTGGCGCGTCGTCCAGCCGCCGCGGAAGCGCCCGTCGACGACATGGCTATGCCCGCTGGCGGCGCAGATGCCCGCCACGGCCGCAACCAGAGCGGGATCGCAGGTGACGCCGCCATTGCTGCCGATGTTGAACTGGGGAAGCTCGCCGTCGAACAGGCGCGGCACGTGGCTGCGGATCGAATGCGCGTCGTAGAGGACGATATGGGGATGAACGGCGCGCAATCGCGCGATCTCCGCCTCCAGCGCCGCGTGATAGGGCGCGAAATAGGCGGCGCGGCGGCGCTCGATCTCGGCGGCGTCCGGGGTCGCGCCGGGATAAAGAAGTTCGTCGTCGAACGTCTCGGTCGGGCAGAGCGTGGTAGTGGCCTGACCGGGATAGAGCGACGCGCCTGAAGGATCGCGATTGCAATCGATCACGCTGCGCGACAGGCGCGTGCGGACCATGGTCGCCCCAAGATCGCGCGCGAAGGCGTAAAGCCGGTCGATCCACCAGTCGGCGTCCTTGCGCGCCAGCCATGGCGAGACGAAGGCGTCCGCGAGCTCGGGCGGGAAATCGACGCCGGTATGCGGCAGGCCGATGACCAGCGGCGCATCGCCGCGATGGATTTCGACGAAGCCGGTCATGCCACCCCCGGCAAGGCGTCGCCCGCGAGCGCGCCTGTCCGCACAAGGATCGCCGCCGCCTCAATGTCAGGCGCGAAGTGACGGTCCTCTTCGAGATGCGGCACCTGCGCGCGGATCACGCCGCGCGCCGCTTCCAGCGCGTCGCTCGATTTGAGCGGGGCGTGGAAATCGCACCCCTGCGCGGCGGCCAGCGCCTCGATCGCGACCACCGCCATCGCGTTGTCGGCCATCGCGAGCAGACGGCGGGCGCCGTGCGCCGCCATGGAGACATGATCCTCCTGATTGGCCGATGTCGGGATCGAATCGACGCTCGCCGGGTGCGCGCGCTGCTTATTCTCGGAAACCAGCGCCGCCGCCGTGACCTGCGGGATCATGAAGCCCGAATTGAGCCCCGGGCGCGGCGTGAGGAACGCCGGCAGCCCCGACAAGGCGGGATCGACCAGCATCGCAATCCGCCGTTCGGCCAGCGAACCGATCTCGCAGATGGCGAGCGCGATCATATCCGCCGCGAAGGCGACGGGCTCGGCATGGAAATTGCCGCCCGACAGCGCCTCGCCGGTGTCGGCGAAGATCAGCGGATTGTCCGTCACGCCATTGGCCTCGATCGCGAGCGTCGCGCCGGCCTGGCGCAATATATCGAGCGCTGCGCCCATCACCTGCGGCTGGCAGCGCAGGCAATAGGGATCCTGAACGCGCGCGTCCCCCTCGAGATGCGAGGCGCGGATCGCCGAACCCTTCATCAGGCCGCGCAGCGCATCGCCGACCGCAATCTGCCCGGCATGGCCGCGCAGCGCGTGAATGCGATGATCGAAAGGCGTGTCCGATCCCCTGGCGGCTTCGGTCGACAGCGCGCCGGTCACGAGCGCCGAATGGAAAAGCCGTTCGGCCTCGAACAGCCCGGCAAGCGCGTTGGCGGTGGAAAATTGCGTGCCGTTGAGCAGCGCCAGCCCTTCCTTCGCGCCCAGATCGATCGGCGCCAGTCCGGCGCGGGCGAGCGCGGCGGCGGCGGCAACGCGCTGATCGCCGACGATGATCTCGCCGACCCCGATCATCGCGGCGGCCATATGCGCGAGCGGAGCAAGATCGCCCGACGCGCCGACCGATCCCTGCGACGGCACCACGGGCGTCAGGCCGTGCGCCAGCATCGCTTCGATCAGCGCAACCGTCGCGGGAGATACGCCCGAAGCGCCCTGCGCGAGGCTGGCGAGCTTGAGCGCCATCATCAGGCGGATAACGGCTACGGGGCTGGGATCGCCCGTTCCCGCCGCGTGGCTGAGCACGATGTTGCGCTGGAGCGTCGCCAGATCGTCGGCGGCGATGCTCACGCTCGCCAGCTTGCCGAAACCGGTGTTGATTCCATAGGCCGGAAGCCCGCGCGCCACGATGCGATCGACCGCCGCCGCGCTGGCCGCGATCGCCGGCCCCGACGCCGGATCGAGCGCGACGCCGGCGCCACGGTAAATGGCGCGCCAGTCGGCAAGCGTCGCCGCGCCGGGGATGAGCGTGATGATGGTCAATGGCCTCTCCAGATGCGCGCATGGAGCGGGTTGAAGCCCATGCGATAAACAAGCTCAGCAGGGGTCGCGACATCCCAGATCGCGAGATCGCACCATTTGCCGGCCTCGATCGCGCCCACTTGCCCCTGCAGGCCCAGCGCGCGGGCGGCATTGCGCGTAACGCCCGCCAGACATTCCTCGACGGTGAGGCGGAACATGATCGCCGCCATGTTCATCGCAAGCAGGATCGAGGTGAGAGGCGAGGTGCCGGGATTGCAATCAGTCGCGATCGCGATCGGCACGCCGGCCGCGCGCAAAGAGGCGACCGGGGGCAGCTTCGTCTCGCGCATGAAATAATAGGCGCCGGGAAGGAGCACCGCGACGACGCCCGCCGCCGCCATGGCCGCGACGCCCGCTTCGCTCAGATGCTCGAGATGATCGGCCGAAAGCGCACCGTGGCGCGCGGCCAGCGCCGCGCCTTCGAGGTTGGACAATTGCTCCGCATGGAGCTTGACCGGCAGGCCGTATCGCGCCGCCGCCGCAAACACGCGGTCGATCTGCGCCGGGGTGAAGCCAATCCCTTCGCAGAAGCCGTCGACCGCGTCGGCAGCCCCTTCACGCGCGATGACGGGAATCATCGTGTCGCACACCAGCGCGATATAGGCATCGGCGTCGCCGGCATATTCGGGCGGCAAGGCATGCGCGCCGAGGAAAGTCGCGCTGACCGAAACGGCGCGCTCCGCACCGAGCGCCCGGATGGCGCGGAGCATTTTCAGCTCGGCCTCCGCCGACAGGCCATAGCCCGATTTGCCCTCGATCGTCGTCACCCCCTCGGCGATCAGCGCATCGAGGCGGGGAAGCGCCCCGGCGACCAGCTCGGCCTCGCTCGCCGCGCGCGTCGCCCGCATGGTCGAAATGATGCCGCCGCCCGCGCGCGCGATCGCCTCATAGCTCGCGCCGCCGAGCTTCATCTCGAACTCAGTCGCGCGATTGCCGGCATGGACGATATGGGTGTGGCAGTCGATCAGCCCCGGCGTGATCCAACGCCCTGCGCAATCGATCGTCTCGCGCGCGTCGAGCGCGGGCGCTTCGGCGCGCGGACCGGCATAGGCGATTCGCCCGTCGAGCGCGGCGACCACGCCATCCTCGATCGCGCCCAGCCCGCCCAGATCGGCGCGCATCGTCGCCAGCCGGGCATTGGTCCAAAGGCGGTCGCACAGCATGCGTGGCTCCCCGATAAGACGCTGGCGCTCGCAGCGAATATGTATATACATAACCGCATCGCTCGGCGGCTGTCCAGAGCGGCAAGGAGGATCGCATGGCCCTGTGGTTCGAGCGCGCGCTGACCGCCGATGGCTGGCGGCGTGACGTGCGCGTCACGCTGGCCGGCGCGACCATCGCCGCGATCGAAGCGGGCGCCGCTCCCCTGCCCGACGATGAACGCCATGCGGTCGCCATCCCCGCGCTTCCCAATCTTCACAGCCACGCCTTCCAGCGCGGCATGGCGGGACTCGCCGAGCGCGCCGGCGACGGCCCGGACAGCTTCTGGACCTGGCGCGAGGCGATGTATCGCTTCGTCGACCGGATCGAGCCCGAGACGCTCAACGCCATCGCGGCGCTTGCCTATGCCGAGATGCTGGAGGCGGGCTTCGCGCGCGTCGGCGAGTTTCATTATCTCCACCACGCGCCCGACGGGCGGCCCTATGCCAATGCCGCAGCAATGGCCGAGGCGATCGCGGCGGCGGCGAGCGAGACGGGCATCGGACTGACGCTGCTCCCCGTCTTTTACGCTCACGCCGATTTCGGCGGCGCGCCGCCCCTGCCGGCACAGCGCCGCTTCGTGAACGATCTCGACGGCTATGCGCTGCTGATCGAGGCGAGCCGGGCAGCCGCAGCGGACCTTGGCGACGCGGTGATCGGGATCGCGCCGCACAGCCTGCGCGCCGCGACCGCGCGGGACCTGGACGTGCTGGCGAAGCTCGCGCCCGACGCCCCTCTCCATATTCACATCGCCGAGCAGATGCGCGAGGTCGAGGCCTGCATCGCATGGAGCGGCGCGCGCCCGATCGAGTGGCTCTACGATCATCAGCAGATCGACGCGCGCTGGTGCCTCATCCACGCGACGCATGCCGACGAGCGCGAATGGCGGATGATCGCCAAGAGCGGCGCGATCGTCGGGCTGTGCCCGATCACCGAGGCCAATCTGGGGGACGGCGTCTTTCCCGCTGCGGCCTATCAGGCGGCGGGGGGCGCATTCGGCATCGGATCGGACTCGAATGTGCTGATCGATGCGGCCGAGGAGCTTCGGCTGCTCGAATATGGCCAGCGACTGTCGGCGCGCGGCCGCAACATGCTGGCAGGCGGCGCGGGGCGATCGACGGGCGCGGCGCTGTGGCGCGATGCGCTGGCCGGAGGAGGCCGGGCGCTTGGTGCGCCTACGCCGGGGATAGCGGTTGGGGCGTCCGCCGACTTCCTCTCGCTGACGCGCGATCACCCGCTGATCGTCGCGCGCGAGGGCGATGCGCTGATCGACAGCCTCGTGTTCGGCGGCGCGCGCGGTCTGATCGATTGCGTCTGGCGCGGCGGCGTGAAGTGTGTGAGCGGCGGACGGCATCGCCGGCGCGACGCGATCGAAGCGCGCTACCACACGGCATTGCGCGCGCTGCTCGCATGACTATCGAAGCGCCGCTCCACGAACGAATCCGCCGCGCGATCGAGACGCGGATCATGTCGGGCGACTGGAAGCCCGGCCACCGCATCCCCTATGAGCATGAGCTTGAAGCCGAATATGCCTGCTCGCGCATGACCGTGAGCAAGGCGCTGGGCGCTTTGGTGCAGGCAGGGCTGCTTGAACGGCGCAAGCGCGCCGGCACCTTCGTCGCCGCGCCGCGTTTTCACCGCGCGGCGCTCGAAATCCCTGACATTCGCGACGAGGTCGCGTCGCAGGGCCGCACTTATGGGCTGGAGCTGATCGAACGGTCAGCAAGGCGCGCAAACGCGGCGGACCGTGCTTTGCTAGGCGGAGCGTCTGGCCGCCTGCTCGCGATCGACTGCCGCCACCTCGCCGACGGGCGGCCCTATGCGATCGAGCAGCGGCTGATCAGCCTTGCCGCCGTTCCCTCCGCCATCGACGCCGATTTCACAGTCGATCCGCCCGGATCATGGCTGCTCGATCACGTCCCCTGGACCGAAGCCGAGCATCGGATCACCGCCATAAACGCCGACGCCGCGACCGCGCGGCTGCTGGCTGTGGACATCGGGCAGGCCTGCATCTGCCTCGAGCGATGGACATGGCGCGGCGACGAACGGATCACTTATGCGCGGCAGGTCTATCCCGGCGGCAGCTATGGGCTGGTCGCGCACTTCAGGGCTTGAGCGCCGATCTTACACCAGCACTTCGTCATTGCGAGCGAAGCGAAGCAATCCAGAACGATGCCTGGCCTCCGACTGGATTGCTTCGCTGCGCTCGCAATGACGGGGGGATGCCTTCGTCAGCGGCGAACGTCGAACCCGCCTTCGAGGAAGGCGACGACTTCGCCGGGGCCGGCGAGGCAGAAATCGCCGGGGATCGAATGTTTGAGCGCGGCGAAGGCGAGGCCGATCTCGGCAGCGGCATCCGGTCCCTGCGCCAGCCCGTGGAGCACGCCCGCAGCAAAGGCGTCGCCTCCGCCGATACGATCGACGATGCCGGCGATCCTCACTTCGCGCGTCTGGTGCGCCGAGGCGCGCGTATCGATCCGCGCGGACAGGCGGTGGCGATCGGCGTCATCGACATGGCGCGCGGTCGACGCGATAAACCGGAGCCTTGGGAATGCAGCGAACGCCGCTTCCGCCGCCTCGCGCCGCCGGTCCAGCCCGTCGCCCGAAAAATCCTGGCCGAGCAGCAGCGCAACGTCGCGATGATTGCCGAACATCAGATCGGCATGGCCGATCAGCTCGGAAAGGATTGCGCGCGGATCGCCATCCCATGCCGCCCAGAGCTGCGCGCGGAAATTGCCGTCGAACGAGACCGGGACGCCGGCGTCAGACGCCGCGCGGGCCGCAGCCAGCTCCATCGCCGTCCCATTGGGGCCAAGCGCCGGGGTGATTCCCGACAGGTGAAGCCGCCCCGCGCCCCGGAGCAGCGCCGGCCAGTCGAAGCTTGCGGGACCGGATGTGGCAAACAGGCTGCCCGCGCGATCATAGACGATCGACGAAGCGCGCAACCCTGCGCCCTGCGCCAGGAAGTAAATGCCCATGCGCCCCGCGCCGCGCACCACGCGCGACACATCGACCCCCAGCCCGCGCACCTCGCGCAGCGCAGCATCGCCCAGCGCATTATCAGGCAGCGCAGTGACCAGCGCCGACGCCGTGCCAAGCCGCGCGAGGCCGACCGCGACGTTGGTTTCCGCCCCGCCCCACACCGCATCGAAGCGGCCCGACTGAAACAACATTTCCCGCCCCGGTGCGGACAGGCGCAGCAAAGTCTCTCCGAAGCAGAGGATGGGTGCGGCGGCGCTGTCGGTCATATACTCTCCCCGTGGCGCGGCAATCGCGCCGATTCACCGGCCCTTAGCGGGTTTCCCCGCCGCTCGCGACCATCTGGCTCAGATGATCGAGATAGACGACGATGGCATCATCGTCGGTCTCGGGGATCGGCGCCTTATAAGCCTCGCGCATCTTGGCGACTGTCGCCAGCCACTGCTCATGCCTGAGCTTTGGCTGGACGAGGATCATGCCGGGCGAATGACAGGCGGTGCAACGCTCGCGCACCAGCGCGACATTCGGACCGGGCGGCAGAGGCTCGTCCGATGTCGGCAGCGCGATGCTCACCGAATGGACCGCAATCGCATCGGGCTCACGCGCCACGCCGGGTTTGGCGTAGCGATCGCAGCCCGAAAGCAATGCAAGGAGCGGCAGGAGCGCGAGGACAGGTCCCTTCATGCCGCCGTCACCGCCACGCGCTCGACCACGCAGCGCATATAGCCGCCGGGGTTCCAGTTGGGCCTGAACGGCTGTGCGACCCCGGCGCTGTTGGTGACGCGGCTCATCAGCGTCAGCGCGCCGCTCGGCACAGGCGGGAACAACGCCTCGAAGCGGCGGAAGCTGTAGCGCCCCTCGTCACGGCCCAGCGTCGCGCGCCGCCAGTTCCGCCCGGCGTCGATCGAGACATCGACCGTGGCGACGCCCTGATCCCCGCCCATCGCGATGCCGCGCACCGACAGCGGCGCGCCCGCCGCGACCGTCGCGCCATCGGCCAGATTGGTGACGAAGGAGCGCGGCGGCATCGTGCTGATCGGCTGGGTCGGAAAATCCTTGGCCCCCGGCGCCACATTCGCCCCGGGAGTCGAGGGCACGCGATAGGCCTTGGCCATCCAGTAATTCTCGTCGGGCGCGGTCAGCACCTCTATGTCGTCGAGCATCTTCACCCAATAGGTGGAGAACCAGCCGGGAACGATCAGCCGGAGCGGAAAACCATTGAGCAGCGGGAGTTGCTCACCATTCATGCCGTAGGCGACGATCACCTCGTCGCTGAGCGCATGGTCGATCTCCAGCGACTTGAAATAGTCCGGATCGGGCGTCAGCGGCTGATCGGCCGCGCCGAAACGGACCGCGACCGAACCCGCCTTCACGCCCGCCTGCGCCAGCAGATCCTTCAGCCGCACGCCCAGCCAGCGCGCATTGCCCATGGCGCCATTGGCCCATTGCGCGCCGGGCACGCGCGGCTCGAAAAGCCCGCGCGAATTGCCCGAACATTGATTGACGGCCGCGATCTCGACGCGCGGCATCGCGATGAGGTCCTCCACCGCCAGGCTCAGTTCGCGCGCGACATTGCCGCGCACTTTCAGCCGCCATGCATCGACGTCGATCTCGGTCGGCACCTGCGCGAGATGCCAGCGGACATAAAAGCGGTCATTGGGCGTGAACACGCCCTGATCGAAAACCTCGAAGGGCGTTTCCAGCAGCGGCGGGCGGTTGCGCTGCAGGATCATCTCGCCTTTTTGGGGGAAGGCCCGGGTCAGCGCGCGTTCGCCCGGGCCGCCGGGAAGCCGGAGGTCGACCAGCCCGCCGCCGACGACGGCCGCGGCCGCGCCCGTACCTGCCAGCCCTGCGCCGACGAGCAGACGCCGACGGCTGAGCGCATAAGCAAGCGACGCGTCGAGCCGGTCCACCATTCTTATCTCCCTCGCTTCGCGCTTGCCCCCGTTCACGCGGCGAAGGCAAGTCCGAACATGGCTTGGCGAAACGCGCCAAGCCCGCTAGGGGCGGCGGCGACGCAGGGCGACAGCCCTCGTCGAGATCGCGCCGGTGCCCCGCAAGGGGCCTAAGAGGGAATGCGGAGCGGGCGGAAGCCCGCAAGCCGCGGCTGTCCCTGCAACTGTGAGCGGCGAGCGCGATGCCCACGCCTTCCTTTCGGGGAAGGCAGCCACTGGACCCGAACGGGTCCGGGAAGGCGGGCATCGGGCGATGACCCGCGAGCCAGGAGACCTGCCGGCGCGATGTCGCTCTTGCCATGGTCCAGGGAAAGGCCAGGGCACGGTCCTCCGTCTGAGCGACGAACGAGCGGCTGGGGCCGCACGGTGCGAAGCTCGCGGGCGCTATCCGGGCGTCGGCCCGCGCGTTTGCCCGGCCGGATGACGGCAGGTCCCCGCCTTTGTCGCTAAGACGCCGGGGGTTTTGTAACGATGAAGAGCATTTTCCATTCCGCCTCGCTTGCCGCCGTCGCGGCCATGCTGGCGTCCACGCCCGCCTTCGCCGCCGATGACGACGGCGCGACCGGCAACGACATCATCATCACCGCCAGCCGCACCGGCCAGCCCGAGCGGATCGACAATATCGGCGTTTCGGCGACGCTGCTCGACGCGCAGGCGCTCGACCAGCGCCAGACGCGCATCGTGTCGGACATATTGCGCGACGTGCCGGGGGTGGCCGTAAGCCGCTCGGGCAATGTCGGCGGGATGACGCAGGTCCGCATCCGCGGCAGCGAGGCCAATCATGTGCTGGTGCTGATCGACGGGATCGAGGTTTCCGATCCCTATCAGGGCGAATATGATTTCGGCACGCTGATCGCCGACCCCGATGCGCGCGTCGAGGTGCTGCGCGGCCAGCAAAGCGCGCTCTATGGATCAGACGCGATCGGCGGCGTGATCCAATATGTCACCGCATCGGGGCGCGAGACGCCGGGCGTCTCGCTCCGCGCCGAGGGCGGATCGTTCGACACCGCATCGGCCGCCGCGCGCGTCGGCGGATCGAGCGGAACGTTCGACTATGCGGCCACCGGGTCCTTCTATCATACCGGCGGCACGCCGACCGCGTTCGGCGGCACGCGCGACGTGGGATCGGACAGCGTCGGCGCGTCGCTCAAGCTCAACTGGCAGGCGGCCGAGAATCTCAAGATCTCGGCGGTCGGGCGCTACAGCTATACCGACGCAGACTATAATAATACCGACTATACGCCCGGCAGCCCGACCTTCGGCTATCTGATCGATTCGCCCGGCGTCCGCACGCGCAACCACGCCTTCTATGGCCTTCTTCGCGCGCAACTCGGCCTGCTCGACGATCGCTGGGTCAGCACGCTGACCGGCCAGATCGCCGACACCAAGCGCGACGATTTCGACCATGACGACCGCACATCGGGCGACAAGGGCACACGCTACAAGGCGTCGTTCGACAGCAGCTTCCGCATCGGCGAAGGCGCGGTGAAGCACAAGCTGACCGTCGCGACCGACGTCGAGCGCGAGGATTATCAGAACAGCTCACCCGATCCGTTCGGCTTCGTCTTTACCGGCAAGCGCCACACCGACAATGTCGGCCTGATCGGCCAATATGATCTGAGCGTAGGCGACAATTTCACCGCCGGCGCCTCGATCCGCCACGATTTCAACAATCGCTTCGCCGATGCGACCACCTATCGTGCGCAGGCCAGCTACCGCTTCGACAGTGGCACCCGCCTTCACGCCGCGATTGGATCGGGCGTCAAGAATCCCGGCTTTTACGAACTTTATGGCTATTCGGACGGCCGCTATATCGGCAATCCCAACCTGAAGCCCGAAAAGTCCGAAGGGTGGGAAGCCGGCGTCGAGCAGGCGTTCGGCGCCATAGCGACGATCGGCGCGACCTGGTTCGACAATCGCCTGAAAGACGAAATCTACACCGCCTATCCGGCGCCCGCCTATGTCGCGACGCCCGCCAACCGCTCCACCAAGTCCAAGCAGCAGGGCATCGAGACCTATGCCTCGATCCGTCCCTCGCCCCAGTGGCGAATCGACGCCGCCTACACCTGGCTCCATGCGCGCGAGGATGGGCTGGCCGAGGTGCGGCGCCCGAAGCACATCGCCAGCGTCAACGTCGCCTGGACGAGCAGGGACGATCGCTTCACCGGCACCGTCACGGCGCGCTACAATGGCCCGCAGACCGACCTTGCCTATACCGATCCGTCCTTCATTCCCGATCGGGTGACGCTGAAAAGCTATACGCTGGTCAACCTGGCGGCCGATTACAAGCTGACCAGGGCGCTCGCCGTCTTTGGGCGGATCGAGAATCTGCTGGGCGAGGATTATCAGGAAATCTTCGGGATCCGCACGGCGGGTCGGGCGGCCTATGCCGGCATCCGCGCCCGTTTCTGAGCGATCAACGGCCCGCGGCGTGCAACTGCGCCGCGAGGCTCCTCGCCGCTATCGGGTAGGAGGGGCCGCCACACACCGTGGCGGCCTCCGGTATCCGCAGGCGAGGTATGCCGGCGATCGCGGGATGGTGCAGCAGTTCCGTGCCGCGATCGACGGTCTTGTCGCTGCTGCTTTCGACGATCAGCATGTCGGGATGCGCGACCACCATCTGCTCCAGCGACAGCCGCGACAGGACCGGCCGGTCGAGCACGCTCGCGAGGTTGGTGACGCCCAGCCGCTTCATGATATCGTCGACCAGCGTGCCCGTGCCGGTAAGATAGCCGCGGCGCTGATAATAAGCCGCGACGGTGCGCAGGCGAGCCGGCCGGACGCCCTTCAGCTCGGCATCCATGCGCGCGATCAGCGCCTCGCCGCGTTCAGGATGGCCCAGCGCGCGCGCGACCGTGCGAACCTGATCGACGATCTGGACGTAGCTGTCCGCCGGGGGAAGATCGAGCGTCGCGATCGGGCGGCCTTCGGCGTCGCGAAAGGTCGGCGTCATGCGCCAGGGGCTGGCGATCACCAGATCGGGCCGCGTCATCGCGACATCCTCGGCACGGCCGCTGGTCACCGGAAAGCGCACGGCCTCGCGCGCGGCGAAGGACATTGCGGGATCGCGCGCATATCTGGTCAGCCCGACGATCTGGCCCGGATCGGCAAGCGCGATCAGATATTGATCAGCGCAGAGATTGAGCGAAAGGACTCGCCTGGGCGCGGCCGGAGGGGATGGGGCCTGCGTCGCGCCGATGGCGGCCGCGATCGCCATGGCCATATTTGCGAGCATCTCGATCATGCCTGCGCGATGCAGCGCCGGGCGGGCGGACGCAAGCCATGATCCGCCGCCCGATCCTGATTGGCGCGCTTGCGCTGCTCGCGGCAGCGGCGGGCGTCGCCTCGCTGGCGTTCGGCAGCGCCCCTCTTCCCTTCGCGCAGGTGATCGGCGCGCTTGCCGGAGCGCACGACCCGGTGGCGCGCACAATCGTGCTCGACCTGCGCCTGCCCCGCGCGCTGCTCGCGCTGCTGATCGGCGCGATGCTGGGCGCGAGCGGCGCCGCGCTGCAGGGCTATCTGCGCAATCCGCTGGCCGAACCGGCCGTGCTCGGCGCATCGAACATGGCGGCGCTGGGCGCAGTTATCATTCTCTATTTCGGGTTCTCGACGCTGAGTCCGCTGCTGCTGCCGCTTGCCGCCATAGCCGGCGCGGTGATCGCGATCGCGCCCTTGCTATTGCTGGCCGGGCGCGCCGAAAGTCCGCTGACGCTGATCCTCGCCGGCGTGGCGATCAGCACGCTGGCCGGCGCCGGGATCAGCCTGGCCCTCAACCTGGCGCCCAACCCGTTCGCGGCGTTCGAGATCATGACCTGGTTGATGGGATCGATAGAGGACCGGTCGACGCTCCACGTCTGGATCGCTCTCCCCTGCGTCGCCATCGGGCTGGGCCTGCTATTCTGGGATGCGCGCGCGCTCGACGCGCTGAGCCTGGGCGAGGATGGCGCGCAGACGCTGGGGATCGACCTGCGTCGCGTGCGGCTGCGCATGCTGATCGCGGTCGCCGTCGGCGTGGGAGGCACAGTGGCTGTGGCCGGCGCGATCGGTTTCGTCGGGCTGATCGTCCCGCATCTCGTCCGCCCCCTGACCGACAGGACGCCGGGGGCGACGCTGCTGCCGTCGGCGCTGGGGGGAGCAGCGCTGCTCAGCCTAGCGGACATCGCGGTGCGCATCATCCCGGCGACCAACGAGCTGCGCCTCGGCGTCGTCACCGCACTGCTCGGCGTGCCGGTGTTCCTGGCCTGGCTGTTCCGGGAGCGGCGGCTATGGTGATGCTCTCGGTGGAAGGGGTCAGCGTCCGGCTCGGCGGGCGCGACGTGCTTCGCGGTGTCGACGCGCGATTCGCCGGCGGCGCGCTGATCGGCGTCATCGGTCCCAATGGCGCGGGCAAATCCACTCTGGCGCGCGTCATGCTGGGCCTGATCGCGCCTTCAGGGGGGCAGGCGCGCATCGACGGCGCGACAGTGACCGACATCAGTCGCGCATCGCTCGCCCGCCGGATCGCCTATCTGCCGCAAGGTCAGGCGCTGCACTGGCCGCTCAGCGTCGAGCGGCTCGTGGCGCTCGGCCGGTTGCCGCATCTCGGCCCATTCTCGCGCATGACCGACGCCGATCGCGCCGCGATCGACGAGGCGATCGCCCAGACGGGCATGACCGACCTGCGCGATCGCACCGCGACAAATCTGTCCGGCGGCGAGCGCGCCCGTGCGTTGCTCGCCCGCGCACTGGCGGTCGGCGCGCCCGCGCTGATCGCGGACGAACCCCTGGCCGCGCTCGACCCGGGCCACCAGATTCAGGTCATGCAGTTGCTCAAGGCGCGCGCGGATGACGGCGCGCTCGTCATCGCGGTGCTTCACGATCTCACCATGGCGGCGCGCTATTGCGGACGATTGCTGCTGCTCGACCGGGGGGCGCTGGTCGCCGACGGCCCGCCGGCCGAAGTGCTGACGCCGGAATTGCTGCGCAGCACATATGGCGTCGAGGCATGGATCGGCGAGACCGGAGGCGCACCGCTGATCGTCCCGGTCAAAGCGACGACTTGACGTATGCCTCGTTGCGGCGAATGATGCGGCGATGAGCAAGGACGGACCCGATCCCGCCACCTTCTTCCGCGAAATGCTGGGGCAGTGGGAAACGATCGCCAGCGAGTTCGGCAGCGGGCTGCTCAAGTCCGGCGAGTTCGCACGCACCGTCAACACCGCCGCCACCGCCAAGGCGCGCGCGATGAGCAGCGAAGTGGTGAGCCGGGCGCTCGCCGCCGCGAACATGCCGAGCCGCGAAGAGATCGGATCGCTATCCGAACGGATGCAGGCGGTCGAGGATCGACTGGCCCGGATCGAGGCGTTGCTGACCGAAGGCGCCGCACCGCCCAAGCCCCGGAAAGACAAGGCAAAGCGGGCCAAGGCTCCGGCGAAGAAGGGGTGATCGCCCCACGCGGGCCAGACTGAGCGGCGGCGCCGATCTTAGGGCGGGGAGGCCTGGCCTCTCCGCCGCCGGCCATGCGCCGATCCTGATCGACCGGCGCATCGCACGACGGCGGCGAGCATTATTTCTTGCTTTTCAGCCCTTCCACGACGTTGCGGCCGAATCCGGCGATAAGCTCGCCAATCTCGCGCGCCTGCGCCATGTTCCGGCTGCTCTGATCGCGGATAAACTCGCTCTGCACCTTCATGACTTCAGCGAGACCGCCCGCCTTGGCCGCGGCGCGGAGCGCGGCGAAAGCCTGACGGCTATTCTCCTCGGCATGGTCGATCAGCTTCATGCTGAACGCGGCACTGTTTTCCACAGCCTTCTTGCCGGCATCCTTCATCGCCTCGCCGGCCTTCTTGAGCGGCTCGACGACATTATCCTCGATCGTGCTTTTCTTGTCCGCCATGATCTGCCTTCCTTCGCCTTGCGCGCAGCCCTTGCGACGGCTGGAGCCGAGGCCTGCGCCGCCTCGTTCCCAGTTCCTCGGACACCGGCCCCGACGCCTGGCGCCGGACGGGACGAGGCATTGGGCCGGAACGCCCTTGGAACAGAAGAAAATCCCGCCCCGTCCGCTACGGCGGAATCGCCCCTGACCATCAGCCATCATATCGTCCTTTTGCGCAGCATTCCCGAAAGCGGCGCGCCGGACAAGCCGGAGTTTCGGGACCGATCGCTAGAGCCGATAAGAAAGACCGACCCAGAGAGTGCGAGGCAGCGCGCGTTCGATCGTGCCATCAGCGCCGATCGTCGCCTCGATACGGGCGTTGGACAGATTCTCGCCCCGCAGGTCGAGGGTGAGGCGGCGAGTGACCGGGACGGCGATGCGCGCGTCGACGGTGAAGGCGTCGCTCAGGTCACGGCTGTTCTGATCATCCTCATATTGCGCGGAGACATAGCGCAGCGTGGTCGACAGCCAGCGCCAGCCGAGCGTCGCCGACGCCTGATGACGCGGCGTCTGCGCGGGACGGAGGCCGTCGAGCGGCGCGGCCGCGCCCGATGCGCGCACATGCGCGTCAGCATAGGCATAGGAGGCCGCCAGGCTGAAAGCGCCGAACCGAGCCGAAGCGTCGAGTTCGACGCCGCACGAATCGATGCGATCGAGATTCTGGCGCTGACGATAGACGCCCGCCGCAGAGACGAAGCCGACGCCGGGGAAGGCGCCGGGGCCGCGCGCGATCGTTACATTGGCGATGGCGTTGTCGAGCCGGGCAGTGAACAGGGTGGCGGCGAGCTTCACGCCTTCGGCCGGACGCCAGTCCATGCCCAGTTCCACGCCCTTCATCATTTCGGGCCGCAGCGCGGGATTGGCCGCAGTGGCGTCCGCACCCGTGCGGAAGGGCCGGTAAAGCTCGTTGAGCGTCGGCAGGCGCCAGCCGGCATAGGCGGCGGCGCGCAGCGTCAACGCCGGCGCGACCTGATAGGCGAGACCGGCGCGGCCGGTGGGCTTCCACCCCTGCCGATCGGGATAGAGATCGGCGGTGAGCGGTGCGCCCGTGACGAGCGTCCATTCGTCGAGATGCCCGCCGCTGATCCGCCAGTGATCGACGCGGCCGCCGCCGGTCAGCGTCAGCGCGCCGAACCGCGCCGACAGCTCGGCGAAAGCGCCCAGCGTCTCGGTCTGGCCGCCCGCGTCGCGCCCCCGCGTCGGCAGGCCGCCGACAAAGCTATATCGTTCCTCGGTGTGGCCGCGCGTGCGCCGCCAGTCGCCGCCGAGCCGCAGCTCGATATTTGCGGCGATCGGCGGGCGCAACTCGACGCGCGCGCCGAGCCCGGTCGCCGGGACATTATGCTGGTCGAGGCTCTGGGTGACGCTGGCGCGCCCTGCGCCGACCGACGCAAACTGGCTGGAGAAGGCGCGCGCCTGCAGATAGGCGAGCGCCGACCAGCCCCAGCGACCGCGCCCGACCAGGCGCAGGCTGGCGTCCGCCCCCTGCGTGCTGTTGGCGGTATAGGCCGTGCCGCGCGCGCGATCGTCAGTGAAGGCGAGCAGGGCCGCCTGAAGCTCGGTCTGTTCACCGACGGGCACGACGGCGCGCGCGGAGACGCTCGCCTGCTCATAAGGCGCTGGACGATCGATCGCGCCGCGCTGATCCTTGACGATAGGGATGAAACCGTCGCCGCGCTGCCAGGAAGCCGAGATGCTGGCGAAACCCCCGCCGAGCCGCGCCGACGCACCCGCCGATGCGTCAATCGAATCGCGGCCGCCATAAGCGAGATCGGCAGAGAAGCGCGGCAGCATGCCGAGGCCGGCGCTTTCGAGCTCGATCGTTCCCGCGAGAGCGCCTGGCCCCTGCGCCCCGCTGCCGCCGCCGCGCGTCACGCGGATCGCGGCGATCCGATCGGGCGGATAGGCCGGGAAGCTGACCGATCCGCCAAAGGGATCGGCCTGTGGCACGCCGTCGAGCAGAAGCAGCGCGCGGCTCGACGCATTGCCGCCAAGCCCGCGCAACGTGACGCCCTGGCTCGTCGGGTGCGCCGAACGCGAATCCGAACGGCGATATTGCTGGAGGCCGGCGACATCGCGCAGCACATCCTCGATCCGGTTGCTCGCGCTGCTCTCGATCAGGCTGCGATCCAGCGTCGCCACGTCGTAGGCGGCGTCGCCGATCGGCGCGGCAAGCCCGCGCCCGGTGACGACGATGTCGCCGGCCGCATCGGGAGTCCCGGCGGCGACGGCAGGCGAGGCAATGAACAGCGCGGCAAGCAGCGCGCGCGTCATGCGGGTTTCGCGCGATCCGGATGCGCCGCCGCAACTGCATCGATCGCCTGCGCGGCGGCATCGGCGGCGAGGAGGCGAGGATAAGGCTTCAAATCGACGCCGAAGCGGCGCGCATTATAGAGCTGGGGCACGAGGCAGAGATCCGCGACGCCAATCGATGCGCCCGAAAGGAACGGGCCGTCGGCGTCGGCCAGCGCCTCGAGCGCGGCGAAGCCCTCGTCCATCCAGTGGCGCATCCACGCCTCGCGCGCCTCCGGCGCGGCCCCGAACTGGTCGCTCAGCCGCCCCATGATGCGCAGATTGTTCAGCGGGTGAATGTCGCAGGCGATGGTCAGCGCGCGTTCGAGCGCGTGCGCCCTGAGCACCGGATCGGCGGGCAGCAACGGAGGGTGGGGATAGCGCGCATCGAGATAGTCGATGATCGCGAGCGACTGAGTGAGCCGCACGCCCTCTATCTCCAGCGTGGGCACGAGGCCGAGCGGATTGCGCGCGCGATTTTCCGGCGCGCATTGCTCCTGTTCGAGCAGGCCGACATGGATCTGCTCATAAGCGACGCCCTTCAGATTGAGCGCGATGCGGACGCGGTAGCTGGCCGACGAGCGCCAATAGTCGAACAGCCGGATCGTCATCCGAGTGCGCGGCCGGCTATGGCGTCGAGCTTGGCGAGCAGGGCCGGATCGCGCTTTTCAGGCGCGGTCACCAGCGCGAAATCGAGGCAGGTGTCGATCGGCGAGGCTTCGCGCTCGGCAGGCAGGAGCTTCGCCAGTTCGACGACGAGCGCACGCGCCTTTTCGGCATTGTCGTGCATGACCTTGAGGACGGTCTCGACATCGACATGCGCCTCGCCTTCGCGCCAGCAATCATAATCGGTCAGCATGCCGACGAGCGCGTAAGGCAGCTCGGCCTCACGCGCGAGGCGGGCCTCGGGCATCGCCGTCATGCCGATCACGTCGCAATTCCACTGGCGATAGAGATGGCTTTCGGCGCGGGTCGAGAATTGCGGGCCTTCGATCGCGACATAAGTGGCGCCGACATGCATCTCCGCCTCCGCCTTTCGCCCCGCCTCCGCCGCGAAGTGCGACAGGCGCGGGCAGACGGGATCGGCGAGCGAGACATGCGCGACAAGGCCACTGCCGAAGAAGCTCGGCTCGCGCGCATAGGTGCGATCGACGAACTGGTCGACTACCGCGAAGCCGCCCGGCGCGAGATGTTCGCGCAGCGACCCGACTGCCGAAAGCGCCAGCAGATCAGTGCAGCCGGCGCGCTTCAGCACATCGATATTGGCGCGGAAATTGAGCTCGCTCGGCGAGATGACATGGCCCCGGCCGTGACGCGGCAGGAACACGAAGCGCACGCCCGAAATGCTGCCGGTCAGCAACTGGTCCGACGGCCGTCCCCATGGGCTGTCGATCGTGATCCATTCGGCATCCTCGAGCGAATCGATCGCATAGAGCCCCGAACCGCCAAGCACGCCGATCGTCCAACCGCCCATAAAACCTCCGCTCGTTCAGCCGATCCGCACCCCAAGCCCCTGCTCAGGATGCGCGGCTGCGCCCGATCCCGTAGAGGAAATAGACGACCAGTCCCAGCGCGTTCCAGACGATGAAGCTGTGCTGCGTTATCGCCTGCAGGCTGGTGAAGAGATAGAGGCAGCCAAGGATCGCCACCGGGGCGACGAGCCAGACGGCGGGAGTGCGGAAGCCACGCTTCTGATCGGGCGCGCGGCGGCGCATGACGAGCGTGCAGAGCGCCACTGCGATGAACGCGCAGAGCGTGCCGGCATTGGCGAGCGAGGCGATCAGATCGAGCGGCATGATGCCGGCGATGAAGGCGACAAAGATCGCGGTCATCGCAGTGATGCGGACCGGAGTGCCGCGCCGCGAGATGCGCGCCAGCGCGGGCGGCAGGAAACCGTCGCGCGACATGACGAGAAAGATGCGGCTCTGCCCGTAGAAGAAGGCGAGGATGACGGTGGGCAGCGCGATCGCCGCCGACGCCGCCACGAGGGTCGCGACCTTTTCCTGCCCGATCGAGCGGAGGATGAGCGCCAGCGGTTCCGCACTCTTGCCGAACGCAGCGAAGTGGAGCGCGCCAACCGCCGCCGCCGCGACGATCATGTAGATGGCGGTGCAGGCGACCATCGATCCGACGATGCCGATCGCCAGATCGCGTTCCGGATTCTTGGCCTCCTCTGCTGCGGTCGAGATCGCATCGAAGCCGTAGAAGGCGAAGAAGATGATCGCCGCCGCCCCCATCACGCCGAACTTGACCCCGCCCTCGCCGAGCTGGGCGCCATAGCCATATGGCGCGAAGGGGTGGAGATTGTCGGGGTTGAAATGGGGGAGCGCGACCGCGACGAAAACGGCGAGCGTCGCGATCTTGAGCAGGACGAGGATCGAATTGACCGTCGCGCTTTCGCGCGTGCCGAGCATGAGCAGCCCGGCGACCGCGAAGATGATGAAGATGGCGGGCAGGTTGATGCCCGCGGCCGTGAGCTGAAACGTGCCGTCGAACAGGTTGCCGGCCACGCCTGGCCCGTGTGTCAGCCAGTCGGGCAAGGCGATGTCGAGCCCCTTGAGGAAGCCGACGGCATAGCCCGACCAGCCGACAGCCACGGTCGATACGACGAGCGAATATTCGAGGATCAGGCTCCAGCCGACGACCCAGGCGAAAATCTCGCCCAACACCGCATAGCTGTAGGTATAGGCGCTGCCGGCGATGGGGATCATCGTCGCCATCTCGGCATAGCAAAGCGCGGCGCACGCGCAGATCGCGCCCGCGACGACGAAGGAGATGAGCACGGCCGGGCCGGCGCGCTCCGCCCCCACGCCGATCAGTGTGAGGATGCCGGTGCCGACGATCGCGCCGACGCCGAGTGCGACGAGATGCGGCCAGGAGAAGGTGCGCGCCAGCCGGGGATGATCGGGATGATCCGCCTCGTTCAGCACCATCGACTTGCGGCGCAGCAGCCGGCTCATACGCTTCCCCCTTCAACCCCTATTTTCCCATTCATTCCCCGCTTTCGCGCGAAAAGGAAAGGGCGGCCTCAATAGGCCGGGTCCTGGAGCCAGCGCGGGAAGGACGGCAGGTCGGCCGAAACGCGGTCGGGATAGGCGGCGGCGCGCTTTTCAAGGAAGGACGCCACGCCTTCGCGCGCATCGGCGCTGGCACCGCGCGTCCACATCACGCGGCTGTCGAGGCGATGCGCCTCGATCGGGTGGCTCGCCCCCTGCATCCGCCACATCATCTGGCGGGTGAGCGCGATCGAGACAGGCGCCGATTCGGCGGTGAGCGTTTTTGCGAAGGCAAGCGCCGCCGGAAGCAGGTCATCGGGCGCATGGACCGAGCGGACGAGGCGGCCGGCAAGCGCCTCCTCCGCCCCGAAAACGCGGCCCGAATAGCACCAGTCGAGCGCCTGCTGGATGCCGACGAGGCGCGGCAGGAACCAGCTTGACGCCGCTTCGGGAACGATGCCGCGTCTCGCGAAAACGAAACCGAAGCGCGCATCGCTGCTCGCCATGCGAAAATCCATCGGCAGCGTCATGGTGACGCCGATGCCGACAGCCGCGCCGTTGATCGCGCCGATCACGGGCTTGAGCGCGTTGAAGATGCGCAGCGACAATCGCCCGCCGCTATCGCGCACGCCGGGATGGTCATAGTCGACCGATCCATCGGGGCGGATCGGCGAATCGGCGACCTTGCCAGCATAATCGAAGGTGGCGCCCCCGGCGGCCAGATCAGCGCCGGCGCAGAAGGCGCGCCCTTCACCCGTCACGATCACCGCGCGCACCGCATCGTCGACATCGAAGGCGTCGAACGCGGCAATCATCTCGTCGCACATTTCGCCCGTGAAGGCGTTGAGCCGGTCGGGGCGATTAAGCGTCAGAATGGCGACGCCATCCTCGACGGCGACCCTGATCGTGCGCATTTCGGCCATGGGAATCCTCATCTTTTATCGTCTGTTCGCGCCATGGTGCATTGCGTCGACCGAGGATGCAAACACCCGCCGGAAGCGCCGGACGAGGCGAGGCAAAGATTTTCTATCTCGCTTTTCAAGCGACTCGATAGACAATCTGGGACGCAAACAAGGGGAAAAACATGCGTCCAATCTCTCGGCTTCTGCTGTCCAGCTCGCTCGCCCTCATTCCGGCGGCGGGCCACGCCGCCGATCAGGCCGAAACCGCGCCTGTCGCGGAGTCTGTGGACAGCGCGGGGAGCGGCGAGATCCTCGTCACGGCTCGCCGCCGGGCAGAAAATGTGCAGGACGTGCCCGTCGCCATATCGGTGGTGAGCGCGGCAACGCTGGAGGCCCAGGGCGCCTATAACCTCAACAGACTGACTCAGTTGCAGCCGACGCTGCAATTTTATTCGACCAACCCGCGCAACACCTTCATCAATATCCGCGGCATCGGCGCGCCCTTCGGCCTGACCAACGACGGTTTCGAGCAGGGCGTCGGCATCTATGTCGATCAGGTCTATTACAACCGCATCGCATCGGCGACGCTCGACTTCGTCGATGTCGATCGGATCGAGGTGCTGCGCGGGCCGCAGGGCACGCTCTATGGCAAGAACACCACCGCCGGCGCGATCAACATCACCACGCGCGCGCCGAGCTTCGACTTCGAGGGCCGTGCCGAAGTCTCGATCGGCAATTATGGCTTCAAGCAGGGTAAGGCCTCGGTCTCCGGCCCGCTGACCGACAAGCTCGCGGCGCGGATCAGCGTTTCGGCCACTGACCGTCGCGGCACCATCTACGATGTCGCGACAAACCAGCATGTGAACTCGCAGGACAATATCGGCGTGCGCGGATCGCTGCTGTGGAAGCCGACCGAGGATTTCCGCGTCACGCTGTCCGCCGACTACAATCTGCAGAACCCCGTCTGCTGCGCGCAGATCTATGCCCGGGTGGGGACGACGCAACGCGCGGCGAACCGCCAATATGCGGCGCTGATCGCGCGCTTCCCCGGCTATCATGTGCCGAGCACCGATCCGTTCGACCGGCTGACCGATCTCGACGCGCCGCTGGCCGCGCGCAACGAGCTGGGCGGCGCGTCGATCCGCGCCGAATGGGATGTGGGGCCGGGCACGCTGACCTCGGTCACGGCGTGGCGCTACTGGAACTGGAATCCGTCCAACGACCGCGATTTCACCGGGCTGCCCATCTACACCAAGGTCAACAACCCGACCAAGCAGGACCAATATACGCAGGAGCTGCGCTACGCCTTCGAGGGCAAAAGCGTGAACTTCGTCGTCGGCGCCTTTGGATTCCACCAGAAGATCCACACGACGGGCATCCAGGAAACGGGCACGGCGGCGAGCGCCTGGCTGCTCAACCCGTCGAGCGCGCTGTCGAACAATCCGGCGGTGCTCAACAATCTCGTCGCCAACAACGACATCCGGCTGAACAACACCAGCGCCGCGATCTTCGGCAAGCTCAACTGGAAAGTCACCGACCGCTTCACCGTCTCGCCCGGCATCCGCGTCAATTACGACAAGAAATCGGGCTATTATAACTCGGTCGTCACCGGCACAGCATCCGACGGGACGCGCCAGATCGTGAGCAGCAGCCCGACCAGCCCCTATTATAACGACCCCTGGACCACCGCGCAGCGCGGCGTGCAGGCCTCGCAATTCTTCCAGGTGCCCTACAGCGCCTGGAACGTCTCCTATGACATCAACCTCGCTTATGAGGTGACGCGCGACATCAATGTCTATGCGACCTACGCCCGTTCATTCAAAACCGGCGGCGTCAACCTGAACGGCGTGCCCAGCCAGGCCAACGGCCAGCCCCAGCTCGACGTGGCCGTCATCAAGCCCGAGCGCGTCAACAATTTCGAGGTCGGCTTCAAATCGCAATTCTGGGACCGGCGCGCGACGCTCAACATCGCCGGCTTCTGGACCGAGATCCGCAATTTCCAGGCCAGCGTCATCAGCAACGTCAGCGGCAGCAACGTGCTGCGCGGCTACCTCGCCAATGCCGACAAGGTCCGGGTGCGGGGCGTCGAGGCCGATTTCTCGATCCGCCCGAGCGAACGCTTCACCGCCTACGCCAGCGGCGCCTTCACCGACCATGAGTTCGTCAAGTTCACCAACGCCCCCTGCCCGCCTGAACTGGCCGGCGGCGGCGCCGGCGCACCGCCGGGGCCGCCCGCGACGCCCGGCGCGAACAGCCCGGCCAATTGCGACATTTCCGGCCAGTGGCTGCCGGGCATCTCGAAATGGGCCTTCTCGTGGGGCGGCGAATATAATCTGCCCGCGACGATCCTTGGCCGCGAAGGCCAGGTCTATGCCGGCTATGACGCCAGCTTCCGCTCCAAATTCTCGTCCAACGCCTCGCGCTCGATCTACACTGACATCGACGGCTATTCGCTCCACAATTTCCGCGCCGGTTTCCGGACCGACAAGTTCGATATCTTCGCCTGGGTGCGCAACGCCTTCGACGAGCATTATTTCGAATCGCTGGCGGTCACGCCTGGCAATACCGGCCTGATCTCCGCCCAGATGCCCGATCCGCGCACCTGGGGCGGGACGATCAAGTTCACGTTCTGAAAGCCTTCGTCATTGCGAGCGCAGGCAGCGTGACGATGGTCGCTGTAGGGAATGGCGGAAAAGCGCCAATTCCGCCTTCGGAAGTTGACAAAGTTGAGAAGCTGGAGGGGTTTTCTCAAGTTGCGAGCTTCGGCGATGTCAAAGAGCGGGGCGGCTTGCGCCGGCGGTCAGGATAGCATCGCCAGTTAGCTGTAGGACAGCATTGAGCCGCTTTTGACCCCGCTTCCGCAGCCGTTCGTCGCGAGCGAAGAAATTGGGTCAGCCGTCCAAGCCTGCGCCCTCTGCGCTTATCGCGCCGCCTTCTTGAGGGCGAGACGGACGAGCGCGTCCAAGGTGGCGGCGGGGCCGAGTTCGTTTTCGGCGGCGGCCACGGCCGCGGCGGCCTCCCCAGGTTTGAAGCCGAGATTGGCGAGCGCGGAGACGGCGTCGGCGGCGAAGCCGCCGGCGGGCGACGGCTGGGCGCCGGGGACAGCGAGCGCCGCCGCGCCGACCTTGTCGCGCAGTTCGGTGACGATGCGCAGCGCAAGCTTTGGCCCCACGCCATTGGCGCGCGCGACCATCGCCTTGTCGCCGGCCGAGACCGCGCGGATCAGTTCATCGGGCGCGAGCACCGACAATATGGCGAGCGCCACGCGGCCGCCGACGCCCTGCACGCCGGTGAGCAGACGGAACCAGTCGCGTTCGCCCGCCGAGCCGAAGGCGAAGAGCGTCATCGCATCCTCGCGGACCTGAAGCTCGGTCAGGAGCATCACCCGCTCGCCGACCCCGCCGATCGCCTGCAGCGTGCGCGTGGAGGCCTGCACCAGATAGCCGACCCCGCCGACGTCGATCACCGCATGATCCGCGCCGATCTCGGCAATCACTCCCGTCAATCGCGCGATCATCTTGCCCCCAGCGCCCTGCTGCTGGCCAGATGATGCGCATGGGTGATCGCGACGGCAAGCGCGTCGCCCGCATCGGGGCCGTCGATCTTCGCGCCGGGCAGCAACCGCGCGACCATCGCATGAACCTGATCCTTGGATGCCCCGCCGACGCCGACCAGCGCCTTCTTGACCAGCCGCGCGGCATATTCGCCGACCGCGACCCCGGCGCGCGCGGCGGCGAGCAGCACGACGCCGCGCGCCTGGCCGAGCTTGAGCGTCGACTGGGGATTGTCGTTGACGAACACTTCCTCGACCGCCGCCGCATCGGGGCGGTGCGCCGCGATGATTTCGGCCAGCGCCGAATCGAGGACGAGCAGGCGATCGGCGAGCGCCGCCTTGCTGTCCGTCCTCACCCGGCCGTTGGCGACATGCGACAGGCGATTGCCCTCGGCCCGGATCACCCCCCAGCCGGTCGTGCCCAGCCCGGGATCGAGGCCAAGGATGATCAGCCCAGCTTCTCCATCACTTCGTCGGGCACTTCGTAATTGCCCCAGACGGTCTGGACGTCGTCGTCATCGTCGAGCGCGTCGATGAGCTTGAGGAGCTGGCCGGCCTCCGCCTCGCCCACCGTCACCACCGTCTGCGGACGCCAGGCGAGCTTCGCGCCTTCGGCCTCGCCCAGCACGGCTTCCAGCGCCTTGGCGACTTCGTGGAGGCTTTCGGTCGCCGTCCAGATCTCATGCCCGTCCTCGGACGAGGCGACATCTTCGGCGCCCGCCTCGAGCGCGGCTTCAAACACCTTGTCGGCGTCGCCCGCCGTCGCCGGATAGTTGATCAGCCCCATCCGGTCGAACCCGTGGCTGACCGAACCGCTGGCGCCGAGGTTGCCGCCATTTTTCGACACCGCCGTGCGCACATTGGTGGCGGTGCGGTTGCGATTGTCCGTCAGCGTCTCGATGATGAGCGATACGCCGCCGGGGCCGAAGCCTTCGTAGCGGACCTCTTCGTAATTCTCGCCGTCCGACCCGTCGGCCTTCTTGATCGCGCGCTGGATATTGTCGTTGGGCATCGACTGCGCGCGCGCGGCGATGATCGCCGAGCGCAGACGCGCATTCATATCCGGATCGGGGAGACCCGATTTGGCCGCCACGGTGATTTCGCGGCTGAGCTTGGAGAAGAGCGCCGAGCGCTTCTTATCCTGAGCACCCTTGCGGTGCATGATGTTCTTGAACTTGGAATGGCCTGCCATGGCGGCTCTTCACACCTGATTTTGAGGAACGTGGCGCGTCTCTAAGCGAGAGACGCGCCTGCGCGCAACGATCAGGTGGCGATCAGATGTCGATCAGACCAGCCCGAGCGCGTTGCGATAGGTTTCGAGCAGCGCGTCGGCCTCTTCGCGGACATGCTTTTCGAGGCGACGGAGGCGGACGATCTGGCGCATCGTCTTGGCGTCATAGCCCTGACTCTTGGCCTCGGCATAGACGTCGCGAATGTCGTCGGCGATGCCTTTCTTTTCTTCCTCGAGCCGTTCGATACGCTCGATGAACAGGCGAAGCTGGTCCGCCGCGATAAGGTCGCTCATGTCTTGCTCCTGATGAAATCCGAACCGGGGCGTCTAGGGCAGCGCATTTGATTCGCCAACAGGAGGCGGCCGGTTTGTGAGGCCGGGTTGCGCCGCCCGCCGGTCGACGCCCGTCAGACCAAAGGGCGGTTGATCTGTCAGCCCAAGTCGCTAAGCCCGCCTGCAAGCAACGGCGAGACCCCGATGACGACCATAACCCCAAGATCCCGTAAGGTCCGCGTGCTTGCCACGCTTGGTCCGGCAAGCCGGTCGCCCGAAATGATCGAGACGCTTTTTCGCGCCGGCGCAGACGCATTTCGCGTCAATATGAGCCATGGCGCGCATGCCGATCACGCCGCGACGATCGCCGGCATTCGCGCGCTGGAAAAGAAGCTGGGCCGCCCGACGACGATCCTCGTCGACCTGCAGGGACCGAAACTGCGCGTCGGCGCCTTCGCCGAAGGCAAGGTCGAGCTGAAAACCGGCGCTGATTTCACGCTCGACCGCGACGACGCGCCGGGCGACGCTACGCGCGTCCAGCTCCCCCACCGCGAAGTGTTCCAGGCGCTCGCGCCGGGCACGCGCCTGCTGCTCGACGACGGCAAGCTGGTGCTGCGCGTGCTGCACAAATATGCCGACCGGATCGAGACGCGCATCGAGGTCGGCGGGATGCTGTCCAACAACAAGGGGCTGAACGTTCCCGACGTGGTGGTGCCGATGGCGGCGCTGACCGAGAAGGACCGCGCCGACCTGGCCTTCGCGCTCGACCAGAATGCCGACTGGATCGCGCTGTCCTTCGTCCAGCGCCCCGAAGACGTCGCCGAGGCGCGCCGGCTGATCGGCGGCAAGGCGTCGCTGCTCGCCAAGATCGAGAAGCCAGCCGCCGTCGAGCGGCTCGAATCGATCCTCGAACTGGCCGACGCGGTGATGGTCGCGCGCGGCGACCTGGGCGTCGAACTGCCGCCTTATGAAGTGCCGCCGCTGCAGAAGCGCATCGTGGAGAGCGCGCGGCGCATGGGGCGGCCGGTGGTCGTCGCCACGCAGATGCTCGAATCGATGATAACGGCGCCCACCCCGACGCGCGCCGAGGTCTCCGACGTCGCGACCGCCATCTATGACGGCGCCGACGCGGTGATGCTCTCGGCCGAAAGCGCGGCGGGCGCATGGCCGGTCGAATCGGTTGCGATGATGGATTCGATCGCGGTGACGGTGGAAAGCGACCCCGGCTATGCCGCGCGCATCCACTTCACCGAAACGCGCCCCGACCCGACCACCGCGGACGCGCTGGCGGAAGCGGCGGCCAACATCGCCAAGACGGTGACGGCGTCGGCGATCATCTGCTTCACCTCCAGCGGATCGACCGCGCGGCGCATCGCGCGCGAGCGACCGTCGGTGCCGCTGCTGGTGCTGACCCCGGCGATGGAGACCGCACGGCGGCTGGGGCTGCTGTGGGGCGTGCACGCCGTCCACACCAAGGATGTCGGATCGTTCGAGGAAATGGTGGCAAAGGCCAAGCGCATGGCGCTGCGCCACGGGCTTGCCGCGGCCGGCGACCGGGTGATCGTGATGGCGGGCGTTCCCTTCGGCACGCCGGGATCGACCAACGTGCTCCATGTGGTGCGCATCGTCGGCGACGAGCTGAAGGGCTATCGCGGCTAGGGCTGCGAAGGCGCCTTCGCCGAGACATCGTCATTGCGAGCGCAGCGAAACAATCCAGTCCGATGTCGGGTATTCTGGATTGCTTCGCTGCGCTCGCAATGACGGGGCTTGGGGTCAGAGCAGTCCCAGCGCCGCCAGTTCGGCGCGGAGCGGCGCCGCGCCGCTGAACAAATGGCCGCGCATGCCGATGCTCTGCGCGCCTTCGATGTTGTCGGCGCGGTCGTCGATGAAGATCGCGTTTTCGGCCGCCAGCCCGAAGCGATCAAGCGCGAGGCGGTAGATGGCGGGATCGGGTTTCGCCAGCATCTCGTCGCCCGAGACGACAATGTCGCGGAAGCGATCGAACAGCCGCGCTTCGCGCTCGCGGAAGGGCGGCCAGAACTCGCCCGAGAAGTTGGTGATCGCGAACAGAGGCACGCCGCGTGCATCCAGTTCCTCGACCAGCTCGATCATGCCCGGGACGGCGGGGCCGAGGCTGTCGAGAAAGCGCGGCCCCCAGAGATCGATCAGCGCGCGATGCTGGGGAAAGCGATCGCCCAGCTCAACGCGCGTCTCAGCGAAGGGGCGGCCGGCATCATGCTGAAAATGCCATTCATGCGTGACGACATCGCGCAGAAACGCATCAAGCGCCCGATCGTCGTCGATCAGGCGCTCGTAAAGGAACCGGGGGTCCCAGGTAAAAAGGACGTTGCCGACGTCGAGGACGACGGCATGCAGCCCCACGCGATCTCAGCCCTGGCGGGCCTTGAAGCGCTTGTTCGTCTTGTTGATGACGTAGGTGCGGCCGCGACGACGAATGACGCGGTTGTCGCGATGCCGGTCCTTCAGGGACTTGAGCGAGTTGCGGATCTTCATTTTATAGCTCGAATCTGGGCTGGAAAAGAGGCGCTCGCCTATCGGCCGGGGCGCGCGAAGTCAAGACTTGGCGCGCGCTTTACAATGGATGCGAATGAAAAGCGCCGATTCATTTTGCGCGGCTCCGCGCGGCGGACTAGGCTTGGCCGCGATACCGAATAGCGCCAGGGGGCAAGTGATGCGTAGAGGTTTGATTTCCGCCTTCATTCTTGCGACCCCGCTGGCGCTTGGGGCCTGCATGACCGGGCCGGGCCCGGTCGACGTGACGCGTTTCCACCTTGGCCAGCCGATCGAGCGCGGCAGCGTGATCGTGGAACCGGCGCCGGGCGGGCTCGACGCCGACAGCCTTGAGTTCAAGACCTATGGCGACGCGGTGATGGGCCAGCTCCGGCGCGTCGGCTATGCGCCGGCCGAACAGTTGGGGACCAGCCTCTATGTCGCGGTGATCCGAATCGACCGCGACGAGCGCGAGGCGGTGGTGCAGAAGTCGCCCGTCTCGGTCGGGCTGGGCGGATCGACGGGCAGCTACGGCGGCGGCGTGGGCGGCGGGATCAGCTTCGGAATCGGCGGCAAGCCCAAATCGACGCTGGTCACGCAACTCTCGGTGCAGTTGAAGCGCCGGTCCGATCAGAGCGTGGTGTGGGAAGGACGCGCAGTGACCGAGGTTTCGGAGAAGTCGGAGGCCGCCCAACCCTCTGCGACCGCCGCGCGGCTGGCGGCGGGGCTGTTCGGGGACTTCCCCGGAGAGTCGGGGCGCACTATCAGGGTCAAATGACCCTCAGCATCACCAGCAGCTTCGACAGCGGGAATATCCGCGTCCTTTCGATCACTGATACGGGCGCCGATCTGGAGATCGTGACCGATCGCCAGTCGGACTTCTACCAGTGGTTCCATTTCCGCGTCGCCGGCGGCGCGGGCAAGGCGCTGACGCTGCGCATCGTCAACTGCGCGGGATCGGCCTATCCGCTGGGCTGGCCGGGCTACAGCGCGCGCGTGAGCAGCGACCGCGAAACCTGGGCGCAGGCGCCGACCAGCTACGCCGCCGGCGTGCTGACGATCAACGTCACGCCGGACAGCGACGCGCTCTACATCGCCTATTTCGCGCCCTATTCGTTCGAGCGGCATCTGGATCTCGTTGCGCGGGTGGCAGGGGCGCCGGGCGTCGCGCAGCGCGAGCTGGGCAAGACTCTCGACGGGCGTCCGCTCGACTGCCTCGTGATCGGCGAGGGGCCGAAGCCGGTCTGGCTCTATGCGCGCCAGCATCCGGGCGAATCGATGGCCGAATGGTGGATGGAAGGCGCGCTGGAGAAGCTGACCGACCCCAATGACGCGGCAGCCCGGCTGCTGCGCGAGAAGGCGACGCTTTACGTGGTGCCCAACATGAACCCCGATGGCAGCGTGCGCGGTCATCTGCGCACCAACGCGGCGGGCGTGAACCTCAATCGCGAATGGCATGCGCCCTCGGCCGAGCGCAGCCCCGAGGTGCTCGCGGTGCGCGGCGCGATGGACGAAAGCGGCGTCGCCTTCGCGATGGACGTGCATGGCGACGAGGCGATACCCGCCAACTTCCTCGCCGGCTTCGAGGGCATCCCCAGCCTGAAGCCCGGACAGCAGGCGCTGTTCGAGCGTTTCCGCGATACGCTGGCGGCGCGCACGCCGCTGTTCCAGGTCGACAAGGGCTATGCGATCGCGGCGCCGGGAACCGCCAATATGTCGATGTCGACGACGCAACTGGCCGAGCGCTATGGCGCGGTGTCGATGACGCTGGAAATGCCGTTCAAGGACCATGACGATCATGCCGATCCGGTGCATGGCTGGTCGCCCGCGCGCAGCAAGGAACTGGCGCATGCCTGCCTCGACAATCTCGCCGCGATGATCGACGCGATCTGACAAGCATTGCGTTGGGGCCGGGCCTGTCGAAGCCTTCTTCTTCGGTTCACCGGGGGGAAGGACAGGACTTCGACAGGCTCAGCCCGAACGAAGCAGACCAACAAGGAACTATGCCCAACATGCCCAAGCTCGTGCTGATCCGCCACGGCCAGTCGGCCTGGAACCTCGAAAACCGCTTCACCGGCTGGTGGGACGTCAACCTGACCGAGCAGGGCGTCGAGGAAGCGCGCGCCGCCGGGCGGCTGATGAGCGAGAGCGGGCTGGATTTCGATCTGTGCTTCACCAGCGTTCAGACGCGCGCGATCCGCACGCTCAACCTCGCGCTTGAGGAAATGGGACGGCTGTGGCTGCCGGTCGAAAAGGACTGGCATCTGAACGAGCGCCATTATGGCGGGCTGACCGGGCTCAACAAGGCGGAGACCGCGGCCAGGCATGGCGACGCGCAGGTGAAGATCTGGCGCCGCAGCTTCGACGTGCCGCCGCCGCCGCTGGAGCCGGGCAGCGCCTATGACCTGTCGACCGACCGGCGCTATGCGGGCATCGCCATCCCCGCGACCGAGAGCCTGAAGGACACGATCGCGCGCGTGCTGCCTTACTGGGAGGCGAAGATCGCGCCCGAGCTGAAGGCGGGCAAGCGCGTCGTCATCTCGGCGCACGGCAATTCGCTGCGCGCGCTGGTCAAGCATCTGTCGAACATCCCCGACGCCGAGATCACCGAACTGGAGATCCCGACCGGCCAGCCGATCGTCTATGAGCTGGATGCCGAGCTGAACCCCACCGATCGCTATTATCTGAGCGAGCGCTGACGCCGTAGCGCGCCGTTCGATGTCTGTTATTCGTCAATGCGGGCGGCGCGAAGTAATCCAGATCGGCGTTCGGCGCCCCTGGATTGCTTCGCTGCGCTCGCAATGACGACGACGGAGAGGCGCGGGACGGCGAAGATGCGTCGTCAGGCCGCCTTGCGGGTGCGCTTTACGCCGTACATGTCGCCGTCGGCGCGATCGAGCGCGAGTGCTGCTTCCGAATCATCCTCGGGCAGGATCGGCGCGATGCCGATCGAAACGGCGAGATTCAGGCCGCCGGGCAGCGGATTGGCGGCGATCGCCTCGCGCAACGCCAGCGCCTTCTCGCGCGCCGTATCCTCGTCGACATGATCGAGCAGGACGCCGAATTCATCGCCGCCGATGCGCGCAACGGTATCGGTGGTGCGGATGCGTTCGCGCAGGATGCGCGCGACATGGACAAGCGCGAGATCGCCGGTGCGATGGCCATGCGTGTCGTTGATCGACTTCAGCCCGTCGACATCGATGAAGAGCACGGCGGCGCTGTGGCCGTAACGCGAAACCTGCTGGGCGACGCGCTGAAGCTCACGCAGGAAGCAGCGGCGGTTGGCGAGCGGAGTGAGCGTATCCGTGTCGGCGAGCTGCTCCAGCTCGGCCACGCGCGCGGTGAGCTGCTCCACGGCCGCGCGCAGGGCCTTGTTCTCCGCTTCGACGCTGGCCGCATCCGCGGCCGAAACCTCCACCCCTTCGATCATCATCGGCAGGCTCCCTGAGTCGCTTTGATAGCCGCTGCAATGCACAACGCATAGTATGGGTGCGACATTGCCGGCAGTTGAACCGCTGCGCGCCATTGCCAGCGCGGCAGGCCGCCAGTAAAACGCGCCGCTCCGCAGCCCGGCGCTATGCCGGACATTCAGGGCAGGGGCAGGAATGACAGACACGACGCCGCGCGTCGGCATCATCATGGGCAGCCGGTCCGACTGGGAGACCATGCGCAACGCCGCCGAGACGCTGGAGCGGCTGGGCATCGCGCATGAGTCGCTGGTCGTTTCCGCGCATCGCACGCCCGACCGGCTTTACGATTATGCCAAGGCGGCGGCCGGGCGCGGGCTGAGCGCGATCATCGCCGGCGCCGGCGGCGCGGCGCACCTGCCGGGCATGGCCGCGGCGATGACGCGGGTGCCCGTGCTGGGCGTGCCCGTGGAATCCAAGGCGCTGAAGGGCATGGACAGCCTGTTGTCGATCGTCCAGATGCCCGCCGGCGTCCCCGTCGCCACCTTTGCGATCGGGCGCGCGGGCGCGATCAACGCCGCGCTGTTCGCCGCCGCGCTGATCGCGACGACTGACGCCGAAGTCGCCGGGAAGCTGGACGACTGGCGCGCGCGGCAAACCGCAGACGTTTCCGAAAGCCCCGAATGAAGCCGATCGCGCCGGGATCGACGATCGGCATATTGGGCGGCGGCCAACTGGGCCGGATGCTGGCGATGGCGGCGGCCTCGCTCGGCTATCGCACCCACATCTACGCGCCGGAGGCGAGCGGGCCGGCAGCCGACGTATCGGCGCGCTGGGTGCGCGGATCCTATGACGATGCAGAAGCGCTTGCCGCCTTCGCGCGCGAGGTCGACGTCGTCACCTATGAGTTTGAGAATGTGCCGGTGGCGGCGATCGCCGCGATCGACCGTATAGTGCCGGTGCGTCCAGGCGCGAAATCACTGGAGGTCTCGCAGGACCGGCTGGCCGAGAAGAGCTTCGCGCTGGCCGAGGGCGGACGCCCCGCCCCCTTCGCCGCCGTCGACGACCGCGACGGGCTGGCGCGCGCCATCGCCGCGATCGGGACGCCCGCAATCCTGAAAACGCGGCGGATGGGTTATGACGGCAAAGGCCAGGCGCGGATCATGACGCCGGCCGACGCCGATGCAGCGTGGGATGCGATCGGGGGGCAGCCCGCGATCCTCGAAGGCTTCGTGCGCTTCGAGCAGGAATATTCGGTGATCGTGGCGCGCGGGACGGACGGCGCGACCGTGCATTGGGACGTGCCCGAGAATGTCCACAAGGCGGGCATACTCGACACCTCGACCACACCGGCGGGCGGGCTGATCGCGGCGCAGACGCCCGATGCGATCGGCTTCGCCAGGCGGCTGGCCGAGGCGCTGGGCCATGTCGGAGTGATGGCTGTCGAGTTTTTCGCGGCCGAGGACGGCCCGGTATTCAACGAGATGGCGCCGCGCGTCCACAATAGCGGGCACTGGACGATCGAAGGCGCCATCGCCTCGCAGTTCGAGAATCACATCCGCGCGATCTGCGCGCTGCCGCTGGGCGAGACGCGGCTGACCGCGCCGCGCGTGACGATGCGCAACCTGATCGGCGCGGATGTCGACGACTGGGCGGCGCTGGTCGCCGAGCCGGGGCTACACGTCCACCTCTATGGCAAGGGCGCGGCGCGGCCCGGACGCAAGATGGGGCATGTGACGCGGCTGGGCTAAACGCCGCCGACAACTGTCACTGCGAGCGCAGCGAAGCGCCCCTGTTGGACGCCAGGCATCGTCTGGATTGCTTCGCTGCGCTCGCAATGACGGAATGGATCAAGCACCGTTCAGGTAACTGATGTGCCCGATGCTGAGCCGAAAGGCGCAGGCGCCCAATGTGAGCGCCTGCGCCGAAAGATCAGCCCTTGCGGACGCCGCTGAGCGGCGAGGTGCCGAAGGCGCCGGCGGTGATGCCGCCGGTGATCGCATCGCCGTCGATCGTCGCGGTGCAATCGAGCGTCAGCGGAAGCGGAACCTTCATGTCCATCTTCCAGGTGAGGGTGTTGCCTTCATATTTGCCGTCGATCACGTCGAGCGAGCCCATGGCGCCGGCATTGCTGCCCGTCCAGGTGCCGTCGGGCGAGGTCTTGACCGTCAGCACCGACTTCTGCTCGCCGAGCGGCGACTTCGTTACGCAATCCCATTCGCCATCAAGACCGGCCATGCCTTCTCTCCTTTTCGAGACTCACTGCGCGCTTGGCGCCGCGACCACCTCGACGGGCAGGCCGAGGCTGTCAAGCTGGGGGCGAACCGACTTCGCATCGCCGACGATCACCCAGGTGAAGGCCCTGGGGTCGATCGCCGCGCGCGCCGCAGCGTCAAGCTGGGCGGGGGCGAGCGCGCGATAGCGGGCGGCGACATGGCTGTAAAAATCGTCGGGGCGCTTGAACATCACGTTGTTCTGCATCCCGGCGAGCACGGCGCCGCCTGTTTCAAAGCTGCTCGGCATCTCGCGAATCGCATTTTCGACGAAGCGGTCGCGCTCGACCGGGGTGACGCCCTTATCGGTCAGGAAGGCGGCGATGTCGGCGCGGAGGGCAGCGATGGCCGCCCCCGTCTTGTCGGCCTGCACGGGTGCGACGACGAGATAGGGCACCGGGCCGGCATAGCGGCTGAAGCGGCCGGCGACGCCGTAGGACCAGCCCTTGGCCTCGCGCAGATCGCTGTTGAGGCGCGAGAGGAAATCGTCGCCCAGGATGTTGTTGGCGATCAGGGTCGCGGTCAGATCGTCGCCGCCCTTGAGCGGCGTGACTTCGCCGCCGAGAATGTAGGATTGCGGCGAATTGGGCCGATCGACGAGGATGATGCGCGGGCTGGGCGCGGGGATCGCGGCGCCCAGATCCTTGACGCCGGGCGCGCCGACGCCGGCCCAGTTGCCGAAGCGCGCCTCAAGCGCCGAGCGGACCTCGGCCAGCGGACGATCGCTGACCACGAAGATCGTCGCCTTGTCCGGCCGGATCCACGCATTGTGGAAGCCGACCAGCTCGTCGCGCGTCAGCGTCCTGACCACCGCAGGATCGCCCGACCCGCCGGCGGCGCGGCCATAGGGATGATCCTTGCCGAAAAGCAGCGGCGGCAGCGTGCGCTGCGCCAGCGCGCCGGGATTGGAAAGCTCCGATGCGATCGCGGCAAGCTGCTGGTTGCGCAGCCGCTCGACCTCAGCCGGTGCGAAGGCGGGATTGCGGACGATGTCGGCGAGCAGATCGAGCGAGGGCGCAAGATTGGCCGAAAGCGAATAAAGGTTGATCCGCGTCGTATCCATCGTCGCGCCGACGCTGATATTGGCGCCCAGCCTCTCCTGCTGTTCGGCGATGGCGATCGAATCGCGCGTCCGGGTGCCCTCGTCGAGCAGGGCTAGCATCAGCGCCTGCGTGCCGGGACGCTTGGCCGGATCGGCGGAGACGCCGGCGTCGAAGCTGAACGTGATGCTGGTGATCGGAACCGCGGTGCGCTGGGCATAGACGATGCCGATACCGTTGGAGAGCGTGGCGCGGGACACGGTCGGGAACGTGAAGTCGCTGACAGGAGCGACGGCGGGGAGCGCCCAGCGATCGGCGGCGGACGACGCAGCGACGGGGACGGTTCCCCCCTGCCCGTCCGGCCCGCGATAGAAGCGCGGTGCGAACTTCGCCGCGCCCACCGACGCTGAATCCTGATAGGCGGCGCGATCGCCCGGCGTGACGGTGAGCGCGAAAACGGGGCGCGACAGCCATTTCGCCAGCGCCGCCTTCACCTGATCGGGCGTGGTCGCGGCATAGCGCGCAAGATCCGCCTTATAATGGGCCGGATCGCCCGAATAGAGCAGCCCTTCGGCAAGAATCGCCCCCTTGCCGCCGAAGCTGCCGACTTCCTCCAGCCCCGCGATCCGCGCCGAGATCTGGCGCATCACGGTGCGCTGCACTTCGTCCGCGCTCGGGCCGGTCTTGACCAGGTCGGCGATCACCGCATCGAAGCGCCGGGCCGCGACCGCGGGATCGACGCCGGGACGCACGTCCATATAAGCCTCGAACCAGCCCATTTGCGCAAATTGCTGGACATCGGCGGTGACGGCGACAGCCAGCTTGTCCCTGCGGACCAGTTCATTGTCGAGCCGCGAACTGGCGAGGCCGCCAAGCACGGTCGCGCCAATATCGAGCGGAATGGCGTCGGCATCGCCAATGCCGGGGGCAGTCCAGAAGCGATAGATGCGCGTCGTCGCGACGCGATCGGTCATCGCTTTCTGCGCGGCTGCGGCGAGCGTCGGCACGCTGACCGCGATCGGCCCCTGCGGCGGACCGGCGGGAATGTCGCCAAAATAACGCTCCACCAGCGGGCGCGCAGTCTTTGCGTCGATATCGCCCGCAAGAACGAGAATGGCGTTATTGGGGCCGTAATGCTGGCGGAACCAGCCCTTCACATCGTCGAGGCTGGCTGCATCGAGATCGGCCATCGATCCGATCGTCGAATGGCCATAGGGGTGATCGGGCGGCACCGTGCCGGCAAGCTGCGCATATTCGACGAGGCCGAAGGGCTGGTTGTCGCCCTGACGCTTCTCATTCTGGACGACGCCGCGCTGGGCATCGAGCTTTTCCTGCGTCACCGCGCCGAGCAGGTGGCCCATGCGATCGGCTTCCATGAACAGCGCAAGGCCGAGCGCGCCTGTCGGCACGGTTTCGACATAGTTGGTGCGATCGAACCAGGTCGAGCCGTTGGTCGGCGTCGAGCCGGCGGCGATCAGCGGCTCGTCGAAATTGGGAACATGTTCGGACCCGCCGAACATCAGATGCTCGAACAGATGCGCGAAGCCGGTGCGTCCCTTGGGCTCATGCTTCGAGCCGACATTATAATAGACGGTGACGCCGACGATCGGCGCCTTGCGGTCAGTGTGGACAAGGACGCGCAGCCCGTTGGGCAGCGTGAACTGTTCATAGGGAATGCGCACCTGATCGACGAGGCTCGCGACCGGCGCGGGGCGATTCGCCTGCTCGGCGGGCTGCGCCATGAGCGGCGAGGCCCCGGCGAGCAGAGCGGCGATCAGGAAAGCGGTGCGGCGCATAGCGGGTCTTTCATCGTCGAGGGGCCGCCAGTCTTAGCGAGGGTGTGATCAGGCGCAATCCGGAGCCGGAGGAAGCCCGCCTCGATCGACCAACGGCCGACCAGCGTCGACCAACGACATTGCGCCGGCCCGAAGGCTCGACACAGGGTCGCGGCGCGGCCAGTAAGGGCCGACAATTCAAGAAGGGTCGACATGATGCGCATCGTTCAAACCAGCCTTGCGGCGATCGCCGTCTGCGCCAGCGCGGCCGTGGCGGCGCAGGGCGCGACCGATCTCTCGCCGCTTGCCGAGCGCTTCAAGAGCCATGTCGCCTTCCTCGCCGACGATCTGCTCGAGGGCCGCGACATCGGCAGCCGCGGGCATGAGATCGCCGCGCTCTATGTCGCAACGCGCTTCGAGGGGATGGGCTTGAAGCCCGGCGGCGACAAGGGCGGCTGGTATCAGCGTATCACCTTCCAGCGCACCAGCCGCAGCGACACGCCGGGCAGTGTGACGATCAGCGGGCCGGCGGGCAGCCGGAGCTGGAAACATGCGACCGACGTCACCGTTTCGCTCAATCCGCTCGATCCCGATGTCGACGTCAGCGCGCCTCTGGTCTTTGTCGGCTATGGCATCCAGGACAAAGCGCTGGGCATCGACGATTATCGGGGGCTCGACGTGAAGGGGAAGATCGTCGTCACGCTGAGCGGCTTTCCCAAGGGCATGCCGAGCGAGGAAGGCGCCCATCTGTCGGCGAGCAAGGATGTGACAGCGGCGCGCCACGGCGCGATCGGCACGATCAGCATCGCGACGATCCAGTCGGAAAAGGCGCGTCCCTGGGCGCGCAGCGTCCAGTTCGCAAGCAATCCACGCGTGAACTGGGTCGACGCCAACGGCAGGCCGCATGTCGACGCGCCGGCCATCCGCGGATCGGCGGCGCTCAACACCCCCGCCGCCGAAGCGGCTTTCGCAGGCGCGCCCAAGGCGCTGAAGGCCGTCCTCGCCGAAGCCGACAAGACCGGCGGACGCCCCAGGGGCTTCGCGCTCAAGACCAGCGCGCGCATCGTCAACAGCGCGAAGATCGAGACGATCACCAGCCCGAACGTCGTCGGCATCCTGCCCGGATCGGACCCGAGCCTCGCCGCGCAATATGTCGTTCTGTCGGCGCATCTCGACCATATCGGGATCAGCCCGGCGCAGCCCGACGACAAGCCCGGGACCGACCGGATCAACAATGGCGCGCTCGACAACGCCGCCGGCATCGCGACCATGCTGGAAGTCGCGCGCACCGCGACGTCGGCGCCGACGCGCCCGCGCCGCTCGATCATCTTCGTCGCCTCGACGGGCGAGGAAAAGGGGCTGCTGGGCGCCGATTATTATGCGCGGCATCCCAGCGTCCCGATCAGCCAGATCGTCGGCAATGTCGATCTCGACATGCCGCTGCTGCTCTATCCCTTCACCGATGTGATCGCCTTCGGCGCCGATCATTCGACGCTGGGCAAGCTGGTGGCCGACGCCGTCGCGCCGATGGACATCAAGCTCAGCCCCGATCCGATGCCGCAGGAAAGCATCTTCGTGCGGTCCGACCATTATATGTTCGTGAGGCAGGGGGTGCCGGCGGTGTTTCTCGCGACGGGCTTCGCCAATGGCGGCGAAGCGGCGTGGGGCAGCTTCCTGTCGGGCAATTATCACCACCCGGGCGACGACATGAGCCAGAAGATCGACTGGCAGGCGGCGGCGCGCTTCACCGAGGCCAATTACCGCATCACCCGCGCGATGGCCGACGCCGATCAAGCGCCCGAATGGTATCAGGGGGACTATTTCGGCAATCTGTTCGCACCGGAACGCACGAAGGCCGCGAAATAGGCCGGAGGCGGGCGACAGCGGGTCGCGCCCGACATTGCGCCCTCAGTCTGAACAGCGTATAGATTGTAAATGACTGAGGATGCACAGGTCGTCGAGACTGCGAGCGCCGGGCGCGACCGATATCATCATGGCGATCTCCACGCCGCGCTGATCAGGGCGACCGAGGAGATCATCGCCGAACGCGGGGTCGAGGGCTTTTCGCTGCGCGAAGCGGCGCGGCGCGCCGGCGTTTCGGCGGCTGCGCCGGCGCATCATTTCGGCGATGCGCGCGGGCTGCTGACGGCGGTGGCCGTGCGCGGGCTGAACGACCTGGCCGAGGTGTCGCGCGCTGCATCGGACAAGGCCGGCCCCGACCGGGAAGCCCGGCGGGTCGCGATCGGCGAGGCCTATATCCGCTATGCGCTCGACCATCGGGCGCGCTTCGACCTGATGTTCCGCAAGACGTTGCTCGATCGCGATACGCCTGCGCTTCACGAAGCGGGCGGGCGCTGCTTCGCCGTGCTGATGGAAGCGATCGGCGGCGATCCCCATGCCGATCCCAAGTCCGAAGCGCGGGCGATAGCGGCATGGTCGCTGGTCCATGGGCTGGCGCGGTTGAAGCTCGACGGAATGCTGCTTGAGGAAGGCGATCCCGATTTCGTGCCGATGGTGTTAAAAACCCTGTCGATCTGATCTTGTGTTGCTTTTCAGCAACACCATATCGGCGGTCGATCCAAGGGGAGTTACATGAACCTCGAAAAACTTACCGACCGCGCCAAGGGCTTTCTCCAATCGGCGCAAACCGTTGCGATCCGCATGAATCATCAGCAGATCACGCCGGACCATCTTTTGAAGGCGCTGCTCGAAGACGATCAGGGCATGGCCGCCGGGCTGATCGCGGCCGCAGGCGGCGACGCCAGGCGCGCGGTGAGCGAGACCGATCTCGCCCTGTCCAAGATCCCCGCCGTTTCCGGATCGGGCGCACAGCAGACGCCGGGCCTCAACAACGACGCCGTTCGCGTGCTCGACCAGGCCGAGCAGGTCGCGCAGAAGGCGGGCGACAGCTATGTCACCGTCGAACGGCTGTTGCTGGCGCTCGCCCTGTCGCTCAGCACGGCCGCCGGCAAGGCTCTGAAGGCTGCGGGCGTCACGCCCGAAGGGCTGAACGCCGCAATCACCGAGCTGCGCGGCGGCCGCACCGCGGACACGGCGTCGGCGGAGGACCGCTATGATGCGCTCAAGAAGTTCGCGCGCGACCTGACCGAGGCGGCGCGCGAAGGCAAGCTCGATCCGGTCATCGGCCGCGACGAGGAAATCCGCCGCACCATCCAGATCCTCGCCCGCCGCACCAAGAACAACCCCGTGCTGATCGGCGAGCCGGGCGTCGGCAAGACCGCGATCGCCGAAGGCCTCGCGCTGCGCATCGTCAACGGCGACGTGCCCGATACGCTCAAGGACCGCAGGCTGATGGCGCTCGACATGGGCGCGCTGATCGCCGGCGCGAAGTATCGCGGCGAGTTCGAGGAGCGGCTGAAAGGCGTGCTCGACGAAGTGAAGGGCGCCGAGGGCGAGGTCATCCTGTTCATCGACGAGATGCACACGCTGATCGGCGCGGGCAAATCCGAAGGCGCGATGGACGCGGGCAACCTGCTGAAGCCGGCGCTGGCGCGCGGCGAACTGCATTGCATCGGCGCGACCACGCTCGATGAATATCGCAAATATGTCGAAAAGGACCCGGCGCTGCAGCGGCGCTTCCAGCCCGTATTCGTCGGCGAGCCGACGGTCGAGGACACGATCTCGATCCTGCGCGGGCTGAAGGAAAAATATGAGCTGCACCACGGGGTGCGGATCACCGATGGCGCGATCGTGGCGTCGGCGACGCTTTCCAACCGCTACATCACCGATCGTTTCCTGCCCGACAAGGCGATCGACCTGATGGACGAGGCGGCGAGCCGCCTGCGCATGGAAGTCGAATCCAAGCCCGAGGAAATCGAGACGCTCGACCGGCGCATCATCCAGCTCAAGATCGAGCGCGAGGCGCTGAAGAAGGAAAGCGACGCCGCGTCGAAGGATCGGCTGGCGAAACTGGAGCAGGAGCTGGTCGACCTCGAAGAGGAATCGGCGGTCCTCACCACGCGCTGGCAGGCGGAGAAGGAAAAGATCGCGGGCGAGGCCAAGATCAAGGAGCAGCTCGAGGCCGCGCGCGTCCAGCTCGATCAGGCGCAGCGTTCGGGCGATCTGGGCAAGGCCGGCGAGCTTTCCTACGGCGTGATTCCCGCACTGGAGAAGCAACTGGCCGACGTCGCGCAGGCGGCGGCAGGCGCGATGCTGCGCGAGGAAGTGACCGCCGACGACATCGCCTCGGTCGTCTCGCGCTGGACGGGGATTCCGGTCGACCGGATGCTCGAAGGCGAGCGCGAGAAGCTGCTCAACATGGAAGCGCAGATCGGCCAGCGCGTCATCGGCCAGGAAGATGCGGTGAAGGCCGTTTCCGCCGCCGTGCGCCGCGCACGCGCCGGGTTGCAGGATCCCAACCGCCCGCTGGGCAGCTTCCTGTTCCTCGGGCCGACGGGCGTGGGCAAGACCGAGCTGACCAAGGCGCTGGCCGAGTTCCTGTTCGACGACGCATCGGCGATGGTTCGCATCGACATGAGCGAGTTCATGGAGAAGCACAGCGTCGCCCGGCTGATCGGCGCCCCTCCGGGCTATGTCGGCTATGAGGAAGGCGGCGTGCTGACCGAGGCGGTGCGCAGGCGCCCCTATCAGGTCATTCTGTTCGACGAGGTGGAGAAGGCGCATGGCGACGTGTTCAACGTGCTGCTCCAGGTGCTCGACGACGGGCGCCTGACCGACGGGCAGGGCCGCACGGTCGACTTCTCCAACACGCTCATCATCCTGACGTCGAACCTGGGCAGCCAGTTCCTCGCCTCGATGCCTGACGATCAACCGCTGAGCGAAGTCGAACCGCAGGTGATGGACGTGGTGCGGGCGCATTTCCGCCCCGAGTTCCTCAACCGGCTGGACGAGATCATCCTGTTCCACCGCTTGCAGCAGGACCATATGGGGCCGATCGTCGACATCCAGGTGAACCGCGTCCAGAAGCTGCTGGCCGACCGCAAGGTGACGCTGGCGCTGACCGACGGCGCGCGCAACTGGCTGGGGCGCGTGGGCTATGACCCCATCTATGGCGCACGTCCGCTGAAGCGCGCGGTGCAGAAATATCTGCAGGATCCGCTCGCCGACCTCATCCTGCGCGGCGAGGTGAAGGACGGATCGACGGTGACCGTCGAGGATGGCGACGGCAAGCTGGTGCTGAGCGCGGCCTGACCTGGGCAACCGGGGGGAGCAGGCTGACCCGCTCCCCCCGGCCCCATCGTTGCATCAATCCGCTATATCATTGTGCGGATTGAGATTATTCGCGTCCGCGACAGTGAAATAGCTCTGCAGCAAACCGCGCTCGATCTCCGTCAGATGCGGGTTCCACGTATCGAAGATCAGCACGGCGCGAAGCTGGTCGCTGTTGTTCCAGGCTTCATGCTCGATCGTATCGTCAAAGGCGAAGGCCTTGCCTTCCACCCACTCACGCGTCTCGCCGCCCACGCGGAAGCCGCAGCCGGGCGGAACGATCAGCGGCAAATGGATGATCGCGCGCGTATTGCTGACCCCGGTGTGCGGCGGAATATGGGCGCCGGGACGGAGCAGCGAGAAGAAGGCCGTCGGCGCGCGATTGGGCATATCCGCCAGCGGCAACGCCGCGATCGCCGCCGCCGTTTCGGGGAAGTGCCGGCAGATCGCATCGTCGCGCTTGCCGAAGCGCCAGAGATGGCAGGCGCTCCAGTCGAGCGAATGATCGAGCTTCGTCCATTTGCTCTCGGGCGTGCCGCTGTCGAAGGCGACATAAGGCGCGAAGCCGGGCGCGCCGTTGCGCAGAAACGCCTCCAGTTCGGCGCGGATGACCGAAGTTTTCGCTTCGATCTGCGCTAGCCACGGAAAATGGCGGATATCGAAATATTCGTCGGCGGGGAGGAAGGGAAAATGCACCCCCGCGCACTGGTTCAGATAGATGCTGCGGCGGCCGAGCAGATGATCGACGCAGGCATCGAAGCGGCGGCGATCGGCCGGATCGATCGCGGCGCGAGCGCCGGCGAGGCCGGCATCCATCTCCTCGCCAAAGCGCCGGCCCTTGTCGGCGACATAGGCGCGCGCATGGGCGAGACGCTCTGCCAGCTCGGGCGCGGGGTTTTCGACCTGGCCGCCGATCGCGACCACAGCGGCCCAGCGCTGGTTGGCGAGCGCCTCCTCGCCGCGCCGCTCGTGCAGTTCGGCGATGCGGATCAGCGCGGTCAGATTGAGCTGATCGATCCCAAGAACGCGGAGCAGGCTTTGCCGCTCGGCTTCGTCATTGCCGGCAAAACGGTGCGCGCGGGCGAGATTGAGCCAGATGGGCGGCGCGGCCGGATCGGCGGCGGCGGCGCGCGCAAACAGATCGGCGGCCTCGGCGAACCCGCGCTGTTCGAGCGCGAGCGTGCCGAGCGCGTTGAGGGCGACAGGGTTCGCCGGCTCGTCATCAAGCACTGATCGCCACAGGCGCTCGGCCTCGTCACGCCTGCCGGATGCCTTCGCCCGCGATGCGCTGACGAGCGTCGCCCCAATTTCCGTTGTCCGCATGGATCATGGGTGCCATGCGCGCGAAGGCGAGGAAATATGGGTTATTCCTGATGATATAATCCTTTCGGATGAACGGATCATGCCGAGACTGACGGCTGGACATCGCCGGGCGCGCGACCGAAAAGATTGGATGGTTTCCATTCCCAGCGCGCGCGCCGTCGCCGCCGACCCCCTGTGGTTCCCGCATCGTTTCGAGCCGACCGACGATGTCGTGCAGTTCCGCTATCTGCCGCGCGAAGCGCACCGCGCGGCCACCTTTCTCACCGATATTCATCTGGGCGAGGACCATGATATCGCCGTGATCGGGCGCGAGGCGGCGATCGCCGCTGCCGGGCCGCCCGCGCCGCTGCACTTCATCTTTCACTCCGCCTTCTGCTGCTCGACATTGCTGGCGCGCGCCTTCGATATCGAAGGCGTGGCGATGGGGCTGAAAGAGCCCGTGATCCTCAACGACCTGTCGGGCTGGAAGCATCGCGGCGGCGATCCGCGGCTGATCGCGCGCGCGCTCGACGGAGCGATGCGCCTGCTTGAGCGGCCCTTCGGACCAGGCGAGGCCGTGATCGTCAAGCCGTCCAATCTGATCAATGCGCTGTCGGTCGCAATGCTCGCCATGCGGCCCGACGCGCGCGCGCTGCTGCTTTACGCCCCACTGCGCGTCTATCTCGGCTCGATCGCCAAAAAGGGGCTGGAAGGGCGGCTGTGGGTGCGCGACCTGCTGGTGAAGCAGTTGAAGGACGGGATGATCCGGCTCGGCTTCAGCGACGAGGATTATCTGCGCCACACCGATTTGCAGGCGGCAGCGGTGGGCTGGGTGGCGCAGCAGGCCTTGTTCGCCGATCTTGTGCGGCGTTATGGTGCGCGGCGCGTGCGCAGCATTGACAGCGACATGCTGATGGCGTGTCCCGTCGAAAGCATGGCCGCGCTGGCCCGGCTTTACGGCCTGGAGGTCGGCCCGGATTTCGCCGAGACTGTCGTCGGCGGCCCGGCCTTCAACAGCCATTCCAAGTCAGGCGAACGTTTCGACCGCGCGGCACGCACCGCCGAGAATCGCGACGCCGCAAACCTTCATGCCGACGAAATTGAAAAGGTCGTCGCCTGGGCCGAGGCGGTGGCGCGCAACGCCGGCGTTTCGCTCGATCCCGGAGCGCCGCTGCTCGACTGAGTCCCGCACGCCGCCATCGGCGTCGCCTCTCCATTGCACATAAAAAAAGAGGCGGGTCCAACGGACCCGCCTCTCTCTTTTCCGGAACCGGCCGGCGCTTAGAAGCGCAGGCGGGCCTGGATGCCGTAACGGCGGCCCATCGCGTCGTAGGTCGACGGATAGGTGTTGCCGCTGTTGTAGGCAGCCGAACCCACGGTGCTGCCGACGAGCGGCGGCTGCTTGTCGAGCAGGTTCTGAACGGTGAGGGTCACCGTCAGATTGTCCGCAACGTCGAAGCGGGTCGACAGATCCAGGTAGTTGAACGCCGGGATCTTGTTGAAGTCGACTTCCTTGCCGGCAAGGTTGCCGCCGATCAGAGCGCCGACATAGGCGTCGCCGTCCTCATAGCGGACCTTGTCGATGTGACGCCACAGCAGCGACACGTCGAAGGTCTTGAAGCTCAAAGTGGTGCGCTGCGACCACTGGAACTTCGGCTGGATCGAGGCGCAGTTGACCGAGTACAGGCCGACGCACTCACGGTTGTCCGCACCGGCCGCCGGGTTCGAGTTGAACCGCGAGTGGTTGGTCCAGTTGCCGACGAAGCCCAGCGACAGATTGGCGAAGCCGAGATCACGCTTGTAGTTCAGCGTGAGATCGATGCCGTCCGTGTCGAGCGAACCGAGGTTGGTCAGCGTCTGCGGGATACCCTTCGTGGTCGAAGCGTCGCCCGAGAGGCTGCCCGTCAGCGGGTCACGACCGATGCTGGTGCAAGCGGCCGAGGTCGAAGCGCCGGCGGCAGGCGTATAGATGCCGTTGGCGCCCGCCGGACCAAAGCACGCAATAACCGCGTCGCCCGGGGTCTGCGACGCGATCGCGCCGGTCACCTTGATCTTGTAATAGTCGACCGTCGCCGAGAAGCCCGGCAGGAACGACGGGGTCAGCACGACGCCAACCGTCCAGCTATTCGACTTTTCAGGCTTCAGATCGACGTTGCCACCGCCGGTGGTGTTGATCTGGCCCGAAGTCGGGACCGGAATGTTGTCGATCGTGGCAGCCGTCGCACCCTGCGCCAAGCAGACCGCGCGAAGCTCGCCCGAGAGAGCCGGCAGACCGAGCGAACGGCCATTGGCGTCGACGCGGGCGCAAGGATCGTTCGCGAGGTTGGTCAGCGTGGTGTTCACCGGCGAGAACAGCTCGCTGATGTTCGGCGCACGCACAGAGTGAGCGTAGTTACCGCGGATCTTCAGGTCAGCGACCGGTTCCCACGAACCGCCGGCCTTCCAGGTGGTCGTGTTGAACTTGGGATCGCCCGGCGCGAAAACGGTGTAGTGCGAGTAGCGCACGCCGGCTTCAAGGGTCAGGCTCTTGAAGAGCGGCTTGTCCTCGACGATCGGCGCGATGAGTTCGCCGAACGCTTCATAGACGTCGAAGCCGCCATCGATGTTCGGCGAAGCGCCGCCCGAACCACCCAGGTCACCCGACTGCGAAAGCAGGTCCGACGCCTGACGGGCGGTGTACTTGCGATATTCGCCGCCGACCGCGAAGCTGATCGGGTTCGACGCCCAGGGCGTGGAAACGCCGAAGTCACCGCTGACCGTGGCGCGGGCCTGAGCCAGCGTCGTGCGGGTCTGAACCTGGCTCTCGCCGGTCAGGAAGCCGGCCATCGCCGGGGTGATCGCACCCTGCGCACCGAATACGTCGACGGGGACGCAGCCATTGGTGTCGGTCAGGCAGGTTGTCTTGTTGGTCGCCAGAAGAGCCTGACGGAAGCGCGAGTTGAGCGTGTAGCCCTTCTGCGTCTGAGTGTTGTCCGACTCACCATACGACCCGAAGATATCCCAGCTAATCGAGTCCGTGATCGAACCGCGGAAGCCGAGACGATAGTCGAAGTAGGTCGTGGTGAACTCGCTGATACGCGGACCGACTTCGGTCGTACGACGCGAGAGGTTGGTCGTGACCGTGCGATAGTTCGGGTCGGTCGGGCTGGTCGCCGTCGCCGCCGCATCGCAAGCCGCGGTGCTGATGCCGTTGGCGGCGCAGAACTGGGCGCGCGCCGCAGCAGGCATGTACGGGTTGCTGAGCGGAATCTGAACCGCAAGCGCGAAGGCGCCCGACGGCGCGATGATCGTGTTGACGGTGTTCTTCGAGAAGAGACCGCGCGTGTAGATTTCGATGTTGTCGGTCAGCTCATAATGAGCCGCGCCGTACATGTTGAAACGCTTAAACGGCGTCTGGAAGATGTTGTACGGGTTGAAGTTGAACAACGAGTAGGTCGGCACCAGCGAACCGGTGGTCGGATTGATCTGGCGAGTGCCCTGGCCGGGAAGGCTGAAACGGCTGGGAACCGACGTGCCCGAACCCGACGAAGCGCCGCTGAACGAGTCGTAGTTCTGCAGCGAGTAGCCGCGATCGCCCTGATAGACCGGATCGGTGTTCTGATAGCCGATGCTGAACACGGCGTTACCGCGGCCGTCATCGAAGTTCGCGCCGATGGTGGCGTCGATGCGGAAGGTGTTGCCGTCGCCACGCTCGTTGATCTGCTCGGCGGCGGTCAGTTCGACGCCCGAGAAGTCCTGCTTGGTGATGAAGTTGACGACGCCCGACACGGCGTCCGCGCCGTAGGTCGTGGCCGAACCGCCGGTCAGAACGTCGACGCGCTCGACGAGCGCGACGGGGATGTTGTTAAGGTCGAAACGGCCGACAAGATCGAACGGGGTCAGACGCACGCCGTCGATGACGACGATGTTGCGGTTCGAGCCGAGGCCGCGCAGGTTGACGAACGAACCGCCGCCGTTGCCGTTGTTCACCGCCGAGCCGATGCTGGGCACGATGCCCGGGATTTCGCGCAGCAGCGATTCCGCCGTGTTCGACTGCTTCAGCTCGATCTCGTCCGAGGTCGTCACGTTGACCGGGCTGGAGAGCTGGAGGTTCGGGTTGCGGATCAGCGTGCCGGTGACGACGATGTCGCTGCCGGCTTCGGCCGTATCGGCGGTTGCGGTGTCAGCCGGCTGCGTCTGCGCGAAGGCCGGAGCCCCGACCAGCAGCGCGCCGGTGATGAAGGTGGACGCGAGCAAGCGCTCACGCAGAATCTTGTTCAGCATTTGTGTCCCCTTTTCCGGCCGCCGAGGGGATCGGCGACCCAAAGTTTCGTCCGGGGCTAACATGTCTCCCGGATTAACAGATGTGTAAGAGTAAGGCGGCGCGCTTGGCAATCGGCCGCAAGCGCCTTTCTGACGCAATGCGGAAAACATGTGATATTTGCGTCACACCTTGCTTTCACAAGCATGACCGCCCCATTCCGGCGGCGCAGAGAGGAATCGGAACTGTCCATGATCAGACCCGCCATCGTCACGCTTGCTGCAGCCGCGCTGCTCGCCTCGCCCATCGCCGCCGCCGATCAGGCGAAGGAGGTCCGCGCCTCTCCGCTGCTCGACGCGCTCGGCAAGTGCCGCGCCGAGAGCGACCCGACGGCGCGCGTCGCCTGCTACGACAGCGCCGTCGACGCGCTGACGGCCGCGCGCGCGAAAAAGGATATCGTCGTCCTCGACAAGGAGGATGTGCGCCAGACCCGACGGGGGCTGTTCGGCTTCGCGCTGCCCAGATTGCCGTTCTTCGCCGGCAAGGAGGATGATCCCGACGCCGAAATCCCGAAGGAGCTGAAATCGACGGTCAAGAGCGCGCGTGCGATCGGCTACGGCAAGTGGCGGATCGAACTGGAGGACGGCGCGCTGTGGGAGACGACCGAGGCGCGGACGGGCTTCAAGGATCCGAAGCCCGGCGCTGCGATCACCATCGAGCGCGGGCTGATGAACGGCTATTTCATCACGATCGGCGACGGACGGCGCGTGGCGGCCAAGCGCGTCGGCTGAGGCGAATCGGGGGGCGTTTCGCGACGCCCCTCAATCCCCTTACCGTCAATCGCGCCCGTCGTCGGTGGCGACGGGCGGCTTGACCGGAACATAGCCGGGCATGGGACCGGCAAGCGCCTGCGGATCGATCCGCGCCGCGCGCCACTTCATCGCCCAGTGAAGATGCGGCCCGGTGGCGCGGCCCGACATGCCGACTGCGCCGATCGACTCACCCTGCTTCACGCGCTGGCCTTCGCGCACGTCGATGCGCGACAGATGGAGGAAGGCGCTGTTCAGCCCCATGCCATGATCGATGATCACCAGATTGCCTTCGAGCGTGAACGGTTTTTCCGCCGCGAGCACGACGACGCCATCGGCCGGCGCGACGACCCGCGCGCCCGATCCGCCGGGCGCGACATCGACCCCGGAATGATAGACTCCCGGCTCGCCGCGATAGATTCGCTGCGAACCGAACACGCCGCTGATCCGCCCGCGCACCGGCCAGATGAAATGCTGGCTCCAGCCGTCGGTCGCCGAATCGATCTGGCGCGCGGCGTTGATGCGCTGAAGCTCAGGCTTGCGCAGCGCCTCGAAACTGGCGCTCGGCATGCTGGGCGTGCGCGCGACGTCGACGCGCTCAATATCCCAGGGACGCATTGCGATGGTGAGCGGCCGGGTGACGATGCGCCCGCTGCCGAGCGTGGCGACCAGAGTCGCGGTGGGACCGGCGTCGCGATCGAAGGCGATGACGAAGCGGCCGTCGGGCGCGACCGCAACGGGCTTGCCGTCGAGGACGAGCGCGCGCGTGTCGCCGGGCGCGCGGCCCAGGACGAGGCCGCCCTGCGCGAAGCTCCCCTCGAAGCTGAAATCGGCATGGATCGGCCGGGCGGGCGGCGGCGAAGCCTGATGTCCGGCAGGCGCGGGCGCCGCAGGCGGCGGCGCGGCCTTGGGAATCGCGGCGCAACCGGCGAGCAGCAGCGCCGTCGCCAACGCCGCCGGGGCCGACCGCATCATTGCCCGGTCAGCGCGCGCGTCGCGATTTCGGGCGTGGCGTAGGCTTCCTGCCGATCGACCGACCAGTAGCGCAGCTCTTCGAGCGGGATGCGTTCGCCGCTGACCGCGCAGAGGACATGATCGCCATTGGCGAGGACGCGAAAGCCGTTGGGCAGATAATGAAGCCGCGCCGCGCGGCCCTGGGACATCAACATCGAATCATACTCCTCGCCCGGTCCCGCGCACCTGTCAGAGAAGGCTCGGCTGTTCGGGCTTTTCCTTCTCATAAGCGCGGGCCGCCGGGCGCTCAACCCGGGCGTCCACCTGCCCGTCGGCGAAATGCAGCGTCAACGCGCCCGCCGCCCGCGCCGCCGCCGCGCCAGGCACGACCGCGCCGGAGGGACGCGCGGCAACCCAGGCATAGCCGCGCTTCAGGGGGTTTTCGGGATGAAGCGTCTGCGCCAGCCGCCATGTGGCCTTCAGCCGCTCCCCGGCGCGCGCCAGCCGCTGGGTCAGGAGGACGGGGCGCAGCGCGCCGGCCGAGCGCGCCAGTTCGCCGCGCGCATCGGCGATACGCCGGCCCAGCCCGCGCCGCAACCGATCGGCGAGATCGTCGGTGCGCTGGCGTTGCGGATCGAGCAGCGAGGCGGGCGTCGGCAGCAGCCGGGCGAGCGCCGCCAGGCGTTCGTCGCCGCGCTGATGGTAGCGGCGCGCCGCGCGTTCCATGCGCAGCCCGCGCTCACGGATCGCGGCAAGCAGATCGGCGCGCACGGGCACGGCGATTTCGGCCGCCGCAGTCGGCGTCGGCGCGCGCATGTCGGCAGCGAAATCGGCGAGCGTCGTATCGGTCTCATGCCCCACCGCCGAGATGATGGGAATGCCGCAATCGGCGATCGCGCGCACCACCGCTTCCTCGTTGAACGACCAGAGATCCTCGATCGAGCCGCCGCCCCGCGCGACGATGAGCAGATCGGGGCGCGGCGCCGGCCCGCCTTCCCCCAGCGAATCGAAACCCCTGATCGCAGCGGCGACCTGATCCGCCGATCCCGCGCCCTGCACCTGCACCGGCCAGACGATCACCCGCGTCGGGCAGCGATCGGCCAGGCGGTGAAGAATGTCGCGGATCACCGCTCCGGTCGGCGACGTCACCACGCCGATAACGCGGGGAAGGAAGGGCAGCGGCCGCTTGCGCGCCGGATCAAACAGCCCCTCGCCCGCCAGCTTGGCCTTGAGCTTTTCGAGCAGCAGCATCAGCGCGCCTTCGCCGGCAAGCTCCAGCCGCTCGATCACGATCTGATATTTGGACCGGCCCGGATAGGTGGTGAGCTTGCCCGTCGCGATCACCTCGATCCCATCCTCCGGGCGGAAGGGCAGGTTCGCGACCGTGCCTTTCCACATCACCGCGTCAAGCACCGCCTTGTCGTCCTTCAGCGCAAGATAGGCGTGGCCGGAGGCCGCCCGCTTCCATCCCGAAATCTCGCCGCGCAGGCGGACATGGCCGAAACGATCCTCGACCATGCGCTTTAGCGCGTTGGAGAGTTCGGAGACGCTTTGCGCAGGCGCGTTGCCGCCGAAGCCTTCCTCGGCTACGAGCCGCCCGGCCGCGTCGAACGAAGGGGTATCTGCCATGAATGTCCTGCTGCTGGGATCGGGGGGGCGCGAACATGCGCTGGCCTGGAAACTGGCGCAATCGCCGACGATCGGCAAGCTGTTCGCCGCGCCTGGCAATCCGGGGATCGCGGAGGAAGCGACGCTGATCGCGCTCGACCCCGCCGATCATCAGGCGGTGATCGCCTTCGCGCGCGCCGAAGGCATCGGTCTGGTTGTGATCGGCCCCGAGGCGCCCCTGGTCGACGGGCTGGGCGACAGCCTGCGCGCCGCCGGCATCGCCGTGTTCGGACCGGACAAGGCGCCGGCGCAGCTTGAGGGATCGAAGGGTTTCACCAAGGCGCTGTGCGATCGCGCCGGTATCCCCACCGCGCGCTATTTCAGCACCAGTTCGACCGAAGCGGCGCTGGCCGCGCTCGACAGTTTCTCGCTTCCCGTCGTCGTCAAGGCCGACGGGCTGGCGGCGGGCAAGGGCGTGGTGATCGCAACGACGCGCGCCGAGGCCGAGGATGCGATCCGCGCGCAGGATGGCGGGCTTTTGGTGATCGAGGAGTTTCTCGACGGCGAGGAAGCAAGCCTGTTCGCCATCAGCGACGGCCGCCACGTCGTCGCCTTCGGTTCGGCTCAGGATCATAAGCGCGTCGGCGACGGCGACACCGGCCCCAATACCGGCGGCATGGGCGCTTACAGCCCCGCGCGCGTGCTGACCCCCGCGCTGGAGGCAGAGGCGATGCGCACGATCGTCGAGCCCACCGTCGCGCGGCTGGCGGCCGAGGGCATGGCCTATTCGGGCGTACTTTACGCCGGGCTGATGCTGACCGCCGAAGGCCCCAAGCTGATCGAATATAACGCCCGTTTCGGCGACCCCGAGGCGCAGGTGCTGATGATGCGCTATCAGGGCGACCTGCTTGCGCTGATGCTGGCGACCGCAAAGGGGCGGCTCGCCGAGGCCCCCGCCCCCACCTTTTCCGACGATGTCGCGCTGACCGTGGTGATGGCGGCGAAGGGTTATCCCGGCACGCCCGAAAAGGGCGGCGCAATCGGCGGGATCGCAGCGGCCGAGACAGGCGGCGCCAAGATTTTCCATGCCGGCACCGCGCTCAGGGACGGCCAGCTCGTCGCCAATGGCGGGCGCGTGCTCAACGTCACCGCGATCGCGCCAAGCGTCCGCGCGGCGCAGCAGGCAGCCTATCGCGCAGTCGACGCGATCGATTTCCCGACCGGCTTCTGCCGTCGCGACATTGGCTGGCGCGAGGTGGCGCGCGAAGCCGAATGAGGTTTTCGCGTCCGCCGGCCGTTCCCAGCCGAGGCGTTTCACGATAGTTTGCCGCCTTCGATCCTTTCAAAAAACGGGGTAAGCGCATGAGCAATTACTGGACGATCATCCCGCTGATTCTGCTGGTGATACTGGTCGGCCTGTGGTGGCTGCTGAAATCGCGCGCCGAGCATGGCGACCTGCCGGGGCAAAGCGACGCCGAGCGCGCAACGCTGCCGCCTGCGGCAGCCGCGCCGATCAAAGCCCCGCCGGCCCCGCCGATCGTCGAACCGACCGTGGTCGAGCCAGAGCCCGAAGCGCTGGTCGAGCCGGCGATCCTCGTCGCGACGCCCGCGCCGGAGCCTGCGGCCAAACCAGCGCCCGCCGGCGAGCCTGACGATCTGCTGCTGCTGAAAGGCGTCGGCCCCAAGCTGGCGACGCTGCTCGGCACGCTGGGCGTGACGCGCTTTGCCGAGATCGCCGCCTGGACGGACGCCGACGTCGCGCGGATCGATGCGGAACTCGGCAACTTCAAGGGCCGTCCGGTGCGCGACAAATGGATCGAACAGGCCGGCTATCTCGCCAAGGGCGACCGCGCCGGATTCGAGGCGAAGTTCGGCAAGATCGACGGATAGAGGGGCGGCGGCCCGAAAGCCGGTCAGGCGACGGCGCTCACCAGCAGCTTGTCGATCTTGCGGCCGTCCATGTCGATCACCTCGAAGCGCCAGCCCTGCTCGGTAAAATGCTCGCCTTCCTTGGGCAGGTGGCGAAAGACCGAAAGCGCGTAGCCCGCGACCGTCGCATAGTCGCGGTCCTCGGGCAGGCGCACCGCCAGCCGGTCGGCGAGCACATCGGCATACATCGATCCGGAAACGAGCAGGCTGCCATCGTCGCGTTCGACGATTTCGGGATCCTCGCCGTCGTCGCGATCCGATTCGAACTGGCCAGCGATGGCGATGAGCAGGTCGGCAGGCGTGAGGATGCCTTCGACATGGCCATATTCGTCGTTGACGACGACCATCGGCACTTCGGCGCCGCGCAAGGCTTCCAACGCATCCATCGCATCGAGCTGGTCGGGCACCGCGCCGATCGGGCGCATCAGGGCGCGAAGATCGACGCCGCGGCCCGCGACCAGAGCGGCTACCAGATCGCGGCTCTGGATCACGCCGACAATCTCGTCGACCGACCCGTCGCACACGGGCAGGCGCGTATGCGGAGTGCCGGCCAGATGCTTCGCAACGGCGTCGGCGTCGGCATTGGCGTCGATCCAGTCGATCTGGTTGCGCGGGGTCATCACCTCGCGCACAGGCCGGTCGGCGAGGCGCACGACGCCCGAGATGATTGCGCGCTCGCTTTCCTCGATCACGCCTGACTTGCTGGCCTCCGCAACGATGAGCTGAAGCTCTTCGGCCGTGACATGGCTGTCCTGATCGCGGTTGAGGCCGATCAGGCGGAACACGAGGCTGCTGCTCTGGTCGAGCAGCCAGACGACGGGCGCGGTCAGCCGCGCCAGCCAAAGCATCGGCGCGGCCATGAAGGCGGCGATCGGCTCGGGCGTGCGCAGCGCGATCTGCTTGGGCACAAGCTCGCCGACGATCAGCGAGGCGAAGGTGGTGAGGCCGATGACGATCGCGAAGGCGATCGTCTGGGCATGGACGTGCGCCACGCCCGCCCGCTCGAGCCGCAGCGCCGTCGGCTCGCCAAGGCTGGCGCCCGAATAGGCGCCCGCGAGAATGCCGATCAGCGTGATGCCGATCTGCACGGTCGACAGGAACTTGCCCGGATCGGCGGCCAGCGCCAGCGCCGTCCGCGCACCCCGCTTGCCCGCGCGCTCCATGGCCTGGAGACGCGGCTTGCGCGCGGAGACGATCGCCAGTTCCGACATGGCGAAAACGCCGTTGAGCGCGATCAGCGCCACGATGATCGCGACGTCTATCCAAGGAAAGGGCGGAAGCGGCTGCATGATGCGGTCCATCCCCCTTTGCAGGGAAATGACGCCGAGGACAACCTGCTCAGCGCCTTGCGGCGAAGAAAGCGCGCAGAAGCGACGCCGATTCAGCCTCGCCCATGCCGGAATAGACCTCCGGCCGGTGGTGGCAGGTGGGCTGGGCGAAGATGCGCCCGCCATATTCGACCCCCCCGCCCTTGGGATCGGGCGCGCCGTAATAGAGGCGTGCGATGCGGGCATGGGCGATCGCCCCCGCGCACATCGCGCAGGGTTCGAGCGTGACATGGAGATCGCAACCGCCCAGCCGCTCGGCGCCCAGCTTTTCCGCCGCGGCGCGGATCGCGATCATCTCGGCGTGCGCGGTCGGATCATTCAGGCGGCGTGTCGCGTTGGCGGCGGCGGCGACGATCGCGCCATCCTGCACGATCACTGCGCCGACCGGCACTTCGCCCGCCGCAGCCGCCTCGGCGGCAAGGTCGAGCGCGAGGCGCATGGGGTCGGGCAGCGGAAAGGCCATGGCTGCGGGGTGGCGGCTTCCGCGTGCGGCGTCAATCGGCGGACTTGCAAGCGCGCGCAAAGGCACGATTATCGTCGGCGCGCGTTGGACGGCCTCAAACCACCTGGTCCACTGCGTGGATTCGGCGTCGCGCCTGGTCCGGCCTGGCGGATCGGGTTCAAGAGATCGGGAGCGTAAACGGATGGGTGACGGCGAGACGGCGATCGACAGCGGCGTCATCCTCAGGTCCGATCCCAAGCGCACTGTGATCCGCCCCTTCGAGCCGGGCGACCCGCCGGGCTTCGGCGTCGAAGGGCGGCCGCGCGCGCAGCGGATAGCCGACCGCATCCTCGAACTCGACGCCGATGCGCTCCATGCCGAACTGAAGGCGATGACCGATGCGCTCGCCCCGCGCCACCGCGACCTGGAGGCGATCCTGATGCGCCGGTTCGGGGAAGTGAACGGCCTCGTCATCGACCGCTGCCTCGTCCCGCGCGAGCAGGCGCTGTTGATCGGCGCCTATTTCAGCGAGGAATATTCGTACGAGGCGGCGGCGCTGTTCAACCCCAGCATCGTCCTTCACCCCGATCAGAGCGGCCTCGGCGCAGGCGCGCTGCGCTTCATCATGTCGCTGCGCGGGATCGGCGAGGGGCATGTCTCCTCAGTCACCTTCCGCACCGGCATATGGGAGGCCGACGGCACGGTCATGGTCGATCCGCCCAGCCGCTATTCGGTCGCGCCGCGCATCACCCGCGAGGACGGCGACACCATACGCCTCGGCTGCGCTGGGAGCCTGGACATATCCGAAACGGTGATCTTTCCGCTCACCCCGGCGCAGCGCCAGGGGATCGAGGATGTCCGCCTCGTCCGCTTCCTGGACGACGATGATGCGACGCCGCGCTATTTCGGCACCTATACCGCCTATAGCGGATCGACGACGCGGCAGGAGATGCTCGACACCGACGATTTCTCGAGCTTCGGGATGCGGCCGGTGACCGGGCCGATCGCATCGGGCAAGGGGCTGGCGATCTTCCCGCGCCTGATCGGGGGGCGTTACGCCGCGCTCGCCCGGCACGACAATGAGAATATCTGGCTGCTCACCTCCCGCGATCTCTATGCGTGGGAAGGCGGCGGCCGGCTGCTGACCCCGCGCTGGCCTTGGGAGTTCGTGCAGATGGGCAATTGCGGATCGCCGATCGAGATCGACGAAGGCTGGCTGGTCGTCACCCATGGCGTCGGGATGGTCCGCAACTATTGCATCGGCGCCTGCCTGCTCGACCGCGACGATCCCTCGCGCGTGCTGGCGCGGACCGAGGCGCCGATCCTGCGCCCGGGCGAAGGCGATCGCGACGGCTATGTTCCCAATGTCGTCTATAGCTGCGGCGCGATCGCCAGGGAGCGGTCGCTGCTGCTGCCCTATGGCGTCGCCGACAGCTATGCGACTTTCGCGACTGTCGATATCGACCGCCTGCTGAAAGCGATGAAAACGGTTTCATAAGACCTTGAAGCCTATGGGGCCACGCGCCTATCTGGGCGCTGTCGTACCGCAGCGTCGGGAATCCCGCCATGTCAGCTTCCGCGAGCCGCCACCCCGGCCTCGTCATGTTCGCGCTCGCAACGGGCGGCTTCGCGATCGGCACTGCCGAATTCGCGGCGATGAGCCTGCTTCCCTATTTTTCGGCCGGGCTTCACATCGACGCGCCGACCGCCGGCCATGTGATCAGCGCCTATGCGCTGGGCGTGGTGACGGGCGCGCCGGTGATCGCGGTGCTGGCCGCGCGCGTGGCGCGGCGGACCCTGCTCATCGGCCTGATGATCTTTTACGCCGTCGCCAATCTGCTGAGCGGGCTTGCCACCGATTATCACATGATGCTGCTTTTCCGCTTCCTGAGCGGCCTGCCGCACGGCGCCTATTTCGGCGTCGCGGCGCTCGTCGCGGCGTCGCTGGCGCCTGCGAACAGGCGCGCACAGGCCGTGGCGCGGGTGATGTCGGGCCTGACGGTCGCGACGATTCTCGGCGTGCCGGCGGCAAGCTGGGTCGGCTTCGCGATCGGCTGGCGCTGGGGCTTCGTGATCGTCGCTGCGCTGGCGACGCTGACCGCTTTGCTCGTCTGGCTCTATGCGCCGCACGATCACCCCGCCCAGGGCGCGAGCCCGCTGCGCGAACTGGGCGCGCTCGGCAACCGGCAGGTCTGGCTGACGCTCGCCACCGGCGCGATCGGCTTCGGCGGGCTGTTCGCCGTCTATACCTATGTCGCCTCGACGATGATCGAGGTGACGCATGTCTCGGAAGCGCTGGCGCCGCTCGTCCTCGCCATTTTCGGCGTCGGATTGACGCTGGGCAATCTCGGCGCAGCCTGGGCGGCCGATCGCGCGCTGATGCCGACTGCGGCAGGCATGTTCCTGTGGAGCGCGATCTCGCTGGCGCTTTTCCCCTTCGCCGCCCCGCATCTGTGGAGCCTGTGCATCGTCGTTTTCCTGATCGGGATCGGCGGTGGCGTGGGCACCGTGCTTCAGACGCGGCTGATGGACGTGGCGGGCGATGCGCAGACGCTGGCGGCAGCGCTGCACCACAGCGCTTTCAACCTCGCCAATGCGATCGGCCCCTGGCTGGGCGGGCTGGCGATCGCCGCCGGCTATGGCTGGACCTCGACGGGCTGGGTCGGCAGCCTGCTGGCGCTGGGCGGTCTCGCCATCCTCGGCATAGCGGCGCTTGATGCGCGGCGCGGCGTGGGCACGGCCGCGCCGGCCTGCTGACCGGTCAGACGATCAGCCGCCGCCTGAACAGCGTATCGAGCGAAATAGCGCCGCCGCCCCGCGCGATGAGCGGAAGCAGCAGCCCGGCCCAACTGAGATGCGTCGGCCAGGCGTCGGGATAGACGAAGATCTCGATCACCGCCGTCATGCCGAGCAACGCCAGCGCCGCCGGGCGCGTGGTGAGGCCGAGGACGAGCAAGATCGGGAAGAGATGTTCCGAATAGGCCGCGACATGCGCAGCCAGATCGGGCGGCATGAAGGGCAACGCATAATCGGTGCGGAACAGCTCGTAGGTGCTGTCGGTGATAGTCAGCAGACCTTCGACCTTGGTTCGCCCCGACATGAAAAAGACGGCCGCAATGCCGAAGCGCGCGACCAGAAGCAGCAAGGCGGGCGGCAGCAGTCGCTGTGCAAGCGCCGCCGCGCGCAGATAGGAATTGGCCATGCTCATGCTCTTGCCCCTTCCGGCCGCGCGATCGGTCAAGACGCCTTGGGCGTCAGCGAGCCATAGCCCTTGGGGGTCTTGGTCTTGGTGCAGGCGCCGGCGGGGACGAGCTTCCACGCATCGCCCTGATAATTGACCTTCGAGGTGCCGGCGCAGCTCGTGCCCGCTCCGGCCTTGCAGTCATTCTTGCCGGCCAGCGCGACGCCGTAGCATTTCTCCATCGGCTTCTGCCCGCCGGCGGCGTTGGCCGCGCCCGCGCCTGCGATGGCGACGGTCAGCGCCGCCGCGACGATGGTCGTCATATTCGTCATGTCTCTCTCCGTAATTGCGATGGGATCGAAATCCGCGCCCGTTATGCGGCCGGCCATGTGGGGGACGGGCCGGCCGCAAGGTGACCGGCGGAGGGCGCAGGGAAGCCTGGTCACGGCAGGCAGTTCGTGACCGACGCCGTATCGGTTACGGCCGACAGGATTTTTGTCGCGCCTCCGAAAAAATCGCATGCCCCCGCAATTTCGGCTGTAACCTCTCGCGCGACCCGCGCGAAAAGCGCTTCGGGAGTGCGCATGCGAGCAGGCGAGGAACAATTGCGGGCATGGATGGTGAGCGGGCTCGACGGCGACGCCGCGGCGCACGCGGCCCTGCTGCGCGCGCTCGTCCCCATGCTGCGCGCTTTCTACCGCCGCCGCGTCGGCAGTGGCGACCATGATGTCGAGGATCTGGTGCAGGAGACTTTGATCGCGGTGCACACGCGCCGCGCCACATATGATCGGGATCGCATGTTCAGCGCCTGGCTGTTCGCCATCGCTCGCTACAAGATGATCGATCATTTCCGTCGCATGCGTCACATGGTCGATGTCGAGGACGTGCAGGAAATGCTGGTCGCCGAAGGTTTCGAGGAGGCCAGCAATGCGCGGATGGACGTCGACCGGCTGCTGGACGCGCTGCCGCCCAAGCAGGCGCGCGCGATCCGCGCGACGCGCATCGAGGGGCTGAGCGTCGCCGAGGCGGCCGAAGGCGCCGGCATTGGCGAATCGGACCTGAAGGTTTCCGTCCATCGCGGGCTGAAACGCCTCGCCCAGCGGATCGTGGGGGACGGTCGATGAACACCGACATGCTGATCGATCAGCTCGCCACCGATGTGAAGCCCGTGCCGCGCCATAGCGTCATCCGGCGGATCGGCCTCGGCGTCGCCGCCGGGGCGATCGTCACCATCGGGCTTGTCGGCCTGTGGCTGGGCTTCCGCGCGGATCTGATGCAGGCGATGCATGGTTTCCATTTCTGGATGAAATGGAGCTACACCGTATCGCTGTTCATCGGATCGCTGATCGCGACCGCGCGGCTCGCCCGCCCCGATGCCCAGCCGCTCCGCTGGCTATGGCTGCTCGCCATCCCCGTCCTGCTGCTCGCCGCCGTCACCGCGATCGAGATGATGCACGCGCCACCGGCCGACTGGCTGAAGATGTGGCTGGGGCATAGCTGGAAGCGCTGCCCCTGGATCGTGCTGATGCTCGCCGCGCCGATCTTCATCGGGCTGCTCTGGTCGTTCCGGCGGATGGCGCCGACCAAGCTGCGCGCGGCGGGCGCGGCGGCGGGCATGGCCGCCGGGGCGTGCGCCGCGACGCTTTACTGCATGCACTGCCCAGAGGTTTCGGCGCTGTTCGTGCTGACCTGGTATTCGCTGGGCATAGTGCTGGCCGCAGCGATCGGCGCGCTGATCGGTCCGCGTTTCCTGCGCTGGTGAATTATGCTGTAACCGGCCGCCGCGACGGGCCGAACCAGCAAGCGCCATTACGGCAGAATCTTTTCGGGAGAATGAAATGATCAACATCAAGTCCGGCGCCAGCGTCGCCGCCTCCGCCGCGCTTCTCGCCATCGCCGGCCTTTCGGCCGCTGCGCCCGCCAATGCCTCGTCGCACGAAGGCGCGGCCGGCAAGGTCCATTGCTATGGCGTCAACACCTGCAAGGGCACGTCCGACTGCAAGACCGCGAAGAACGAATGCAAGGGCCAGAATAGCTGCAAGGGCGAAGGCTTCAAGGAAATGTCGGCCAAGCAGTGCACCGCCGCCGGCGGCAGCCTGACCGAGAAGTAAGCGACGGCGCGCCCGGCCGCCGCCAAGGCGACCGGGCCGCCTTACCGGAGACGCGCCATGACCGTCCCGCGCCTTGCGGACCATCATTTCGGGCTGGGGCTGCGCAAGCAACATTATGCCGATTTCCTCGACGGCGACGCGCCTGTCGACTTTGTCGAGGTGATTTCGGAGAACTTCATGGTTCCCGGCGGGCGGCCGCGCGACATCGTGCGCCGCGTCCGCGAGAAGCATCCGGTCGCACTCCACGGCGTGTCGATGTCGATCGGATCGGCCGATGGCCTCGACGCCGATTATCTGAAGCGGTTGCGCGCGCTGATCGACGAGATCGATCCGCTCTTCGTTTCGGACCATCTGAGCTGGTCGCGGATCGACGGCTTCAATTCGCACGATCTGCTGCCCCTGCCTTATACTGACGAGGCGCTCGCCGTCGTGTGCGCCAATATCCGCCGCGCGCAGGATGTGCTGGGGCGCACGATGCTGATCGAGAATCCGTCGAGCTATATCGCCTTTCCCGGTGCGCCGATGACCGAATGGCAGTTCATCGAGGCGATGTGCGCCGAGACCGGCTGCCACCTCCTGCTCGACGTCAACAATGTGTTCGTCGGCGCCAGCAATCATGGCTTTGACGCGCTTGCATGGCTGGATGGAATCCCCGCCGATCGCGTGCGCCAGATCCACCTCGCCGGCCATTCGCAGGGGCGCGACATGCTGATCGACACGCATGACCGCCCCGTGCCCGCATCGGTCTGGGATCTTTACGCCCATGCCGTCGCGCTGACCGGCCCCGTCGCCACGATGATCGAGCGCGACGACGACATCCCGCCGCTCGCCGATCTGCTCGCCGAACTGGATTGCGCGCGCGCGATCGCCGGCGGCGTGCGGGCCTGCGCCGCGGCATGAGCCTGATCGCCCTGCAGCGCGATTTTCGCGCCTGGCTCGACACCGCGTCCGACGAGGCTGCGGCGCGGATGGGACCGCAGGCGGCGGCCGGGCTGCTCGTCTATCAGAATAATTATCGCGCTGCGCTGATGGCCTGCCTCGCCGATACGTTCGAGCGGGTGCGCGCCTGGATCGGCGAGGATGCGTTCGAGGCGGCGGCGATCGCGCATATCCGCACTCACCCGCCCCACGCCTGGACGCTCGACGCCTATGCCGAAGGCTTCCCCGACAGCATCGCCGCGCTCTGGCCCCACGACCCCGAAGTCGGCGAACTGGCGTGGATCGACGGCGCGCTGGCCGAGGCTTTCGTCGCCCCCGACGCCGATCCGGTTGCAATGGCCGATCTCGGCGCAATCGACTGGGACAATGCCGTGCTGCGCTTCAGCCCCTCGATCGCGCTGGCCCCCGCGGCCAGCAACGCCGCCGCCATCTGGTCGGCGCTGTCGGCGGGAGAGACGCCGCCCGCCGCCGCCCGCCTGCCGATCCCCGGCGCGACCATGGTCTGGCGACAGGACGGCATGTCCTGCTTCCGCAGCATCGAGACGGTCGAGCGGCTGGCGATCGATCATGCGATGAGCGGCGCGAGCTTCGGCGCGCTCTGTGCGATGCTGGTCGACAGCCTCGGCGAAGCCGAAGGGGCGGCGCAGGCTGGCGCGCTGCTCGGCCAGTGGCTGCGCGACGGCCTGATCGTGGGCGTGAACTGAGAGTCGTTTGGACATGCGCTGTCGCGCATGTCCAAACGGCCTCTAAAACGCCCTTACTTCACCGGCCCGCCATTCACCGCCGGCGCGCCTTTCAGATAGTGGCCGAGCCAGGCCTGCACTTCCTTGTAGAATTGCCGGCTGTCCTCGGGCTTGGTGATCCAGTGCCACGCGTCGGGCCAGACGAGCAGGCGGCTGGGCACCTGCATCCGCTGCAGCGTCGACCAGGCCTCGAGCGTATTGGCGAGCGGCACGCGATAGTCGCGCTCGCCGATGCTCATCAGCATCGGCGTTTTCCAGTCGGCCCCGTATGTGATCGGGCTCTGGTCGCGCCACACCTTGCTGTCGCCCCAGGGCGGACCGCCGCTCGAAACTTCGCGGCCATAGTTGAAATCGCTCGTCCCCCACTGGGTCAGCAGATCGACTTCGCCGGCATGGCTGACGAGACATTTGTAGCGCGTCGTCGTCGCCTCGATCCAGTTGGTCAGGTGACCGCCATAGCTGGCCCCGCCCGCGCAGGCATTGCCCGCATCGATGAAGGCATAGCGCTTCGCCGCCTCGTTCACCGCCTCGTCGATTTCCTCGGCGGGGCCGCGCAGCGGATCGAGCTTGATGGCGCGCGCGAACTGCTCGCCATAGCCGGTCGATCCCGTATAGTCGGTCAGGAGCACGACATAGCCGGGCGCCGCGAGCAGATGATAGTTCCAGCGCAGCCCGATCTGGTCGGCGTTGCTGCTCGCCGGCCCGCCATGGATGATGACGAGCAGCGGATATTTCTTCTTCGGGTCGAAGGCCGGCGGGGTGACGATCATGCTGTGGATCGTCCGCCCCTTCCTGCTGGTGAAGCTGAAATGTTCCGGGCTGCTCCAGTCGATCGTCGCGGCGAGCGCGGTGTTGACGCTGGTCAGGTTGGCGTGGCTCTTCTTCGCAGGATCGACGCGCACGATCTCGACCGGGCTGACCGAGCTGCCATAGCCCGCGATCAGACGAAGCTGCTTCGCCTTGTCGGGGATGACGAGGCTGGTGTAGCCGCCGGTCCTGGGCGCGATCACCAGCTCGGGCTTTCCGCCGTCGATGCCGAGGCGGTAGATATTCTCATTCGCCGCCTCGGGCACCAGCATGTAGATCTGGCGGCTGTCGGGTGTGACCGCGAAGCGCGCCGGCGCACGATCGAAGCCCGCCGTCAGCGTCGTGATCGCGCCGCCCGCCGGCCAGCCGACCTTGGCGAGGCGCGGCAGGTCATAGACCTCCTGCCCCTGAACATTGTGCGTGAAGAGCAGCGTCCGGCCATCGGGCGTGAAGGTGGGGTCGGAATATTCGCCCGCTTCCTCGGTGACCGGCTTCGGCTCGCCGCCCTCGGCAGCGATGCGGTAAAGCTTGTAGTTCACGCGGGCGAAGGCGGCGTTCCAGCGCTCGGTCGTCGCGATGAATACAATCTCGCGCCCGTCGGGGCTCCATGCCGGCGACAGCGTCGCGCCGCCGTCGCCCTGCGCGGACCCGAAGAAGCCCTCCTGCGCGGCGAGCCTGGTGGGCGCGATGATGTCGCGCGCGACCGCGCCGTCGGCCAGCAGCTGGACCATGATCGTCGGGCGCTTCTCGTCGATCCACTGGTTCCAGTAGCGGATCGGAAAATGCTCATAGACGCGGACATTATATTTGCGCGCCTTGATCGCCGCAGCATCGGAACGATTGGCGGCGTCGTCCTTCGCATCGGGAAATACCGAGGATTCAAAAAGGATCGCCTGCCCGTCGGGCCGCCATTGCGGATTGGACGCGCCCGTCGACACGCTGGTTGCGCGCACCGCCTCGCCGCCGGCGAGATCGAGGATATAGACTTGCGGCGCATCGTCGCCGTCGCGCTTGGCGACAAAGGCGATGCGGCGGCTGTCCGGCGACCAGGCGGCGTCGCTTTCGCCGCCCTTGCCGCTGGTCAGCCGGCGCGGCGCGGCCGATCCGTCGGCCGGGACGATCCACAGGTCAGTGACGGCCTTGTCCGCCTCGTAGGACGGTTCATTGAGCGAATAGACGACCCAGGCGCCGTCGGGGCTGACGACCGGCGCACCGACGCGCTTCATCATCCACAATGTCTCGTGCGTGATGGGAACCTTGCCCGCCGCCGACGCCGCGACGGGCGCCAGCGCGGTGCCGAGCGCAAGCGCCAGCAGGCCGGCCGAAAAACGTGATACGCGCATGATTGCCCCCTCGAAGACTCGATATGATCCTTAAGGACTAGCGAAGGCGCCCGCCCATGTCTCGCCTCACTGCGCGCGGCGCGCCTGAACGGAGACATGATGTCCCGTCATTGCGAGCGCAGCGAAGCAATCCAGTCCGATGCGAACATCCCCCGATTGCTTCGCTGCGCTCGCAATGACGAAAACAGGGCCTAGATCTCGATACGCTCGGCGACCGGCTGGAGGCGCGGGCTGAGCAGGTGGACGACGCCGAGCGCAAAGAAATAGGCGCTGCCCGCGACGACGAAGATCGGCGTGTAGCTGCCGATGCTGTCGAGGATGTAGCCGGTATATTTGGACATCGCCATGCCGCCGACCGCGCCCAGCGTGCCGCCGATGCCGATCACCGATCCCACCGCCGCGCGCGGAAACAGGTCCGACGGCAGCGTGTAGAGATTGGCGGAAAAGGCCTGGTGCGCCGCCGTCGCGACGCCGATCACCAGCACCGCCACCCACAGATTGTCATAATGCTGCGCAAAGAAAATCGGCGTGACCGCGATGGCGCAGCCGAGCATCGTCATCTTGCGCGCGAAATTGCAGCTTCGCCCGGCCTTCATCATCCTCGACGACGCCCAGCCGCCGACGATGCTCCCGACGTCGCTCAGCACATAGATGGCGACGAGCGGCGGCCCGAAGCTCTTGAGGTCGAGGCCGTAACGCTCGCCCAGATAGCCGGGCAGCCAGAAGAGGAAGAACCACCAGATCGGGTCGATGAAGAACTTGCCGAGGGCGTAGGCCCAGGTCTCGCGCACGCCGATCAGGCGACGCCAGGGCAGCGGCTTGACCGGATCGGCGGGGTCGCTTTCGATCCACGCCAGTTCCGCCGCCGACAGCCGCTTCTGCTCGCGCGGGCGGCGATAGATGGCGACCCAGGCGATCAGCCAGACGATGCTGAACAGCCCGGTGACGATGAAGGCCATGCGCCAGCCATAGGCGATGGTCAGCCAGGGGACGATCAGCGGCGTGATGATCGCGCCGACATTGGCGCCGGCGTTGAACACGCCGATCGCCAGCGCGCGTTCCTTGGCGGGGAACCATTCGGTCACCGCCTTGATGCCGGCGGGGAAATTGCCCGCCTCGCCCACGCCAAGCCCGAAGCGGACGGCGGCGAACTGAGTGACGCTGTGGACGAAGCCATGGCCGATGTGCGCGGCCGTCCAGATCACGAAAGCGATGGCGTAGCCGAAGCGCGCGCCGATCCGGTCGACGATCCGGCCGAAGCCGATATAGCCGATCGCGTAGGCGGCCTGAAACCAAAAGACGATGTCGGCATAAGCGGTCTCGGTCCAGCCGAGCTCGAGCGCCAGCGTCGGCTTGAGCACGCCGATCATCTGGCGATCGACATAGTTGATCGCCGTCGCCGCGAAGAGCAGCGCGACGATCACCCAGCGGTAGCGGCCGGCCCTTCCCGCCGCCGCTTCCGTCACCGCCGCGGCGTTGCCCTCACCTGCCATTTACGCATCCCCTTCACTTTTACGCCGCCCGCGGCTCTGCGGCCACGATGCGGCATTCGATCGCTTCCTCGTCGCCGAAATGCGCGACGGCGGTCTGCCCCGGCGCGATCCGATGGACGCCGCTGACCGCGCCCGTCGACACCCAGACGCCCGGCGGCGGCGTGATGCCGCGCGCCGCAAGATTTTCAAGCAGGGCGCGGAGCGATCCGGCGCTGCCGTCGGGGAAGGACGACGCCTTCCCCTCGCCGATCGGCGCACCGTCGATCAACGTCATGACCGGCCAGTCGTCGATCGCGCGATCGCGCCAGCCGACGATCCCGGGGCCGATCACCAGCCCGTTATTGTTGCCGAAATCCGACGCGGTCACCAGCGGCCCGAGCGCGTTGATCCCCGGAAAGGGCGAGCTGGCGATCTCGAACCCCAGATGCACCGCGTCGACGGTGGCGAGCGCATCGTCGAGCGTCCAGTCCAGCCGGCCTGGTTCGACCACGCCCAGCCTGAACAGAAACTCCGATTCGATCGCGCCGAACCCGCCCTCGAAAACGGCGACGGCCGGGCGGTCAGCCGCGTTGGCCAGGCTGTCCGCAAAGATCGGGCCGCACAGTCGCGTCGTCCCCAGCTTTTCGTCCAGCGGCGGGGGCACGCGGCCAACCTTCCAGCCCGCGACGGGCGCGCCCCACAATGCGATCGCACGATCCTGAATGGCATAGGCCTGGGCGAAGGATAGCGGCGGATTTCCGGGATATTCGGGCAACGCCCGCGCGGCCTTCCGCGCGGCGACGAACGCCTCGGCGATCGCCTCATTCCCCATTGCTGCTTGCTGATCCGCCATCCGCACTGCTTTCCTCTCGTCGCGTACCGGGCTATAGGAAACCGGTGTCATTGTCCATGCCCTGTCCGCGCGCTATGCGGGAGGAGCAAGGGGAGTATCGGGTTTGAGCGAAGGTGCGGGCGGGTCGCGGGGCGGAAAGCCGACGATCAACGACATTGCGCGACTGGCCGGCGTGTCGAAGAAAACGGTGAGCCGCGTCATCAACCGGTCGCCGCTGCTCAATGAGGAAACGCGCCGCCGCGTCGATGCGGTGATCGCCGAGACGGGCTATGTCCCCAACCCCCAGGCGCGCGCGCTGGCGCTGCGCCGCAACTTCCTGATCGGGCTGGTCCACGACAACCCCAACGCCCAGATGGTTCTGGGCATGCAACAAGGCATATTGGGCGTGCTCGCGGATACCGAATATGAGCTGATCGTCCGCCCGGTGAACCGCGGATCGCAGACGATGGCCGACGATATCCGCGCCTTCCTGACGCGCCAGCGGCTCCACGGCATCGTGCTGTTGCCACCGATTTCGGAAAATGATGCGCTCGCCGCGCTCTGCGACGAGCTTGGCTGCCGCTATGTCCGTATGGGATCGGCCCAGCTCGACCAGCCCGAACGCATGGTCGGCTCCAACGACCGCGAGATCGTGCGCGAAGCCACGCAGTTCCTGATCGAGCAGGGCCATCGAACGATCGGCATCGTCACCGGCCCGCAGGGCTTCCGCTCGGCGTTCGAGCGCCGGTCGGGCTTTCGCGAGGCGCTGGCGGCGGCCGGGATCGCGCTGCCCGACGCGCTGATCGTCGAAGGCACGTACCGCTTCGAATCGGGCGTCGCCGCCGGGCACAAGCTGCTCGATTCGCGTCCGCGCCCGACGGCGATCTTCGCCTCGAACGACGAGATGGCGGCGGGCGTGCTCCACGCCGCGCGCGCGCGCGGACTCGACGTGCCGGGCGATCTTTCAATCATCGGCTTCGACGACACCTCGATCGCGGCGCATCTCTGGCCCCCGCTCACCACGGTGCGCTGGCCGATCGCCGACATGGCCCGCGCCGCCGCCTACAAGCTGCTTGCCGACACGCCCGACGCCGACGCCCAGGCCGCCGCGCCCTCGCTCTTCCTGTCGACGCTGATCAAGCGCGCGTCGGTGGCCAGACCGCGCGGCTGATGCTTGATTCGTCGAATGACACCGGTTACCAATCGCGCCCGAGAGGAAATCCCGACATGTACGTGAAAACCTACCACGCAACGCACCCTGACATGATGGACAGCGTCAGCAACGACGCGCTGCGCGACCGCTATCTGGTCGGCGGACTGTTCCGCGAAGGCGAGGTCGTGCTCAACTATTCGCACAATGAGCGCTTCGTGATCGGCGGCGCCGCGCCCGGCGCGACCCCGGTCGCCCTTCCCCGCCAGACCGAGCCGGCTTCGGCCGCGGGCAAGCCCTTCCTCGAGCGCCGCGAGATGGCGGTCGTCAACGTCGGCGGCGCGGATGGCGTCGTCACCGTCGACGGCAGCGACTATGTGCTGGCGACCAAGGAAGCGCTCTACCTGCCGATGGGCACTGCCGATGTGAGCTTCGCCGGCAAGGGCGCGCGCTTCTATATCGTCAGCGTCCCAGCGCACACGGCCTTCCCGATCAGAAAGATCACGCTGGCCGAGGCCAATCCGCTGGAGCGCGGCGGGCTTGAGGGATCGAACGAGCGGATCATCTACCAGCTCGTCATTCCCGGCGTCTGCCAGTCGGCCCAGTTGCTGATGGGCATGACGATCCTGAAGCCGGGCAGCGTGTGGAACACCATGCCGCCGCACCTCCACGATCGCCGCTCGGAAATCTATTTCTACTTCGACCTCGAAGGCGACGATCGCGTCTTTCACTATATGGGCGAGCCCGATTCGATGCGGCACATCGTCGTCGGCAACGAGGAAGCAGTGATCTCCCCCCCCTGGTCGGTCCACATGGGTTCGGGGACCAGGGCCTACGCCTTCATCTGGGCGATGGGCGGCGAGAATCTCGACTATACCGACATGAACGTCCTCGACATCTGCCAGCTCAAATGACCGGCCTCTTCGATCTTGGCGGCAAGGTCGCCATCGTCACCGGCGCCAATACCGGCATCGGGCAGGGCATCGCGGTCGCGCTGGCGAAGGCGGGCGCGGACGTGGCGGTGGTCGGGCGATCAGCGTGCGACGAGACGGTCGCGCTGATCGAGGCCGAAGGGCGCAAGGCGGCGTTCATCGCCGCCGACCTCTCGACCATCGCGCCGGTCCAGTCGATCGTCGACCAGGCGATCGGGCGGCTCGGCGGGCTCGACATCCTGGTCAACAATGCCGGGATCATCCGTCGCGCCGACGCCGTCGATTTCAGCGAGGCGGACTGGGATGCGGTGATCGACACCAATCTGAAAAGCGTATTCTTCCTCTGCCAGGCGGCCGGGCGGCATATGATCGCCCAAGGCCGCGGCAAGATCATCAACATCGCATCGATGCTGAGCTTCCAGGGCGGGATCCGCGTGCCCAGCTACACCGCGTCCAAATCGGGCGTGGCGGGGCTGACCAAATTGCTCGCCAACGAATGGGCGGCCAAAGGCGTCAACGTCAATGCAATCGCGCCGGGCTATATCGCGACGAACAACACCGCCGCGCTGCAGGCCGACGAAGTGCGCAACAAGTCGATCCTCGATCGCATCCCCGCCGGCCGCTGGGGGGCGCCCGACGATATGGGCGGCGCGGCCATCTTCCTCGCTTCCAGCGCGTCGAACTATGTCAACGGCCACATCCTCGCAGTCGACGGCGGCTGGCTCGCGCGCTGAGGCGGAGCCTGCCGCCCTTTCGCTCAGTGCGCCTTCTTGCCCTGCGGCGACTGGACTTCGTGCACGGCGTGCTGGCCTGGATAGACGCCTGATTTCGGCTCCATCGTGTCGAGGTTCCACGCGGCGGGATCGAAGGCGGCACGCGTCGGTTCCCTGACGTCGGGATAGCCGCCAACCTGCTTTTCGTCGTTGATGATCTCGCCGCGCCCCTCGGCGACGTCAAAGACCAGGCGGGCGTCGTCGACATCGCGGTCCCACGGCCGCGCGCCGGCCCTGGCGAGAATGTCGGTCTCGACCTCGTCGGAAGGCAGCACGGCGAGCCCGGCAGGCCAGACATCGGGCTCGGCGACGGTGACCAGTTTCGCCGTGGTGACGCCGTAACGGCCAAACATAGGCAGCGGGTTGCCAACGCGATCGACCGCGACATTATCCTTGGCGTAATAGCGCAGATCGCCAGCCCCGCCGAGCATCAGGAAGGCGAGCGGCTCGGTCGAACGGCCGCCGCGCAGGACATTGCCGACCGCCGACAGTTCGCCCGGCAGGTAGTGATGCCCCGCCCATTCGAGCGCCATGAGGTTGTAATGGATCGCGCGCTGGCCCGGATCGTAGATCAGATTATTGACCACCGCCGCCTGCACGCCGCCCTTGAGCAGCGGATTGCGCTCGTAATTATGGGCGTAGAGGTTGCGGTAGATCAGGATTTGCGTGGCGTTATCGTGGATCAGCGATCCCTTGCTGTGCTCGCCCTTGGGGTGGCTGCCGTTCGCAATCCCCTCGCCCGCGATATTGTAGGAGAAAGTGATGCGGTGCGACGCGCCCTTGCGCCAGCTTTCCGGCGTATCGCCCGAAAAGCGCGGCCCCGAAGCCGACATATTCTCGTCGAGCGCCCACAGGAAGGAACAGTGATCGACGATCACGTCATGCGCGCCGACGGTCGAAATCGCATCGGCTTCCCAGCCGCTGCGGATCGGCTGACCGTCCAGCCCGGTGCGTATGCGGATATGGCGGACGATCACGTCATGCCCCTTCACGTCGATTCCGCCGCGGATGATCGTGATGCCCGGCGACGGCGCGGTTTGCCCGGCGATCGTCAGGAAAGGCTCGCTGATCGTCAGCACGCTGCGCCCGAGATCGATCACGCCGCCGACCTCGAACACGATGATGCGCGGCCCCTTCGCCTCGATCGCTTCGCTCAGCGAACCGGGGCCGCTGGCCGCCAGCGTCGTTACGCGGATGATTCGCCCGCCGCGCCCGCCCGGCGTTTCCGCCGCCCAGCCGACTGCGCCGGGAAAGGCGGGGACGGCATGAGCCGCACCCGCCACAGTGCCGGCAAGCAAAGCGAAAGCGACGAAAAACTTGGGTTTCACAGGCAGGCTCCACTCGCTTCTTGACAGCGGCCAAGCGCCGCTTCATTTTTATGACACCGGTTACTTAACCGCAAACGAGACCATCGCCAAGATGGCCGGCAAGGGAGGATGGGGCAGATACATTCCGCCACATTCTGGTTTTTAAGACCCGGAGGGTCGATCGCGGTTTTGTGCCGATGATTGATGATACCGGTGTCATCAAATAAAAAGGGGAGGTTTTGATGAAAAGGGCAGGCGGCACTATCGCGACGGCATGGCTGGGGGCGGCTTCGGCTTTCGCGCTCGCGGCCGGCGTCGCCAGCGCGGCGCAGGCGCAGACGGCAAGCGCCGGCACGGCGGACGCGACGACCGACGAGATCGTGGTCACGGGCTTTCGCGCCAGCCTCGATTCGGCGCTGAACGCCAAGCGCGACGCCGTGGGCATCGTCGATGTCATCAAAGCCGAGGACATCGCCGAGTTTCCCGACAATAATCTCGCCGAATCGATCCAGCGCATCCCGGGCGTGACCATCACGCGCGATCAGGGCGAAGGGCGTCAAATCACGGTACGCGGCCTGGGCCCGATCTTCACCCGCGTCCGCATCAACGGGATCGAGGGCCTGTCGACCACCGGCGGCGCTGACTCGTCGGGCGGCGCGAACCGCAGCCGCGCCTTCGACTTCAACGTTTTCGCGTCCGAGCTGTTCAACGCGATCACCGTCCGCAAGACCGCATCGGCCGATGTTGAGGAAGGCTCGCTCGGCGCGACCGTCGACCTCCAGACCGCCCGCCCCTTCGACTACAAGGATGATTTCACGCTGGCCGGTTCGGGCCAGGTCGGCCTCAACGACCTCTCCAACGCAGTCGACCCGCGCCTGGCCGCGCTTGTTTCCGCCAAGCTCGCCGACGGCAAGATCGGCATCCTGCTCTCCGCCGCCTACAGCGAGCGCGGCATCCGCGAGGAAGGCCCCTCGACCGTGCGCTGGGAACGCGGCACCGACAATGGCGGCTTCAACGCGCTTTCAACGCTGCCGTCTGGCGCGAAACAGGGCTTCGCCTTCTTCGCGCCGCGCATCCCGCGCTACGACAGCTATCTTTACAAGACCAAGCGCCTCGGCCTGACCGGATCGATCCAGTTCCAGCCGACCGAGCATACGCTGCTGACGATCGACGCGCTCTACGCCAACTTCAAGTCGAACAGGTCCGAACAATATCTGGAGGCGATCTCGTTCAGCCGGTCGGGCACGGGCAAGCCGCAGACGGTGATCCTGCCGGGCGCCGAGGTCGACGCCACCAACAGCCTCGTCAAAGGCGCGTTCAACAATGTCGACGTCCGCGTCGAATCGCGCTTCGACAAGCTGGAGACCAAGTTCCAGCAATATACGGCCAATCTGCATCAGGATCTGGGCGAGCATATCCGCTTCGACCTGCTCGGCGGCTATTCGCGCTCGCAATTCTCGAACCCGATCCAGACGACGATCACGCTCGATGCGAACAACATCCAGGGCTATAATTTCGATTTCACCGACGGCCGCATGCCGACTCTCGGCTATGGCAATCTGAACGTCGCCAATCCCAATGCGTTCACTCTCTCGGAAATCCGCCTGCGCCCGCAATTTGTCGACAATGATTTCCGCGTGGGCAGGGCCCAGGTCGAGTTCGACGTGATCGAAGGCCTCAAGATCCGCGTCGGCGGCGATTACAAGCGCTACAGCTACAGCAGCGAGGAATATCGCCGGACGAGCGAGACGAACGTTCCGACGCTTGCGCCGGGGCAACTCGCCTCGCTGTCGCAGCTTTATTCGATCAGCAGCGGAACGCCGACCAACGGCACGCCGCGCAGCTTCGTCATCCCCAGTCTCGACGCCTTCGCCAGCACGCTCAACATCTATTCAAACAGCGGCATCTATGCGCTGACCGGGATCAACAACAACAGCGCTCAGGGCAACTGGCGCAAGGTCCGCGAACGCGATCTCGGCGGCTTCGCGCAAGCGGTTTTCGAGACGGAGATCGGCGGCATGGAGCTGCGCGGCGACGCCGGAATCCGCTATGTCGACACGCGTCAATATTCGAGCGGCTATTCGGGCGGCGCCGCCAACCCGTCATTGATCAAGGCAAGCCGCGGCTACGGCAACTGGCTGCCTTCGGCCAATGTCAGCCTCAACATCACGCCCAATTTCATCGCCCGCGCCGGCATTGCGCGCGTGATGGCGCGACCCGACCTCGGCAATCTGTCGCCGGGCGGTTCGTTCAGCATTTCGGGCGGCAACCGCACCTATACGCGCGGCAATCCCTATGTCGATCCGACCAAGGCGACTGATTACGACCTGTCGTTTGAATGGTATTTCGCGCCGCAATCCGCGATCGTCGTCGGGCTGTTCTACAAGGATATATCCAGCTTCGTCGCATCGACGGCGCAGCAGATTCCGTTCAACCAGCTCGGCCTGCCCGACAGCTTCCTCAACGGGACGACGGTGCAGCCGACGGACCTGTTCACGGTCACCCAGCCGGTCAACTCGCCGGGCGGATCGCTGAAGGGCGTCGAAGTCGGCTTCCAGACGCCGTTCAAGTTCCTTCCCGGCTTGCTGCGGCATACCGGGGTGCAGGCCAATTACACCTACGTCGATTCGAAGATCACCTACCCGCTGTCGACGGCCGCCAATGCGCCATCGGTCACGCAGCCGCTGGTCAATCTGTCGAAGCACAGCGCCAATGCGACGCTTTATTATGAGGATGAGCGCTTCTCGCTGCGCGGCTCGCTCGCCTATCGCAGCGGCTATCTGACCAACGTGCCGGGCCGCAACGGCGTGAGCCCGCCCGCA